>SBHI01000085.1 GCA_006226225.1 Alphaproteobacteria bacterium
CCGTGGGCGCAAGGAGCACCATAAGTAAAGCATGAGAACCAATCCCCCAAAACCGCCGCATAAAAAGAAAGCGGGATTTGCAAACATCCAGATACCGCGTTCAATCAAGATGACCTCCGGAAGAGAAGAATCGTAATAAAGCCGCACCTTTTCGCCCGTTTCATTGGCGGCCTTCCACTGCGTTGCGTGGATATCACGGCCTGTCACACTTTCCCCATCTACAGTGTCAAAGGAGGCTTCAACATTTTTAATCCCTTTGACACCAATATGCACCCCGGTGACAACGCCGTCAGTCAAAAGGCCGTCTTTTATCAGATCCAAACGCTGCACCAGCGTAAAATATCCGGCAATAAACGAGCAGGCCGTCAAAACAGCACAGGCGAGCAATATGATGAGAGGGTGGGGTTTCTTTTTCTCGGACATGGCACAATTACGGCGGCGTTAGCAATTCTTCCGCGGCTTCAAAATCGGCGGGCTTATCAACATCCATTCCCATCCCGGGAAAATCGGAAACATACACGCCGACATCGCGGCCGAAACGCTGTGACAGTCTTTCCGGTATTTCCGCAAATGTCGCACCTTCCAGACCCAAAACACGCAATATTCCGTGCGGGTCTTTGCGGTTTTTTCTGAGATCGTCAAACAAATGCAAGCCGTTCAGCAGATTTCTGAATTTCCGCACATAATAGATCACGGTTCCCGTATAATGTTTTCCATCCACGGGAATATAGGTGCGTTTCGCCTTGATATCATTTTTGTCGTAAGTTTCTTTTTCAACGTAATGCAGGACAAGATCATGGTCATGCGCTTGAATATTCGCAACGGCATCTCTGATCGCCTCCGGTGTCAGAAACACCGCATCGCAAAACGAGATAATATAGCCCCGATGATCTGTTTGACGGCGGTAATATTTCCAGCGCATATAAGCAATGCCGCGCAGGATATTACGCCCGAGATTTTTGGTCGCTTCAATGCGTCTGTCGACAAATTTCATACTGGACAGGCCGTCCAGCTCCTCTGATCCGACAACAACAATTTTATCAATACAGCCGGATTCCCGAAATGCCTCGATCACCCAATCCAGCATAGGCTTGCCGTGCACAGGCAGCATCGCCTTGTTGTCGCAGCCATAAGCATCGTAAAGCGGGCCTTTTTCGCCGCCTGCCAGAATAATCAGATTAAGTTTTTCCATGCGTCAGCTCTTCTTCTTTCAGTGTCAGTTTTTTCAAGATATCCGTTTTCAGCGTTAAGCCCAACCCTGTTTGCGCGGCATGAGCGCAGACTTTTCCGTGTTTCATGGATGGCCCGCCCTGTACAAATTGCGTGCCGTGCAAAATGCGGTGCGAATAGCCCTGAATATAAAGATGGTCAGAATAAGCACAGCCAAGGAAATATCCTGCTGCCGCCAGAACGGGACTTTCACCGACCATTGCGCCAAAGCTGAATTTCATTTCCGGCGGCTTCTCCGCCAGCATTTGCGCCACCAGACTATAGCCCCCCAGTTTCGAGAGGCGCATATTCAAAATATCAGCTGCCTGATGGGTCACGATTTTTTGAAAGCTACGGGGAGAGATTAGCGTTTCATCCAGAATAACCGGCATAGATATTTCACGCCGCAGCTGCGCATATTGCTCAAAATGCGCATCCTGCAAGACGGCATCGCGATCGCTTTGTCGTTCTCCTTCCGCCGCTGCGGAAGGCATGGGAATGCGCAAAGGTTCTTCAATCGCCCAAACACCGTATTTTGCCAGATCGTTTATTTTCTCCGGCGCTTCCTCCATGCTCCACGCCCCATTCGCGTCAGCAAAGACGGGCGCATCCTGCCCCATGAAATTGCGGATTATTTTCAGGCGGTCACCATCATACTCATCCCCGACCTTCAGCTTAAAGGAACGGATACCGCTGATGCGGTAGAGTGCAAGCAGAGCAAGGAGTTTAGCCTTTCCGCCCAGTCCGATCGAGCCCGTATAAGGAAGCGGCCGGATCTCCGCGCCAAGGTAACGCCCCATATCTTTTTCCTGCGACTGCGCCAGACAATCATGCAGCGCCAGATCGATGCAGCAGAATGCACAGGACGGAAACGGTGCCCCCCAATCCGCTGCCAGCCCGCATATCAAATTTTGCGCCTCTTCACGGGACGTGATGTCTTTGCCCAATAGCTGCCTTGCAAGACTCTGCGCATCGCGAAACGCGCTCTCCGCCGTTTCTCCGGTGACATAGGTTCTTGGTACGGATTCTCCCAAGCCAATATGCCCCTGTTCATCTTCCATACAGCACAGCACGGCAAAAACATCTTTATGCATTTTCTGCTTATGCCCGTAGGAGACACGAAACGGCAAACGGATCAGATTGATATGAATACGCGCAATTCTCATATTTTTTCCGCAAACAGATAAAGTGACATCAGTATCAGATAGGCGCCAAGCAAACGTTTCATCAGTTTTTCCGGCGCTTTATTCGCCCATATTCCCGCAATAAATGCACAAGGAACGGAGACGGCAAGAATAACAAGGATCGGCTGAACAACAAGATTTCCCTTCATGTAACTGAAAACAAGCAGTGGCCCACAGGTAAAAACCGTTATCAGTAGTGACAACATTAAGGCGCGATGATATTGAATGCCGAACAGCACAACCAGCCCAAGCGTGATGAAGATCGCGCCGCCACCGCCGAACACACCGATAATGCAGCCTGCCAGAAAAGACAGTACACCCATCAGGGGTTCCGGCATATGCAATAACTGCTTCTGCTGTTTTTTTGCATTCGCACGCAGAAAAATGCCTGCAATCAGCATAAACCCCGTCAAACATAGGCCCAGAAAATGATTGCTGAGCCCCGCCCCGATCAGAAGATAGCTGCATACGCTGCCGATAGCAGCTGGCAACGCAAAAACCACATAGTCGCGAAAAGACGGCTTATGCTGACGTAAATAAGGCTGGATAGCGAAAGAGGCATTTGTTCCGGCAACGGCAAATGTCGCCGCAATAATTTGTCCGGCAGAGGTTTTGAACGCCAGCAATACGGAGATAAGAAAAGACATACCGGATGCTCCGGTCAAGCCGGTCAATGTACCCGTTACAACACCGAGTATGATCTGTGTCAGTAATGAGAGATCATCAAGATTGTGCACAAATTTATCCCGCACAGTTCATTTATTTTTTTCCGACATCAATGACCGGCTGTGCGTGACGGTCACCGCATAGGATAACCATCAGATTGGAAACCATATCCGATTGTTGCTCTTCGCTCATTTTGATGGTCTTATCTTTTGCCAAACGCTCGACCGCCATTTCAACCATTCCGACAGCACCTTCCACAATCTTTGCGCGGGCTGAAACAACGGCTTCCGCCTGCTGTCTTTGTAACATGGCAGAGGCGATTTCCGGCGCATAGGCAAGATGGCAGAGACGCGCTTCAATCACTTCAATCCCCGCTTTGTTCAGCCTGTCCTGAATATCGTCTTTCAGTTCATCAAGAATGGACGGCGGATTTTTCCTTAACGAGATTTCATCATCTTCGCTGTCATATGGATGACGGCTCGCCATATTCCGCAAAGCCGCCTCACTCTGTACCGTGACATAATTTTCAAAATCATCCACTTCGAACAGCGCTTCCGTCGGATTAACAACCTTCCACACAACAACGGCCGAAATCTCTATCGGGTTACCGGCCTTGTCATTGACCTTCAAAGGTTTGCCCGCCGTGCGCCCCGATTGTTGCAAAATTTTTCCTTCATGGCTTTTGACTTCGGGAATTTGCGCGGAGCCTGTCTCAAAATTCCGGATACGCAGAGAAATGTCTTTTCTGCTGTAAAAGGGATTAATGAAGTAAAAACCATTGCTGCGAATGGTTCCTTTATAAACGCCAAACAAAAGCAGTACTTTCGCCCTGTTCGGCTGTACCGTAATAAAACCGCGATAGCTCAGCAGTAACAATAAACCCAGCAAAACGGCCGGAAAGGTCATTTTCATCGCAAAAAACCAGAATGCGACAGGATGCAAAATCAGCACCATGATCAGCATCGGCAAGCCGTAATAGGGTTTGAAAATTTTCTCTTGCATCGCTGTCTCCATCTATCATCAATCCATTGTTAAAAAATCATAGCACCCGCCCTCTTGTTATCAAAGTGCTATGTCCGCAATCTTATTTAATATCCTGAAAGGTAATCGTTTTCGGGTCAGTGAAGGACTGCCAGTGACAATGCGCCGCACGCTCTTTCAGCAATTCTGCCATACGCGCATCAAGCGCAGCTTTATTTGTACCGACATCACGGATATAGATTGCAAGAATTCTGTCCGGATATTTCTTTAAAATAGCCGCGTAAACCTCCGGATCTTTTTCCCCCGAGTCCCCGACCAGAATAAATTTTTTCGCAGGCGCCTGTGCGATAATCGTTTCAATCGCGCCAACCTTATAGGCCAATGGGTCGGCAAACAAATTCAGGAAACTGCGGTCTTTCATGCGAAAGTTTTTTAAATAAAATGCGCCTTTGGGAAAGCCCGCACCGGACATAAATGTATCGAGTTCCGGATAAAGCTGCCACGGGCTGGAAGACACATAATAAAAGTTCACATTCTCTGCTGTTTCGTGCCATTTTTTATAGAGTGCCGCCATATCGGGAACGGCCTGAAACTCTTTTTGAAACGTATTTTTTAAAAGCGCGGATTTATCCAGAACATTGCTGATCTTAATCGTATCATCAATATCTGAAATCACGCCCAGCCCGTCCGAAAAAATTCTGATAACCTCACCGGAAAACCGCCGCTGATCCGCCTCCGGCAAAACGGCATGGATCTGCGCAACTCCGTCCGATAACAGGTCTTCACTGAGCGTCACAAGCGCTTGAAAATGACCGTTCTTTTTTGTTTTTGGCATTTGATAATTCCGCTGCCCGATACGAATGTAAATATCTTTGCCACGTTCATTATCCGTCAGGAACCACCCGGCACGCCTTTCCAGGACTGTTGAATCTTCCTCATCTTCAAGCTCCATTGTTTTCTTGAACAGTTCCAGGTTCACGCCTGCAATCTCGGGTTCAAAAACCCAGCCATGGATTTTCAAACGGTATTGGCCTGTCGCAGGATCGCGCGTTAATTCCGAAGGAAAGAAGATAATGTGTTCATCCGCTGCCAGCCCCCTCGCCATTGCGGTGGAGAAAAATAAGGCCGTGCAGAACACGGCAAATACCACCGCAGAAAGAAAATATTTCACGTCACTCGGCGTTTTGCGCATCCACAGATGTCCCTTCAAATACCAGCCGCTTTTCCTGTTCCTCATCCGAGACCATCTTTCCATCCGCACTGCTCCATAAATTCAGGCGGTATATCTTTGTATAGCCGTTCGCTTTTAAAACCGGATATGCCTGCATGGTCATGGCAATCATGCGTGTCGGGAAAAAACTGTAGTCGCAGGCCAGCACAACCGGCGTATCCTTATCGGGCACAGCCTCCGACAAGATTTTCTCCGTCAAATCAGTCAGCGGTATATTCACAGAACCTGCCAGATGACGATAGGCATAAGATTCTTTGGAGCGAACATCCAGCACAACAACCTCCTCCTTCTGCTTTAGCGCCAGAAACTCCTTCAAATGCAGTTCTTCCGCATGGGACGGCAGGGCTTCTTTGAACTGATCCAGCGTTAAGGCCTGCACCGGCTCCTGTTGCGCATGGGAAACAGCCGGAAACAGGCATAATGCCAGCATCAAACCATATACGGAAATTTTGAAACGCATATGCAATCCTTTCTTATAAGATATTCATCCGGTTTTATTTCTTTCCAGCTTCCAGAAAATTCTGGTCGGAAATAAGATCCACCCGCTGTGCATTACATTGTTTTGTTAAGCGCCCGTCCTGTTTCCAGCACACATCAAAAATATAGCTGACACGCTGATGGCCGGGCTCACTTGTAAACCCCCAGAGCTTTTTAAAAGACAGACTCTGATCCGGCTCCAGAACGCGGTCAGATGATGGATATTCCCAATAATCTTTGATATCGCCCAAGCCGCTCGTCGCTCCTGTCCCCGCACTAATGAGATTAACCGAAAGTATTTCAACCGGCGCTTTGCTTGTATTGGTCATGGTCACGGAAAACTCACTATGGCCATAGATGACTTGTCCATCGACATTATTTGTTGAAAGCGAATGATACACGGCCCTGTCCGGCTTAAAAGAAAGTACAACCTTCTTTCCCGGTGCTTTCGGATCCGCTTTTATTTTTTCAATTTTCTTGCGGATGCTTGCCGCGGAAATATTTTTGTCCTGCTTCTTATACGCCCATTCAAGCCATCCGAGCATCCCTAAATCAAACGGGTTTTTCTCCAGCTCCTGCGATGCAAATTTTTCTGCCTCCGTATAATTTTTCTTCTGGGAATACAGACGCAGAATCTTCAGCGCGGTTTCATGATCAAAGCGTTTCATATAGGGCAACACCAGATCGGGCAGAAATGCGTATAAGCCTCTCTGCGCAAAAATATCGATAAAGCGCGGATCAGTCGGCGCCATACGCGCCGCTTCTTCATAATATTTCAACGCATCAACAAAAGCGAACGCATTCCGGAATAACAACTCCGCCAGCATAAATTTTGCCAATGGATCAGTGCGTTCCTCCAGCTTTTTAACAACTGCGCTCAACTCCTCTTGCAATGGAAACGCACGCATATCATCATAATGCTTTGCAGTACCGTAAATTTCTTCCAGGCTTTTATAATAAGGTGTGTTGGCATTCATCAAAGAAAAGCCGCCATCATTTAAGAAAAAGAGGTTTTTCAAAGCTTCCGACATATCAATGCGCCACAGACCATCCAGCTTTTTCATCAGGATCGGCATAAAACGCGGTGCCGGCGTTTTGGAATAGGCGACGGCGTAATCACCGTCGATCTCAATATATAACGGCTCGGAGCGTTCAATATTGCGCAAACGATCCCGCTCTTCATAAACGGCATAGGGATATCGCTTCCGCATTTCCTGACTGCCTTTCGTAAACAGCGGCAGTTCGGGATAACCGATATAATCCCTGAATGATCGTTTATATGCGGCGATTGTTTCTTCCGGTTTCGCTGCGGGGGCATAGCGTTTTAATTCAGCGTCCGATAATGCCTTTTTATAATCGCGGTCAAAATCGGCTTGGGTAATATCCGCTTGCGCTCCCGCACCGCCGGAATACATGCCTGCGATCATTTTATAGTATTCCGTATCCTTATAACTGCCATGAATTTCAAAATTACCGTAGAAAGCCTGCTCAATCGCACGGTTTTCCAAATAGCGGACAACATCCATAATCGCCATACCAACAGCACGGTATGATGCATAGGGCGCCAATTGATCATGGGCAAGCAATCCCAATATCGCATCCGTATACAGACCTTCCAGCGTAAGAGACGGCTCAATCCGTGCCTGACGGTTTTCCGCATCAATCAGAATAAGCAGTCCGCCTGTTTTGGCGTTTTCACCGACTTTATATTGTTTGAAAAGTTTTACCGCCGCTTTTTCAATGGGAGTTGCCCCACCACGGAAGGTTATGATTTTCAGCTCGATCCCCAGCGTTTCATCCCATCGGCGCGCGACCTCATCAAGAATATTACTGAAACCGCCTAACAGATTGGCACGATCCTCCAGATATTTGCTGTCAAGCTGCGTGAATTGCGCAGCCGGAAATACCGCGGCCGTTCCGCTGTTCCTGATACTTCTCTGGATATCCCATACGGCCGCTGCCACAACAGCCAGACATAGAATGATGAGGAGATTTCTTTTCATCACTTTTCTCCGCCGCACAAAATCTAAAACTGGACTTTAACAGCCTTTGCCGCACCTTCGTCGGCTTTAAAATACGCTTTGCGCTGAAACCCGCCCATACCGGCCACGAGGCTGGCAGGAATTTTACGAATGGCGGCGTTAAATTCTCCGACCTCTTCATTGAATTGCATCCGTGCAACATTTATACGGTTTTCCGTGCCCTCCAATTGATATTGAAGCGCCAGCATATTTTCGGCGGAACGCAACTGCGGATAATTTTCCACCAGCCCGAAAATCCGCTGCACATTTTTGCCGACCATCATCTGTGCCATTGCCAGCTGCTTCATATAATCATCGTCTCCCAAACGGGCCTTGGCATTTTCCGTCAAGTCTGTGGCCTCTTTGTGATTGGCAAGCAAGTCTTCGACCGCTTTTTCAAGTTCCGCCGTCTTGCTGCGCTCTTTGGTCACAGCCAGCAAAACATCATGCTCCTGCTTCATAAAGCCTTTTACGGTACTCACAAGATTGGGGATCAAATCCGCACGGCGCTGATAGTTACTTTCGACCTGCGCCCAGCTCTGCAAGACGCTCTCTTCCTTAGCGACAAGGCCGTTATGAATCTGCATGAAATAAAATGCGGAAACAATAACAGGCAATACAAGAATTAGACCAAGTGATGCTGAATTTTTTGCCGCGCTCATTACATTATACCTCTTTATAAAAATTTTATTTCTTTATACGAATTTAAGTCTAACTTCTCCCGCAATACTTAGCAATCCGCACGTCAATTCAGGATCTGATGATCAGGATTGCTAGGCAGGCATGGTTACTGTATATACAGTATATAAAATAGCCCGATAACAGAAAGATAAATAACATGAGCGAACTACCTCCCTGTCCGAAATGTGAGTCTGTCTATGTTTATGAAGATCGCGGCATATATCATTGTCCCGAATGCGGGCATGAATGGTCAGCCGCCGACACCGATGGGGGAAGCGGCGGCAAAACCGTGCGCGATGCAAATGGCACGGAATTAAAAGACGGCGACACCGTAACGGTTATCAAAGATCTGAAAGTCAAAGGCTCATCCTCCGTTGTCAAAGTCGGCACAAAAGTCAAAAACATCCGTCTTGTCGAGGGTGATCACGACATTGACTGTAAAATCCCCGGCATTGGCGCAATGGGATTGAAATCCGAATTTGTCAAAAAGGTCTCTGATTAACGTCATGGACGGCCGGTCATTCACCGCACCGACCGCGCTTACGGATTGCCTTTTCCAACCTCAGAACATAGACTATATGCTGGGTGAAGATGAACGCCAGCAACATATCTTAAAGATCGGACTATGAAAGGCACTTTTCCGTGACCACATCCCCGATATCAAAACCATTGCCGAAAATTGAAGCTATTGCGGGCTTTAAGACACTGGCCTGCATACTGATTTTACTGCACCACATTTCTTATTCCTATGCACATGCCGATTATTCCCGGACGTTCCTGACCGTTTTCAATATCGATTTCTACCCTCTGCTGGTCAATGGCTGGATCGGCATCTATATGTATTTCGGCCTGTGCGGCTATTTCGTCATGCGGTCATGGTGGAATATGCCGCAGCGCAACTATAAAGAATATGCGGTTGCGCGCGCCCGGCGCTTTTTGCCGCTTTATTATTTCATGCTGCTGATCGTTTTACTGAAGTTCTTCCCCGATTACAAAATGATGAACCCGCCGCATCTGTCATCCATTCTGTATCACGTTTTTCTTGTCTCCGACTTTTTCCTGCCCGATGTCATGGTACTGTTTGCAACCGCATCGGGAGAATTTAAAATCGCGCTTTTACTGCCTTTCATTCTTTTGTTTTGCCTGCGCCATAAAAATCCCGACCGTTCCCTGTTTATTATGATGGCGGTACTGGTGATTGCAGGGCTTGGCTTTCGCCTTTTCGGCTACAGCCATTATGATGTGATATATGTATATGCCTTTAATTATTTTATGTTTTTTACACATTGCATGATGGCTTTCGTCCATGCGCTTGACCCCGTTGTCTGCGGCGTGCTGGTTGCCTATCTGGAATTCATTTCGCAAAAACGCGGAAAACCTGTGATTTCCCAGAGAATGGCGAAAATTCTTTTCCGATGTTCAATTGCCGCGCTGCTGATCTGGATGTTTTGCGGTGAGAAACTGCTGCATGTCACCCTTTATGACGCGACCTTGCAGCCCATTCTTGTCGGTATTCTGACAGGCTGTATCCTTGCCGGTGTTGTCTTTGGCGGCGCGCCACGCTTTTTCGAAGGCGGGTTTTCAAAAAATGTCGCGCGCCTGTCCTATGCTATTTATCTCGTGCATATCCCCTTAATTGCGACATCATACCGTATTCTGGCCTTTACCCCTCATGCGGGACAATCGCATCTGACCAATTTCCTCTATGTCCTGCCCGCGTATTTTCTTATCGTTTGGATTGCCGCAGAACTTTTACAGCGCTTTGTCGAAGAGCCTTTTGTCCGCAAACTCAAACTCTACAGATAAGCCGCCAGCCAGCTTGAAAGCCTGCTGCTTTTCTGCTATCTGTTTCTTTTGCAACAGGACAAGGGAGCAGATAGCGTGAGAAAAACAGTTATCAGCGGCACAGGGCTTTACACGCCGCCACAGGCCATTTCCAATGAAGAGCTGGTTACCGCCTTTAATGCATTCGTCGATGATTTTAATGCAAAGAACGCTGCTGCGATTGCCGCAGGCGAAATTGAAGCATTACAGCATTCCAGCGCGGAATTCATCGAGAAAGCCTCGGGAATCAAAAGCCGCTATGTCATGGAAAAGCACGGCATTTTAGACCCGCAGCGCATGTGCCCGGAAATTCCCGAACGCAGCAATGACGAGATTTCCGTTCTTGCGGAAATCGGACTGCAAGCCGCACGCGAAGCCATCAAAAATGCCGGTCTTACACCTGAAGATATTGACGGCGTTGTTGTCGCAGCCTCCAATATGCAGCGCCCCTATCCCGCTATGGCTATCGAAATTCAAAATGCGCTGGGCATCGGCGGCTTCGGCTTTGATATGAATGTCGCCTGTTCTTCCGCAACTTTTGGCATACAGGTCTCGAATGATATGGTGGCTGCCGGTTCCGCCGACCGTATTTTGATGGTCAATCCTGAAATCTGCTCGGGCCATCTGAATTTCCGCGACCGCGATTCCCATTTCATTTTCGGCGATGTCGCTACCGCGATGGTGATCGAAGCCGAAGAAAAAGCAACCGCCCCGGTGCAATGGAATATCCTCAGCACACGGCTGAAAACGTCCTACTCAAACAACATTCGTAACAATTTCGGTTTTCTGAACCGTTGTGATGAAAACGGCATCGGCAAAAAAGACAAACTCTTCGTACAGGAGGGGCGTAAAGTCTTTAAAGAAGTCGTGCCGATGGTTGCGGACATGATTACCACCCATCTTGAAGATCTAGGGTTATCCCCTGACGGCGTGCGCCGCATCTGGCTGCATCAGGCCAATCTGGGCATGAACCAGCTGATTGCCAAAAAGGTCTTCAGCCGCGAAATTGATCCCGATACCACACCGACCATTCTGGACAGCTATGCCAATACCAGCTCTGCCGGATCGGTCATTGCCTTCCATAAACATTCGCAAGATCTATCATCGGGGGATATCGGGCTATTGTGTTCGTTTGGCGCAGGATATTCAGCGGGATCAATTATCGTACAGCGGCGCTAAAGCCCTTATCAGCCCGGCCCCATAACCGCTTCGTATAAGCCATCATAGAATGCCGCGATCGTGTCGCCAAAGGCGTAAACAACGCCAAAAATCGCCACGGCAATACCGGCAACCATCAGAGAATATTCGATTGCTGTTGCGCCGCTGGTATCCGACCGGAATTTGCGAAAAGAGAAAGCCACCCGTTTTTTGCGCCAAAACATATAAATCTACACCCGCTGCGGTTAAAATTGCCTCTTTTTCTATTTTATCCTATTCCGGCGGATTTTTCCAATAAGAAACGCTTTATATGCGGGGATCACTACAGCACGCTCCTCCATAAACCCTTGCAATAAGCGCAGAAAATGGGGAGAATAATGACTCTGAACAAAGGAGTTTTTCCATGCAGCGCTGCAGTCGTTTTCTTATTTTATTACTGGCTTTGGCCGTTTTCCTGCCCACTCCCGCCATGGCGGACCCCCCTGCATCCTGCAAGGATGAAACAGCCGCATGGCGCAGCTGTAAAAGCGAGAAAGATTGCGTCACAATCTCCAACCCTTGCGGCTGGCCATCAGATGCCGCGAATAAAGCCTTCGCGGAACAGGCACAGCAATGCAACATCAGACGCGGTGCCGCGATCGGTTGCCCTGCATATGATATAGAACGGGACGGCAGTTATACCGCACGCTGCATTGTCGGCAAATGCGTTGCCGTCAAAGATATTCCGTAATCCGCAATTGACATATTTATAATATTGCCATAATGTGCTGCCATTCCTTACATGCCGAGTCGGTATGTAAGTCATTCTTTTTATATTAATGGAGGGTTCCCATGATCAAAGCAGAAGATTTTTTCAAACAGCACGAAAGCAAAGCAGGCGAATGCGTTTTCGCACCTACAGTTGAGGCACGCCATGTTCAGAAAGGCGACAGCGTCATCATTAATGTCGGTTTTAATATTCAGACCACAGCAGAAGAGGACGGCTGGCAGGTTTTTGTCGGGCGCACCCCTAAATTTGTCAATGAAGAAGACTTTGCCGCACAATTTCTGAAACTTGACCTGCAAGGCACGCAGGAGCTGCCGGAAGGCGCAACAGCCGACCCCGTTCTGAAAGGACAGGAAATCTATGTCCAGCCTTGGGATGATACCGAGCTGGGTGTGGTTGCCAATGCCGAAAGCGCCGGATGGGTCGTAACCCTGCCGGAAAACGGCAAACCGCGCTTTATGTCCGATGCGGAATTTCGCGCCACATATAAAACGGATGCCGCACCTTTGGCTGATGACGGGCAACAGGGCGTTTTTCGATATGTCCCGCAGGAAGATGGCCCCTCTCACCGTTTTGTCGTACTGACCGAAGACACAACATTTGATTTCGCCGATGGTGCCTATACGGCAGCAGCAGGATATGTTCTGTATGAGAATAAAGATGATGTCGATGGCTATACTGTTGTTCCCGGCGATCATTTCAAAGAGAATTACACCGTCACAAAAGTACCGGAAGCGCCGCAAAATGATGCAAAACGCAGCGGCCCGAAAGGCAACCGCTTCACACGCTGATCGCGGGCCTTATACATCAAAGAAAAAGCCTGACAGCGGATAGTCTGTCAGGCTTTTTTCTTTCAGTCACACAGGCGTCTTTTACATGCCGTGTTTTTTGTCTTTTGTTTTGCGCGCCTTCGCTTTTGGCTGCTTGTCAGCCTTAACGGCTTTGGGCGCAGATTTTTCGAAGTCAGACTGTGCGGATTTTCCGGTCAAAGCCGTTTCCTCTGTGTGCACAGCAGCATTGCGCGCGGTGGTATCAACAGATTGTTCCGCTTTTTTTCCACGCCCGAATAATTTCTCTTTCGCCGCTTTCAAACCGCGCCCCGCCAGTGCAAAAGGCGCATAAAGCGCCATTGCTGACCCCGCAATAATATATTCCTTGTTTTTATAAATGGCGTTGGCGGCAATAAAACCTGTGATGCCGACAACAACGCCCAAGGCTGCCCCTGCCGCAGCGCAGGCAACACCAAGAGCCACAGCTCCACCGGCTGTTGCGCCGAAGAAACCGGCCGTTGCGCCGAGATAACCGCCGCCCGCCAGCCCCAGTACGGGAATTGCTCCTGCCACATAAAGCGACAATGTCTCGAAACGTTCACGATTGTTACGCCATTTTTTTGCCATGACATCCTCACAAAATAATCATATTGAATGCCCGAAAGGTGACATAACGTGCCAAGGATGGCAAGGATTATATTGCCATCAATGTCCTCTTTCCGAATCAATGATTTTGGCGTAGTGTTTGATAGTAAAATATTATGCAGGGCAAAAATGCAAACGACTGAACGCCTCGCTTCCTATCGTATCGCCCCCGCTCTTCCGGCTGATATCGGCCGCCTTCAGGAGCTTGAAACGGATTCCTTTTCCAGTGACCGCCTGTCCCGCCGCCAGATGCTGTACCATCTGCATAATCCGCGCGCCGTATTCCTGACAGTCAGGGAAGAGAACGGCAGCCAGACCGCTTTGGGTTATGCACTTATTCTGCGTGCAAAAAACCGCCCTGCACGGCTGTATTCCATTGTCGTCGCGAAAGAATCCCGCGGGCTGGGACTGGGAAAAATTTTGTGCCGTGCCGGACTGGATGCCTTGCGTGATGCAGGCGAGAAAAAACTGCTACTGGAAGTCGACGCCCATGACAACGCGACTGTCGGCTTTTATGAAAGACTAGGATTTGAAACAATACGCCGCCTGCCCGCCTATTACGAAGACGGACGGGATGCCCTTAAAATGCAGGTATTGCTATGAAAGAAAACACACCCGTCAAACATATCATCGTTTCCGACAAGCCGCTGGACTTTTTGCCTACGGATCCTGCCGTTCTGACCATGAGCGCCACCGATTTTATTGCCAATAAAGTCGAGATTGATCTGCGCAAACAGCCGCTGCTGAAAGTTATTAACCTATGCAGCAATTTCGATTATCTGTCGAAAGGCTATTACTGCTCCCTGCTTGCCGAGGCACGCGGCATGCGCTGTGTTCCCTCTGTCGCCCATATCGTTACACTAAACTGGAAACGTAACTATCAATCGGAACTGCCTGAATTAAATGCGCTTTTGGAAAAGCATTACAAGGAAGAGCCGGACGAGCCACTCGCCCGCACCTATACCGTCTATTTCGGACGCTGCAAGATCGAGCAGTTGGAGCCGCTGGCGCGGCGCTTGTTTGATATGTTCCGTTTTCCGCTGATGCAGGTGGAGATCAAAGCCGACCCGAAAGGAAAATGGATCATCAGTGATATTGCACCGCTGTCCTTGGCGGAATTGCCTGTGATGAAACAGGACTACTTCATTTCCTCTCTGCAGAAATTTACCGGTTCGGCATGGCGCAGCCCGCAAAAGAAAAAAGAGAAATATTGGATTGCCATTCTGCATGACCCGGAAGAACAGCATGCACCATCAAACAAAACGGCCTTGCAGAAATTTATCAAGGCAGGAAAAGATCTGAATGTGTCCGTTGAACTCATTACAAAGAATGACTTTTCTTCCCTACTGGAATATGACGGGCTACTGATCCGCGAAACAACGGCAATTAATCACCACACCTACCGCTTTGCTTTAAAAGCGGAGAGCGAGGACATTCCCTCCATTGACGATACCCATTCCATCATCCGCTGCTGTAACAAGGTCTTTCAATACGAAATACTGCATGCGCACCGGATACCGCTGCCAAAAACATGGATTCTGGATCGAAAATCGGCGAAAACCAGCGTCGGATCTTTTACCTTTCCGTTGGTGGTCAAGATCCCGGACGGGGCCTTTTCGCTCGGCGTCATCAAAGTCGATAAGGAAGAAAAATTTCAGGCCGCCGTCAGCGACCTTTTGAAAAAATCGGAGATTATTCTGGTGCAGGAATTTGTGCAGTCGGAATTTGACTGGCGCATCGGCGTGCTGGATGGGCAACCGCTTTTCGCCTGTAAATATTTCATGGCTGACGGACATTGGCAAATTTACAATCACAGCTCCAAAACCAAAAAAGGTCAGGAAGGCGCGCATATCACCATGGCGGTTGAAGACGTTCCTAAAGCCGTCATGGATGTTGCAACCAAAGCCGCCAAGCTGATCGGTGACGGGCTTTATGGTGTGGACTTAAAGCAGTTCGGTGATGACATCGTGGTTATGGAGGTGAATGACAACCCCAATTTGGATGCTGGCATCGAAGACCAGCATCTGGGCGACAAACTTTACCGCACCGTACTAGAAAGCCTGATCACACGCATTGAAAACCGTTAAATTTTACCGGCACAGATTATCCTGACAGACCGGAACAGGTTGCGGACAATCCATTTCACAATGCTCGTATTCCGTGCGTGATGCCGCGCAGAAATCTTTGTGCTTTTGCGCGTATTCTTCCGCAAAGGCTTTGGCAATCGGTGTGCCGCAGTCACAACTGCCGCAATGCGTTACAATAGCCGTACAATCATCCGCCGTTTCACACAGCCGTGCCTCTGCCGGGATTTTCGTATGTTCACCGATGCCGACAAACTGTTCCAGCACCGCGATATCGCCCTGCGATTTCGCATGTTCCAGAGGTACGGTATTGCTGCACAGCGGCACCCAGAACAAATCGCCAAGCTTTCTAGTGCCAATCACCAAAAAGCTTTGCTGCGGAGGAAACACATCTCCCCAATACGTATTATAAAGAATGGCGACTTTTTGTCCTTGTGCAACCCCCTTCCACGGTTTTCTGACAGTGAAGTCAAACACTCGCAAGTTTGATGTGTCTCCGCCTTTCATCGATAAATTATGCAATTTGAATGCTGCTTTTTCCCTGCGGGTCAGCTCACGCGATTCTGCTGCCGCACCTTCAAAAATGACCGGAACAGAGGCAATATTTTTCTCATTCAGGGGGGCGGCAGCACAGCTGAGTGCATAGGCTGACACAGCGCCGCTCAAGACAACAACCAGCGCAACAATCATGCAAAGAATTTTTTGAGACATAGATAAACCTTTCAAAAAACATTCCTGCGTTATTTTAGGCGGAAAAACGATCAGAACAAAGCACGAATAGCATCGGCGATCACCTGTATCGCCTTCACATTTTTATTTTCCATGCGAAAAATCATACAATGTTCATCATAAAAAACCGGCGCTCTTGGTACGCGCACGAGTTTTTTACGCGCCATCCCCGCAACACGCGCGGGCAGAATTCCCGTGCCGCAGCCATTGGCCGTCAAATCCGCAATCACCTCAAGACTGCCGGAAAAAACAGTGCGTTCAAAAGACATGCCGCGTTTTTTTAAATCCTTCAGCAAGGACTGTGATTGCAGCAAATCGGGATCACAGATCAAAACGCCGGGATTTTTTTGCGCCCCTTTCTCGGGAAGCCATAAGGTCACTTCATCCTTACACAGCTGATGAATAATTAAATCCGGGTGCTGGGCGGGATTCACAACAACACCGATATCCGTTTTCATGCTGATCACATTTTCGGCCACCTTGCGGGACAAATCATGGCGGAGCGTAATATTCAAATGCGGATGTTTCGCCATCATCTCCGGCAAAAAACCCGACAGCAGCGCCAGTGCAACGGAGGGGTGACTACCGATGGAATAACTGCCGCGAATTTCATTCATTGATGCCTGCGCCTCGGCACGGATATCCTCCCATGACTGCAGCAGCATTTTCGCATGTGTTAGAAGCTGCTTGCCCGCCTGCGTTAAAGTCACGCCGCGTTTACTGCGCGTCAATAATGCCGCACCTGTTGCATGCTCAAGCCTTTGCATTGCCAGTGACAGTGAGGGCTGACTGATACCAAGACGTTCCGCGGCACGGGAAACATTCAGCGTATTGGCAACCTCGACAAAATAGGTCAGATCGGCGGGGGAAGGAATCATAGTTTTTACCTATTACAATTATAATAAATTGATATTATATCTATAAAATAAATCACGCTAGGATTTTCTTAGGCCGGATGAAAAACAAACCATAATCCGGACAACCCACAAGGAACCAAGGAGAAAAGCTATGTGTGGAGATTACTTTAACCTGAATGCAGGACGCAGTTTCAACGAACCCGAACAGACGGTTTCGGCCTACCACCTGCATATCTACTTTGAACCGGGCACAGATGCCGAACAAAACGCGCTGGATATTGCGCAGGAACTAAAACAGCGCTTTCCGCAAGCTGTCACAGACGCGCACCGCGTCGGCAAAGTAGGGCCGCATAGCCAAGCCAATATCGGTGTCACAATTACACCGGAAAGCTTTGGCGACGTCGTATCCTTTCTGCAGCTGAACCGGAAAGATTTGTCCATTCTGGTTCACCCGCGTACGGGCGATGAATGGGTCGACCATAAGGATGCAGCGATGTGGATCGGCCCTCCGGTCGGTTTCAATGAAAAATTCTTTGAATCTCTGCGTCCGAAAATCAAGAATGGCCCGTCAAGAGGCTGAAGAATAACGAAAAAAATATTGCGGCGGGGTCAGGCATGATCTCGCCGTTTCTTTTTTATAAACATCTGTGATTAACCACCTTCAACCTCCTGCAACAAAGCCTCTTTTAGAATATCGCTCTGTTTCTGGTAATAATCGGCAATATCCGAAAGCTGCTGCGTGGTACTGCGCATATAGGCAATTTGTTCCTGTAGCTTGCCTGCATCGGTATTTTCCTGTCCAGCATCCTGCTGCGATGGCTGGCTGCCATAGAGTGCCTGAAACAATCTGTTATGCACCAGACGATCAGGGAGCGAGTTCTGGGGCGCATCACTTTCCGTTTGTTCCGGTACGCTGCCGGATTCCGTCCGTTGGAAAGCGGCATTCTGAGGCTGCACCTTTTCCAGCGCGTCGTTTTGCGCGTCCGGCATTACATCCTGCCCGTTAATATTATCGCGAATTTGCTGTGACAAACCGTCTGTGCCGTAGAATGCCTGCAAAAAACCGTCACGGGAATGATCCGTTGCCTGCCGGATCAATTCGCTCTCTCCACCAAAAAGATCGGGACGTAAATTATTGTGCAAATAATCCAGCAAACCGAAATAGCGGCCATCCTGCCCGCTACCTATATTATCAAGGCCGTCTGTGCTGCCCGGCCGCGCATCTGTTGTAGAGTCGTCCGCCGGAATAAAGCCGTTAAACTCGATTTCATCAAGAACATTCATCACAAAAGCTTGATCGAAAAAGCCGCCATTGCCGTCACTGACCCTGATTGTCACATTGTGATTAGTCTGTGTTTCAAAATCGACCGTATCCATCAGACGCAGCATATTGCCCGCAATCGTGAATTTCCCGTCAGGATCACTTTGAATGCTGTAAGTAAAGCTGTCACCCGGCAAGTCGGCATCTGTTGCCGACAATGTGGCGATATCTTTGCCCACCGCCGTCAGCTCCGGCAAATCGGTGCCGGACAGCATCACCGCTGTCGGAAAATCATTGACCGGATTAATCGTCAGGGGTTTGGTATTGACGATACTGGTATAACCGCTTGTATCCGAAACGGTAAAATCGAAACTGTCCGCTGTCACTTCACTGCCGTCATGCGTGTAAAGCAAGCGTCCCGCATCAATATCGGTTTGCGTGAACATTCCGCCGACACCGCGTGCTTCTCCCGCATCCAAGGTGCCGTTACTATTGGCATCCACGAATAATGTGCCGGTATCCGGTGCATCCGTTACGGTATAAATAATATGACCGCCGTAAACGATCTGCGTATCTGTCTGGTAAAATGTATTCGGGCTGAAATGGTTGCGGTATTCCGCCGCAACCCATGCGCCGCTGGTCGTACCTTCATAAACGCGCAGATTATCATACAGCCCATCGTAATACACATTGTTACGACTGCCATCAAAACTTGTTGCCTCTGATCCGTCACCTATAAAGGCGTAACGCGTCCCATCACCCAAACTAGCACCGCCATGTGAATTGGCATCGCGCGCCACTTCCGCACCATCGACATAAAGAATTTTATCCGTACCATCATAAACGGCGGCAATATGATGCCAATTGCCATCATTCACCGTCACGCCAGTCGAGTAAAAGTCATCAATGCCAAACCCAGTCCCAGCGGTTGAAAAGCCGACCCGCCCATCACCGTGAATAAAAACATTAAAAAATTCGCTACGGTCAAAATCGATCAATGACCAGTTCTCACTTAAGCTGGTACCATTAACCGTTGTATTCACCCAGCCGCTCACAGAAATCTGCGGTAAGGAGTTATTGCCGGACAGGCCGTAATCCAGCGCGATATATTCGGAATTGTTAAATTCCGCCCCACTACCGAAGGCCCCTGCCACCTGATTACTACTGTCAAAACCGTTGCGCCCAAAGCCGTTATGCGCCCCTTGCGAGCTATCACTGATTTCAACATCAAAATCGCTTTCAAAATGCCAGACACCGCCATATTCATTGCGCCATGTTGTCGTCTGATTGGTCTCGGACGCGGCTGCATTGCCGTAATAGATATAAAAAATCGTATCCTCTGCGGCTTTCAAATCGCCACGCGTATAAAGCTGCATGCTTTGCGTGCCCGTATTGAAGGCCACCAGTTCACGGTCAAGCTTGGTCAAACCATCCGCGCCGGTGACAACAATATCCGATCCGTCGGCTTTCACATTTCCCCAGAAATCCGCACCAAAGCCGGATTCCGTTAACAGCAGGGCAAAATCATCCAGATCGGCATCGACCAGATCATGGTCAACGGTAATTTTTTGACGGTATATCCAATTATTATCATACCATGCCGCATCATAGGAAAGCTGCGCATTGGTGATTGCCGTAATCGCCCCCTCATCCGCCGATGTTGTCGTCAGCGTATCCAGTGCCGGGCTGATCTCGATATCAGCGGTATGCGGGCCGGTGACATTTTCGGCATCACTAACAGTAAAGGAAAAACTATCCGTACTATTCGCACCCGCACCATGTGTATAGCTGATATTGCCATCCAGAATATCCTGCTGTGTAAAACTATCACCCAGAGATAACGCTCCGCCGCTTAAAAACAGCGTACCATTGGACGGCAGTGCCGTCAGTTCGTAAACCAGTCCACCGTCAGGGTCATTAATATCCGTTGCGGTCAACACATCCGTTGTTAAAACAAGACTGCCGCCCTGCCCCAGCACAGCAGTACCCGTTGTCACCTGCGGTGGGCCTTTAATCCATTTATCAACGATATAATCATTGATGTCGCTGACTTCCTGCGCGGTCAGCGCATGATTCCATGACCAAAACTCACCGATACTCCCCTGAAAATAGGAGCCCGATCCCAGATTGGCATCGCCAACGGGAGTTTGGCTGTCATTGGAATGTCCGATCGTCACATTACCGCTATGCGATCCCAACGTGTCCACCCGCGTCAGAACCTGCGCAGGCCCGCCATTCAGACTGACGGAAAAAGTGCGGTTATTGATATCAGCATCAGTTGCATCATGGACTGCCGTCACGTAATAGACCGTATTCGGAGCCACCGCCCCCAGATTAACCGATTTATAGCGGTCTGCCGCCGCCCAATAACTTTCCCCCCATGTGTAGACGTATAAATCGCCGCCGACCATAATGATATTATAACCGTTTGAGCCGCCGCCCTGTTCATACAGCATTTGCGTGCCGCTGACATCTGCGCCGGTTTCAAACACCATTGCAAAAGACTTTTCGCTGTAGCTGCCGGTATTGATTTCCGTCGCATTGGCAATATCAAGATAATCGGATGCGCCGTCAAAAAGGATACCGCCTCTGCCGCCAAAAGCCGTATCTTCAAAAGCCGGACGGCTGCCGCCGCTGCCCGTCGCATCATAATTATTGCCGCTGTCATCATCCCAGACATCAATCAAGGCACCATCTGCGGGCTGATCATTCGTCAGTCCGTCACCGTCAACATCCAGCGCATCGAAATGAAAAATCGTATTGGCAATCACAGGGAAAGAGGCATCAAGCAGCACACGCTGTTCCAGCGCCATCAGCGTCATTTTTGACGTTTTTGCCTTTTTCTCCTTCCCCAAAAACATACTCCTTTTTGGACGGAATACCCTTTATCTATTTTAACATGAGCAAAGTTAACGCAGGTTTAATTTACCTTTTTTTATAAATAGTTACGAAGATATCAAAACGCAGCTTCTCTTTCCCAGAATGCCGCCAGACGCTGCCAGTATCTCCAGATCATGCTTTCAGCAGAGCTTTCAAGATGCACAACGCCGCGCACAACATGCGGGTTTGGCAAAAAATCTTTCATATCCGCCTCAACGGAGAACTGCGCGTCATAAAGCCCGTAACGTGCCGTTAGGCTTGTTTTCCCGGGCACGCCATCGGTCGGGATACTGCCGCCGAAGGTGGCCGAAAGCTCCGGCCACAACAGGGCATCACTGCTGCTGTCTGCCAGCTTTTCCAACCGTACAGGAAAAGCTGAGGGAAAATCCGTATCAGGATAAAACTGCCCCATGCCGGAGAGATAGTTTTTTTCTCTTTTATTTTCATGTATATAGCCGCTAACTCTTAAGCTGTCGGGCTGCACCAATACTCCCAGACGCTGCGCAGGACTGATCCAGCGCCCCTGATGCAGCTCTGTTGCCACATCACTCACTATACCGGATATATCCGCTGTCATTACCAGCCGTTGCTGCTGTTCGCGTAAACCGGACAATCTTTGCGCAGCAGCAGCCAGTTTTTCCGTCAATGGCTCCTGTTCGGGATGGTCGCGGGCAAGGATTTGCTGCTGATCCCGCAATCTCTGCAGTGATTGATAGTCCAGCTCTGCCAGGGTAATTTGCTGCTGTAATTGTGGTGATTCAATCACCGCCAGAATATCCCCTTTTTCAACCTGTTGTCCTGCCGTCATATTGAACGTCGTCAGCTTTCCGGCAACCGGCGCATACAGATCCGTATAAGAGGCGCTATGCAGCACCGCAGGAATACTGACCGTATGTGTCCGCGGCAATGCCGCCACCATGAATATGCCGATTATCACACAGATGCAGATCAAAGCGCGGAGGGAACGGTATGATTTTCCTCTCCCTCGCCACCAGACAGTCATTTCCCGCCAGATCGGCAAAGCGATAAACCATGCAATTTCAACAACCATCAAAAAGATATTCAAGGGCGGAAAGAACAGTGCAAAAACCACCCAGGCAATCCCCAGAAACAGAAACAAGCGGTAGACCCAGAGCGCAAAACCGAAACATTGAAAGAAGCGCCGCTGCCGTAAAGAGAGATTCTCCGGCATATCATCCTGCCAGCCCCATAAAAACCGTCGCAAGCGCCATTTTGCCCAAAGACAGGTGCGGTCTTGCAGGTTTTCAATGCCCAGCGCATCGGACAGCAGGTAATAGCCGTCAAACTTCATCAACGGATTTAAATTCACCAGCAAGCTACCTGTCAGAGAAACCAGCGCGACAAAGAAGGCAGTACTTTTGCCCAGCCCTGCGGGAAGAACATGCCACAACAATAAGGCGATGGCGGCAAGGCTGATTTCCGTCAGCACGCCTGCCGCAGCAATCACGACACGCTTGCGCCTGTCGGTCAGCGCCCACGCCCCCGTTGTCTCCGTATACAGAACCGGGTACAGCACAATAAATGCGACACCGATCACCGGCACCTTGACCCCGTATTTTGTCGCCGCGTAGGCATGCCCCAATTCGTGCAATGTTTTGACAAACACCGTTGTCAGCACAATCAGTACCGCCCCTTCCCAATTCAAGATATTTTGAAAGCTGTGCAGGAATTCATCCATACGCTGAAAGGTCATCAACAACCCTGCCGCCAGTAAAAGCAACATCATCAGCAGAAAAGTCTTCGACAAGAACGGCCGCACAATGGGCAGACTTCGCTCCAGAAAATTTTGTGGTTTAAAAAGCGGAAGTGTTACAAAAAGATAACCATGCAACGCACTCTTCCAAAAGGGTTTTTCCGCAAGCTGCGCACGACGCCCATGCTGCGCCGATGCTTGCGGTGTCGCCCCTTGCACCAGTTGGTTTTGCACAAGAAAACCCGACAAGTCCCGCACCGTTTCCGTATCAATCGTCAGCGTTGTTTCCGCATTCACAGCGCGGACAAGATCATCAGCCTGGCCGCAATCCGCCAAACGGCGCAGGCATTCAAACGCCGTCCACCCAATCTTATAAAAGCGATGCGCCAGCGGGTCGTAAATCACCCAATGCGGCGCGCCATCCGTACCTGATGCGGTTCTGTCGATTTGCAAATCTTCCCGCAACAACGGTAAATCGCGTTTTGCCATCTTCTATACTCCCAGAAAACGGCGCAGGGAAATCAACGGACGTCTGAAAAGGCTGTAAGCCAGAAAACTGCGCGCACCATAGATCTTTGCCGTCCCTGTCAGGCCGATACGCGCCGCATCATCCTCTGCAAAAGTCGCGCGTATTTTATAAGTCAGCAGGCCGTCGGCATCGAGCGATGCCTGATAACCAATGGTTCTCAGATGTGCCTGATGTTTTTTCAAAGGTGCCGTATTCAGGAAAAAGGCCGCAGGCGCGGCTTCGTCAATCCGCAACATGGCATCAACAGGAACGCGGATCAGCAGCTCCGTATCATGTGGCGGTGCCAGCATCATAACCTTATCACCTGTCCGTACGGGGCGGCCGCGCAAGTCGTTTTTATCAGAGAAAACCGCAACACCGTCGCGCGGCGCCGTTATCACGGCTTGCGCGAGAAGTTCTCGCGCATAATGTAATTCCTGCTGCCGCAGCGCAATCTCCGCCCGCAGCGCCGCCAGCTCCTGCTTCTTTTCCGGCGCTGTGATGGATTCGCGCTCCGCCTTTGCCAGCACAGCCTGTGCCATCGTTTGACGGTGCTCCGCTTCCGCGACCTGACTGCGCAAAGCCGTATCATCTATTTTTGCCAAGACTTCTCCCTGTTTGACCAACGTATTCGGCTCAATCAGGATATCCGCCAACATGCCGTCGAAGGGGATGGTGATTACGTAAGGGTCTTTGGCAACAACCTCCGCCGGCGCGGTTACCGACAGCTTGACAGGCCAGCACAGCGCTACCAACACGGCCAACAGAAAGACCTTTCCCTTCCAGCTGGGCAGCTTTTTTCCACGCCTCTGTACCAACACTTGTAAACCGTAACCATAAGCATCTGCCAATTCATCCAGCAAGACCTTATCCAAGGCTGCAAACGGCTCTTCCCGGTCTATCCACAAGGCACCTGTCACATGACCGCTACGGTCATATAATGCAACCAGTGCAGCATTGGCGGAACACCATGTTTGCCAGTTTTTTTTATCCGTTCCTTCTACATCTTTCGCATGCAAAATACGCACAGCCTCATCCGACTCCTGCTGCGGTAAATGCCGTGCAATAAAATCAGACAGCCACAACAGATACGGGCTGTTTTTTTCCATCTCCGTCAAACCGGAAACCGTTTCAATGCCATTTTCACCTGTCCAGAACAGCGCCTGCCGGTACGGAACAAGGCGGTAAGTTTCATTGACCATCATAAACGCCAGCTCTGCCGCCGTCTTTTGACTGCGGGACTGGCGTTGCAGAGAAAGAAGCAAGAGCAGCTTTTCAGCCTGTGCGTCTATTTTTTTGGTGTTTTTCTTACTCATCACTCGAATCCTGCGGTGCTTCTTCGGGATTTGCCGCTACTTTCAGCCCGATAAAGCCCAACGGGATTTTCTTGCGTGCGGCTCCGACATCAAAAATCGCTTTGCCGCCCATACCCGGCAGCAATTCCTCCTGATATGACGACAGCTCAGCAACGATTTCCGCCGTCTGGCTGACAGGATCGACTTTTCCATGGACGCGAATGACTTTCGCCGGATATGTTTTTCCGCTTTCCTCCACATAGACATCAAACGGCGTACCGACATTCAGCCAGCGCAGCCAGACAGACGGCACAAGAAATTGCAGCAGCAACGGTTCATTGGAAGAAATTTCCATCAATACACGCCCGCGTTCCGCATATTCATAGGGGCTTGCCAGCCTGTTGGTCACACGTCCGTCAAAAGGTGCCTTAATCGTGCAAAGCGCGATGCGTTTTTCAACCTGTGCCAAACGCGCTTGCTCCTGCGCTACGCTTTCCTGTGCCGCAATATATTCGATTTCCGATAAGGTTCCCAATTTGCGCAATTGCTTTTTGGCTTTCAGTTCGGCATCCGCCAAACGCAGGGCTGCGCTTTTTTCACTGTAAAGCGCCTCTTCAAGCGCACAGTCGAAACGTGCCAGAATATCTTCGGCGGAAAAAACATCACCGTTCTGAAAAGGAAAATCGAGAATCCTGCCGCTCATCAGGCTTGAAATCACCGCCTGTCTACGCGCAATCAGAACGGACTGCACCTCATGCGTTTCAACAGGCGCTTCGACCACGGGCGGCAATGTTTCCACAGCTGCCGTTTCGACCGGATTATCCCCAGCTGCCGGAGCAATCTGTGCGAAACTTTCAATATCCTCCAGCACTTTCCGCATCGGGTCAGCCTCGTCGGCGATGGGCGGCTCCTGTTTTTTCTCTTCCTTAAGAGAGGCCAGCTGCAGAGGTGTCTTTTCACGCGATGAAACGGAGAAGAATAATTTCCGTGCCGCTGCAAATTCGACGGTTTTTTGCTCAAACGCGCGGATATCCCGCGACACTGCCGTGATCGTATGGGATGCCGTCTGTATAAAAGGTGCATAAGCTATAACAGCCTGCTGTTTGAGTGTTGTCAAATCGGGCAGCTTCACATCTGCGAGTTTTTGGACTGTCTGTTTCCGCAGCTTTCCGGCTTTATCTGCCGTCTCCCGCCCCAACTCACCTGCAAAAGCGCCAAATGCTTGCAATTGCTGTCCCGCAAGTGCAGGGGCGCGGCGCCAATCTTCTTTATTAAATAAAAGCGGGTCGGAAAGCACCAGCATCAATCCCAGCACTGCACCAAACAGCGCGCAGGCAACAAACAACGCACGGGTTTTGCCCGCAGGTGCTTTACGCTGCGCGCGCCCTTCGGATTTCCGTCCGAACGGTACCGTTTTGTTTTTGCCTCCCGATGCATCAAGCATGGTGTCTCTTCGCAACCTTTCCTTTACCGATGCGGTGTTTGCAATGCCGCATCAAGCTGTGTCAGGTGATATTGTTTATCGTCTTTTTTTTGTTTTTCTCCGTCTTGTTTTTCGGCATTCTGCCACACATCCACCCCCAGACTGTTCAGCATGCGTGCATAAGCATGCTGCGCCGCCTGATAGGCGAAAATCCTATCCCATTGCAACAAAGCGTCATCCAGCTCTGTGTTTAAAACACTTAAATCACTGCCCAACCCCGCTTCACGCTTGCGTCTTTCGCTACGCAAAATCCTCCGGTAATTATCGGCCTGTTCATCCATTTGTGAAAACTGGCTGCGACTTTCCTCCAATTGCTGTTTAGCGACATGAACCTGCGCAATCACCGCAACCAGCAGGGCATAGCGTTGCTTATCAGACAGTGCCTTTTTGTTCTTGGCCTGCTCATAGCGCTGCGGCAGCGTAAATAAATCCATCAGCATTGCAGAAAGCGACACCGAGAAATTCGCCCAATCCTGATCAGATAAAAAAGAGTTCGTATCTTTGTTTAGCCCCAGAAAAAAGCGCGCACCGGGCAGAACTTCCAGCACCGTCGTTTTGATTTCGCGCAGAGCAATGCGCTCTTTCAAAAAAGCTTCTTTCACTTCCGGACGGTTCATCAGAGCCGTGTCCTGCAGCTTCTCCAGATCCTGTTCCAGCTTGGGCAAGTCATCCGAGGTCAGCCAGTTTTTTTGCGGTAACTGTAATACAATTTTATCGTCAGGCGATAATCCGATCAGTGTTTTCAGCTCCAGCATCGCCCGGGCAACATTACGGCGTTTCTCCGCCAGTGTATTGCGCTTACGCAGCAGCTCCTCTTTTTTCTGCAAGCCGCTTTCATAGGGAATAATGCCTTTTTTGATAGCTTGCTCCAAATCCGCCAGCCGCTTATCCGCCTCTGTCAGCAGCGCGGCATGTTTGGATGACGTTTCCTGTTCTGCCGCCGCACGCCAGAAGGCGACATAAACATCCTGCGCCAGATTTTGCAGAACTTTGCGGCGGCGCTCATGCGCGATCAATACACGGTCTGATGCCGTACGCGCATGGGCAACGGTGACTGCAGCATCCAGAATATTCCAACTTGCTTCCAATTGCGCCGTGCGGCGGTGCCTGTCCGTTGAAATCGATGGCTCCAGCGACTGCATCCCCGTCAAAGCCGACCGGCTTGATGATGCCCCCGTATTACTGCGCCCCTGATAGGATGCACCGGCTTCGATTTTCGGCAGCAGGCTTAATTTTTCGATATTATATTCACCGCTGCGGATCAGCTCTTCCATCAGCGCGACCTGCACATCCAGATTGCGCTTCACGGCCAAATCAAGCGCATCATCCAATGTTATCTGCAAAATGCCATCATTACCTTGCGCGACTGCCTCCAAATCACCGCGCAGCCTTTCAGCATATTCTTCTTCCCCCATAGGGCTGGTTGCCGTTGAACAAGCAGCCAAAAGCAGCAATCCGGACAACAGCAAAAAGAATTTGCTAAGATGACACAGGTTTATACGGGAACAAAGAGTCATAGAGACCAAAATTTCCAACAATTAAAGGCGGCAGAAAAGCCGGATGAAAGCATAGAAGAGTGCAGAATTATGCACTCTTCCATTCTACGCTCTTCTCTATATAGGTCAATATGTTAGTAATTTTTTAATAATTTATGTGATAAAGGCGGCTTTGAAAAAGCCGCCCTTCACAACCCCTGTCAGACAGGGGGTATTATCAATACATCGTAAAACCTTTTTGCCTTATGCAGCTTCGGTTTTGACAATGATTTCCAGCATTTCATCCTTCAGCGCAAGGCGTGTCTTTTTCAGATTTTCCAGACGCTCGTCGCTTGCGGCTTCAATTTCTTTTTCGATGCGCAGGATTTCTTTCGTCACGTCTTCATATTCGTCGAAAAGCTTTTTAAAATGCGCATCCGTCGTTTTCAGCGTATGAATAGCTTCTTTGTGTTCCGGCAATTCATGTACCAAATCGTGATGTTCTTCCAACATGTCGTTTTCCTTTCATTTGCAGTGAGTCCAAGGGAGTTTAAAGCCTGTGGCGTCAAAAATAAAGTATTATCATCCCGCCGTTCCAAAACGGCGTATTGCTTCATAACCCAGTCCCAAGCCAACACTGGACAGCTTGTTCTCCTCGGAAATATCAGCTTGCGGAAATTTCGCCGCAACGGTTTTCTTCAGTAGCGGCACTTCCGTTGTGCCACCTGTCAGAATAATCAGCTCGACATCTTTTTCCCTCACCTGCGCCTGCCGCAAACAGTCATCAATATCGGAAACAATCGCGCGCACATGTTTATCTACCGCCGCATTGAAAACCGCGCGCGCTACGGAGACGGCAAATCCCGCCTCGACAAAATCCAGCAGCGCCGTCATTTGCAAATGATCCGTCAAGCCGATCTTGCATTCTTCAACCGCTGCCAAAAGCTGATGCCCCTTTCCCTCCTCCAGCAATTTGATATAACGCGAAAACTTCTCCGGTGCATGCGACTGCGGCAGAATATCCCGCATTTGTTTGTGCATTTTCGGCGTATATAAAAAATTGATCTTCGACCATTCGGACATATCGTGGAACGGAACCGCAGGCAGCGGCAAATTTTTCTCGCCGTAATCCGTTCCATATCCAAAATCAGGCATAAAAGCGCTGAGACTTAGATCCTTATCGAAATCATTGCCGCCAATACGAATGCCGGAATTGCCGAGAATGTCATCCGTGCGGTCACTTTTATCCATCATGTTCTGCGCCAGACGAATGACGGTAAAATCCGATGTACCGCCCCCGATATCGGCAACCAGTGCCAGTTGTTCGGAACGCAGTGTCCTCTCATGCGCAAAAGCCGCAGCAATCGGCTCATACTGAAAGGCGACATGTTTAAATCCGACCGCCTTTGCGATATTCTGCAATTCATCCTGTGCGCGGCTGTCGGTTTTACTGTCATTATCGGCAAAATGCACGGGTCTGCCCATGACAACATTCGTCATTTCAACACCGCTGTGCCGTTCCGCCGCCGCTTTCATATTCCCGATAAAATCACCCAACACATCTTCAAATCTTTTTAGTTTACCGTTCACCACAGTACCATCATTCATCAGACTGGTGCCCAGAATGCGCTTCAAACTGCGCATGAAACGCCCTTCTTCGCCCTCCATAAACAACCGCATCGCTTGTTTACCGAAACGGGCATCCGACGCATTGACGGCATAAAAGACCGCGCTGGGAATTGTGATCTCCTCCCCCTCTAAAGGTACAAGCGTTACAGCACGTTCCCGGCAAAGAGAAAGCGTTGAATTCGAGGTTCCAAAATCAAGACCGCAATTCATGGAAATATCTGTTCTGTTTGGTGGTGACGCAAATGCCTTCCATAGATAGGAAGGATAGCGGCTTTTGTCAAGCTGCGGCGCAGGCAGATCGCATATAGGGCTGGCGCAATCTAAAATATCTCCTCTATAATCAAAAAATAGAATGCCCGCAATTTTTGCCTTATGGTTTTCAGATATGCCGGATTTCACAGTTTTCGACAAAACAACGCTGATTACAATTGCCAGCGCAGCAGCAACATTTATCGCCGTGCTGGGGATCGGACTGGCAGTCATTAAAGACAAAACACGGATACAGAAAAAACGGCAAAAAACGCGCGGCGGCAAAGGCTGGCAAAATGCCCGTCAAAGCCTGCGCCATATGCCGTGGAAACGACTGCGCTTTTCTTCTGTCAAAAATCTCCGCAACATCCTGATTATTCTCTTCCTGCTATCAATCATCCTCGTGGGCAAAGTGCTGGAACCATCCCCCCCGAAAAAAAGTGGCAAAAACGTAGACAGCTCGATTTTCTGCCATTCTCCCTACATTATTGACGGGGATACTTTCGACTGTGTCGGCACACGCATCCGTCTGATGGGAATTGATGCGCCGGAAATGCCCGATCATTGCAGGCCCGGACGACGCTGTACAGAAGGAGACCCTTTTGCCGCCAAAAAATATCTGGAATCTCTGGCGACAGGATGGGTGAAATGTCGTGCAATCGAGATTGACCATTACGGCCGCACCATTGCCCGCTGCAAGGTAAAAGATGTTGACCTTTCCTGCGCCATGATCGCCTCCGGTCACGCCGTCCGGCGTTACAGCAGTATTTCCTGCCCTTAAACCGGCAATCAGAAACTGCCGACGATATTAAAGAAAACACCGCGGCTTTGGTAATCCAGATTGGTCAGATCATCCGAGAAGTCGGTAAAATTGTAGCCGATGCCGAGTTTAACATTCTCGTTCACATGTCTGTACACACCGACCAATCCGCCGGCTTTTGCATCGCCGGCATCTTTCGCATCAAGATAGCGCAGTTCACCCGTTACATCCCATTCATGCACCACATGCCAATCGGCGCGTGCCACACCCAGCCATGCGGTACTGCTAAACCACGGCGTGCCGGATGCCGTCGTGTCGTGCAGCTCGCCAATGCGGTATCCCAGCTTGCCGCCCACTGACAGTTTCGGACACAGGTCATAAATAAAATCACCCGAGAAGACATGACTGCGCTGCTCATATCCGTTCGCAGCGCCCGTGCCGGAAACCTGTCCCGGGCTACCTTCATCAGACAAATAAGTATAACGCACCAACGCATTTAACTTGTCATTTAACACGGGACGGTAACCAAAGCCCAGATTCAGCTCGGTAAAATTCGCATCCGTTGTGCTGCCTGTGCCTGCCTCGCTTAGTGCGACATCCAGCCCACCCGAGAAACGCCAGTCTTCCGAAACCTGATAGACCAATGTGTTTTTCATCAACCATGATGTCCTGTCGCCGGTTGTATTGCCGCTTTCATCACGCCATTCCAGCGTACCGCCATATTTAACTTTATCGCGGGTATAGCCCGCAGAAATTGAGGCTGCAATCCGGTCAAGATCACCCGTTGCCGGGTCGGAGGTTTTACCCGTTTCGAATTTACCGCCCCATGTCCAATAATCGCTGGCGGCAAGATCCAGCCCCATCGCATGCATAATGCCGGATTGTCCTTGCTGTGCATGCAGATAGCGCTGCTCGGAAAACACAGACAGATTATCGGTATAACGGGAACGCGTCCCCGCCACCAGCATATTACTGCGTCCGTTATTGCCGGTATCGGTACGTCCCGTATCAGAAAGATAATTTATATAATGGCTTGTGCGGTCATCAACACGGTAATCCAGCCCCGCTTTACCGCCGAGGCCGTCGTCGCCGCCTGTCAGCTCGGCGCTGATTTCCAGCCGGTCATTCAGGCGGAATAATCCGCCGCCGCCATAACGGTCATTATCCAGACGAGTCCTGTCACGGTGCAATGTTGTTTGCGCCAAGCCATAAATTTCATAACGTCCCGGCGTGCCCTCTGTCGTCAGCGGCGCATGACCCAGTTTGACAATGGCATCCGTCCTCTCACCCGTTTGCGCCAATACAGTACTGCCACCAGCTGCCAGAGCCGTATCACGGTCGTCATGACGCGCACCGACTGTGAGGGTTGTTTCCTGCGACAGTGCGTAGTCAACACCTGCCTCAACTGCCTTGTAACTGCCGGTTGTCTTGCCTTCCTTAAAGTCGGCCTTCGCCGTAAAATCCAGCCTGTCCGATACCGGTAGACGCAACATGCCACCCGCTTGTTCGACACCTTCATTCGTCAACTGCCCCGGCGCAGAAAAACCGTTTTGCCTGTTCAGCCAGTATCCCGACAATGTGCCGCTTTGCCCGCCATCCGTCAGTTCGGCAAAATCGGCGGCGATTTCGACACGGTGCGCGTCTGCCGCAATACCTGCAGTTCCCGTCTGCGGGATTGCGCCGAAATTGAAACCGCCATTCTGCGACGACATGCCGCCTGTTCCCGGGCCGTCAGAGCGCGCGGTTTCCAGCTTCAGATAAGTGCCGGGTTTGTAACGCAATGTCATATCCGCCCCCAGCAGACTTTGCTGCCGCCCCGTCCCTTTTTGCTCATAACCCGATGCGCCAATCCGCAAATGATCATTCACCCAATGACTGGCACGGCCGCCTTTGGTCATGTTATCGACGGAAGAGACACCGGGCGTAAATTCATAGCCTGCGACCAGATAAACAGGGTTACCGCCCTGCGTACCATTTAGAATAAAAGCGGAAATCCCTGCTGTTGATTCCAGCGGCGTGCTTAAAATGACACGCCCTTGAATATAATTGATGTCGTAATCCTGCCCGTAAATCAGCGTCTTGGATTGCAAGACAATGCCGGATTCCTGATCACGCACTTCAACACGCAGCCTTTCCGATCCGATAACAATATCCTGATTGCGCAGATAATAAAGCGATCCACCGGTACCGCGGAATTCTTCAATCGCGTCCAGCGTTCCGGGATCAGCGGCAAACAGGTCAAGTTCCGTACGCTTTTCGCCAAAGGCGGTTGTCGTCATACTGCCGTGATGTGCATTCGCCCCATAAAGCGTGCGGCTGAAATTCATCAGATCTGTTCCCGTCAAACGGGTCTGGAAACTGCCCCACAGCACCTTGGTATCGTTTTTTTCAACCTTCACATAGAATTTTCCTAAAGTCGGCGCATCCTCGATCAAGGTGGAATCATCGCCATAAACCGGATAATAGGCACTGGGATCAAGGCGGCGCAGCAGACTGCGGGCATCTTTTTCATCGAATTGCGAGAAAATATCTTCAAGCGGCTTTTCCTGCGTATCGGCGCTGGAGGTCACTTGCCAGCCATTCTGTAATTTACCTTTGGTGTAATAGGCCAAACGCCCTTCGGTATAGAGTTTTTCATTATAGCGGTCACTGTTCTTGCCTGTAACCAATGCCGCGGGGCCTTTGACATCATTCAGCCCCATTGTCAGGTCGGCAATACCGACCGTAAACCACTCATGTGACGGAATATCGATATGGCGACTGAATTCCGTACGACCACCATCCGTTTTTTCACGCACGACATCCACGCTGTGATCGCCCGCAGGCAATATCTGCTCTACGGCAAATTTTCCGTTCCCATCCACCGGAACAGACTGCCCCATCACCAGTACCTTTTCCCCTGCCGCAATATCCGCACCATTGACCGTCACAGTACCGCCATGAACGGGAATATTGCGCAGCCCGATATGGTTTTCACCATATCCCGTCAATATTTCGCGTGTTTTACCTTCATCCGGCTGGGCACCGCGCCGCGCATCCAGAATATCCAGAATTTTCGGTGTCGTTTCATCAAAAAGGCCTTTTTCATCATACACGCGCAATAGATATTTCACCGCTGCCAATTCATTATCCTGCGGCACATTCCACGTGACTTCGCCAAAGCCTTCATCAAAAGGAACAACGGCAAGAGGCGGTGTATCCGTTGATGCGTCTTCTTTAAAAATGCGCAGCTCCGCTTTTCTGATAAAGGCACGGTAATTCGTATAAGGAAGAAAAGAGACAACCTCCCCCCTGACCGCACCTTCCGGCCAAACCGTCACATTCAGCACGGGCTCAACCTCCAGCCCGTCAAAACGCAGCTGAATCTCCGCTTTTTCAAGCGCAATATCCATGCAGCGCATTACATCTGCACTATTGGGCACATCCTCTCCCGGTGATACCTCTCCATCAATGGAAATACGGAACGGCAGGTCGCTATCCTGCGCAGGTGCATCTTTACACACGCCGGTTTGTGGGACGCTATAACTCGCCGTTTTATACCAAACACGCAATTCCGCCCTGCGGTCATCCGCCATGCAATCCTGATAATCTTTTTTTGCCTGTTCCGGCGTTGCCGCACCTGTAATATCAAGGCGGCAATCCGTTGTTGTCGCAGTATCTCCCATGCCCGTTATATGCACGGGAATCTCCTGCCAGCCGTCCAGCTCTTTCAAATAAGCGGCAACCTCTTTCGCACGGGCAACGGATAATGCGTAGTTATCGGTGTAATATTTACGCGACTCATCTGATAGAGGCTGCTTGTCGGTATAGCCGACGATCTCGGCATGTTCGATTTTCCGTCCCTGTAATTCCTCAGCAAGATTTGTCAGGGATTGTTTCCCCGCATCCGACAGCTGATGGCGCCCTGATGCAAAATAAGGCACGTCAGCATTCCCCAGTTTAGAAACTTCAGCCTTTTTCCGCCACAAGACCAGTACTTCATCCGCAGGACGGCGGCGCTCCGTATCGGGCGGCACAACACGTTTTACAACCCGCGAAACCATCGCCGTTTTCCCCGGCTGCTCCAAAGGTGGGCAGGTATCGCACTCCTCACCGATCGCGGGAGAATTTCCCGCAAGGAAGACGATGGCAGCACCGGCAAGAAGCAAACGTCTGAAAGATGAACGGGAGAAAACCATCAGTTCCCTCCCTTACCGGGGGTCACGAATTCCTCCTCCACCAGTAATTCATGACAGCAGCTATGCTGTTTCCAAAGTTTTGTAACCTCGTCCGATACGGCCTTCAGGCGTTCACGCGCCAGTTTTTCGTCTTCCTGTTTTGCCGTATAAGCCAAACGCAGCACAATCGGACGATCACGCATTTTTTCCAGCACCTGTTCCAGCTGTTTGCGGAAATCAGGCTTCAGCACGGTTTTACCGGACAGGAAGGCATCATCGCGCATATCGACCCGCACCACTTTGTGAATGGCTGCACCGAAATTAATTTTTGCCATCTTGCCGCGTGTTGCACGGATGATGCGCGGATTTTCTGTCGTGACACGATATCCTGTCGGCAAACTGCGCTCATCCAGCTTCATGATGAAATTACTGCCGCGCTCTTCATCCGGAATGGCGGCACAGGCAACATGAAAACGTCCCTGCGCATCCGTCGTTACCAATAGACCGTTCACAGTTGCCAGACGCACGGCCGGAATGCCCGGTTCCCCTTCGTCTTGATAACCATTGGCGTTTTTATCATCAAAGACCTTGCCGATCAGGTCAGAACAGTCAAAGACCGGATCGGGCACAACGCGCACCGTTGCCGTTGCCACATTGGAAGCAGCATTGGCAAAGCCCGGCGGCACCAGATTATTGATTGTCACAACACTGTTCACATACTCGCCCGGCTGTACACCCGCACCGACAACAAGGATCATTTTCAATGTCCGTGTCGCGCCCGCCGCGATGGTCAAATTCGGCCAGGTCAGCGTCCGGTTCACCACAGTCGGCTCACTCGCCACACCGTCCAGTGTGGCGCTACCCGCCTTATATTTGAAGCCCGGCGGAATGGTATCAATGATATTGAGATTGCTCAAATTCGCCGCCAGTGTATTGCGTGCCGTGATCGTATAAGGCACAAGCTGCCCGACACTAACATTCGTCATCGGTGTGGTTTTGGTCAAAACGATCGCTGTATCCAGAACGGGATCCAGCGGGATATGGTTGTTGACCAGATTGGCCGATGTCGCCGGATCGATGACAAAGCTGAAATAATGCTGCGTGGTTGCCTGATCGGCAGGCGTAAAGGCCGCCGTTGTCGCCGGACAGGCAGCAGGGTTATGCGCAGGAGCTGCCAAAACGGGTGCCAAAGCGCTTGCCTGCACTTGTGTGGGATCAGGCGGCGGCGGCGAGACGGTCAGCGTATTCACACAAACCGGGATAATGACCGAGGGCACCGGAATATAAGCACCGGGATAACTGGAAATTGACAGCGTATAGGTTCCCACAGGTGCGGCAGGCGTCAGCAAAAACTGGTAGAGGCCATCTACCGCCGTCGTCACCGTCGCCGTACCGCCGACCAAATGAACGGCAGGGTTAAATCCGGCAGGCCCCGCAATTGTCACATCCGCCCCGGCAACCGGCAGACGGGTAATGGAATCATAGACCACACCGGCAGGATCCAGCGGCAGACTTTGCTGGATAATATTATCACCTGCCAGCAGCGACAGATTGCTCAATGTACCGTCACCGCTGGAAACATCTGCCCCTGCCGGATTACCGGTATTGGTACCGCCGTTACTGGTAGATGCACCCGTATCACGCGTTCCGTTTACGGGCACAATGCCTTGTTCATTCGGAACGGCACGGCCATATACCAATCCTGTTGTCGGCTCACGGAACTGGATTTTATAACCTGCACCGGGCGCGATACCGGAAAAAGCGTAAGTGCCGTCCGCTGCTGTCGTCGTCGTACTGACAACGATATTGTTGAACAGCAGCTCGACCGTCCAGCCCTGCACAAGCGTTTCACCACCATCAATCTGACGGTCATGGTCATAATCGCGCCAGATCGTACCACTGATATCTGCGACATTGGCAATCGCCACCGTATCGGTATCGGTATTATTACCGTCAAAACCGGGCGGCTCCCCGCCGCCGGAGATAACGACCGTATTAACCAGCAGCTGCCCCGCCGTGCCACCCGCAACAGCCACCCGCAACGTAATCGGGTTACCGTTGCCGCCCGCCGCAATGACATCCGTACTGGTGCAGGTCACCGTTGTTGCGCCGATTGCCCCGACGCAGCTCCAGCCTGTCCCCGTCGCAGGGGCGGCCACCGTCATACCAACCGGCAGCGTATCAACCACTGTCACTGTACCGGTGGTTGCCACTGTTCCCACATTCGAGGGTGTGATGGTAAAGACACCTGTCGTTGACCCTTCCCCGAAACTGGAGGGAGCGTGGCTTTTTGAAATCGTCAAATCAGGTGCCGCGCCCGGAACCTCGGCAAAATTATTACCGCCCGATACCGTATTCGCACCTGTCAGGTCAAAACCTGCGATGCGGCTGGTTGTCGCGGTCGGGTTACTGGCCACACCGCCGGTGCTGCCTGCGGTCACAATTCCGTTGGTCGTGCCTGTGGCCTGCGCGGGTTGATCCAGCGTATAGGTTCCCGGCGGCAATCCGGTAAAGCTGTAATCCCCGTTTGTATCCGTCATTGTTGTTGCGTTAACGGGATTGCCGTTGATATCCGTTCCCGTCAGATTGATCGTCTGGTTTGACAGTCCGTATTCCGTGCCGTTCAACACACCGTTATTGTTGTAATCAAGGAAGACGTTTCCAAGCGCGCTGCGCCCGTTGATGATCTCGGCAAAATTATTATCGGCAGCTGTTGTATTTGGCGGCAGGATAATGGTCGCGATCACGCTTGGCACTGTTGTGGGGTTGGTGGGCGTTCCCGCCGTACCGCCATTTGCCACTGCTCCCGCCGTCGTAATACCGTTCGATGTCCCAGCAGGCTGGTTCGGCTGGCGCACTGAATAGGTCGCAGGCTGCAATCCGGTAAAGCTATAAGCGCCTGCGGCGTCTGTCGTATCTGTTGTGATGACGGTATTCCCCGCATCCAGCAACTCGATCAATTGTCCTGCAATCCCCGTATCGCCGCCATTCTGGATACCGTTGTTATTGGCATCCTGAAAGACTGTTCCCGAAATGCTGGAAAGAACGATTTCCGCGAAATTATTTCCGGTCGATCCGCTGACTTCGCCGCCGGCACCGTCATTATTCAGAATGATATTGATAATCTGACTGCTTGTCGCCGTCGGGTTCGAAGCCGTTCCCGCCGTTCCGGTACTACCGTTGACACTGCCGATGACCCCAGCTGTTGTTATGCCGTTACTGGTTCCCGCAGGCTGGGCATTCTGGCAAACGGAATACGCACCTCCCGCAAGGCCGGAGAACAGATAATTACCCGCCGCATCCGTCAATTGCGTATCCAGCAAGGCACCGCCACAAGTCGCACCGCTATGCAGCTCGACCGCCTCACCGGCAATCACCGTATCCGTCCCTGACTGGAACACACCATCAGGAGCGACATTATTATCACGGAACATTTTACCGGAGATAAAGCCCAGCGTACTGACCGACAACACCGCATTCGCAGGTTGCTGGTTGTTGCCCAGATTGGTCTGCAAACGTCCGGCCGGAATATTATTTGTATGATCGCCCGGCGTATTCGCCGTAATATCAACACTGATCGTACAGCCACCCGCCGGAATTTG
>SBHI01000027.1 GCA_006226225.1 Alphaproteobacteria bacterium
CCCGCATGGATGATTTGAAAGAAGGTAAAAAAGCCCTGTCCCGCGATGACCTGCGCCTTGCCGCGAAAAACGGCAAGGAGTGGTGGCGCGGCAAAAGCGAGACCGTGAAGAAAAAGCGGCGCTATAACCACTAAGCCCCCTCTCCTTGAAATACCAATAAATGATTGCAGCAGCCCCCTGTTTTGCTATACTGCCCGTGCATTTAAAGGCAACAGGAACACTGGAAACAAGGAGCAACCGCCATGAGCAAAATCAAAGTCAAAAATCCGATCGTCGAAATCGACGGCGATGAAATGACCCGCATTATCTGGGAGATGATCAAAGACACGCTGATCCTGCCCTATCTTGACGTTGATCTGAAATATTTTGACCTCGGCATCGAAAAACGCGATGAAACCGACGACCAGATTACGATTGATGCCGCCAATGCCATTAAAGAGCACGGCGTCGGTGTCAAATGCGCGACCATCACCCCCGATGAAGCCCGCGTTGAGGAATTCGGGTTGAAAAAAATGTGGAAATCGCCCAACGGTACGATCCGTAACATTCTGGGCGGCACGGTTTTCCGCGAGCCGATCATCTGCTCCAACATTCCGCGCTATGTCCCGGGTTGGACACAGCCGATCGTTATCGGCCGTCACGCTTTCGGTGACCAATACCGCGCCACGGATATCAAAGTGCCGGGCAAAGGCAAGCTGACGCTGACCTTCCAGCCCGCAGACGGCGGTGAGCCGGAAGTCCACGAAATTTTCGACTTTACCGGCCCCGGTATCGCCATGGGTATGTACAATCTGGATGAATCCATCCGCGGTTTTGCCCGCGCCTGCTTTAATTACGGTTTGCAGCGCAACTACCCGGTTTACATGTCTACCAAGAACACCATCCTGAAAACCTATGACGGACGTTTCAAGGATCTGTTCCAGGAAGTCTTTGATGACGAGTTCAAAGCCGAGTTCGACAAACGCGGCCTGACCTATGAACACCGCCTGATTGACGATATGGTCGCCTGCGCGATCAAATGGGAAGGCGGCTTTGTCTGGGCTTGTAAAAACTATGACGGTGATGTGCAGTCGGATGTTGTCGCACAAGGCTTCGGCTCTCTCGGATTGATGACCTCGGTTCTGCTGACGCCCGACGGAAAGACCGTTGAAGCCGAAGCGGCACATGGTACGGTCACGCGCCATTATCGCCTGCATCAGGACGGCAAGCCGACCTCCACCAACCCGATTGCCTCGATCTTTGCATGGACGCAAGGTCTGCGTTACCGCGGCCAGTTCGATGAAACACCGGAAGTCATTGAATTCGCCGAAACACTGGAGCGCGTCTGCGTCGAGACCGTTGAAAACGGCCACATGACCAAAGACCTCGCCCTACTGGTCGGCCATGACCAAAAATGGCTGACAACGCAGGAATTCATGGCGAAACTGGCTGAAAATCTGGAAGCCGCCATGGGAAAGGCTAAAGCCGCTTAAACCACAAGCGGCACGAAGATAAAGCGAAAGGCGGTCTAAAAAGACCGCCTTTCTTTTATGCGTATATTGCAGCGCTTATTCCGTGAACTGCCGCACAGCCTGCGCCGCCAGCATCAGCATCGGAATATCAATAGCCGGCGCACGGTCAATTTCCGAGACCAGATGTCCGATATTCTGCAATTTCTCTTCATTATCCTGCTGCCATTTACCCAGATCGCCTTTCCGTCCCGAGCAGCCGTATTCGGACGCGATTTTTTCCGTCAGCAGCGCCTGATATTTATAGAATTCATCGACCATGCCGCTCAATGCGCGCGCCTGCCAATGGTTCTCCGTCTTCAAAGACAGGCATTGCTGACGCAGCCAATCCAGACGCAGCACCTGCCCGACATCGAAATAAACACCGGCAATCGCTTTCAGGCTGCCTTTGCAGGACTGGTCGATATTGATAATATCGGGCGCGGCATCCAGCAGGCGAATGCTGGCGATTTCCGTTGCCAGCTTATCGGGCATGCCCTGTTCTTTCAGGCTTTCGCGCCGTGCTTCAACACGGTCACGCACGTAATGCGGAATCAGGTCGCGCACCACGCCGGAAATTTCCGCGATGCCTTTCGACAGCTGCGCCACTTCCTCGGTTACCGAAGCCATCGGGCGCGGACGCCGCAGCAGCCAGGTAATCGTGTGTTTTAGTAATGTGTAAATTTCGTTCAAGGCTGAAATTTGTACTTTGCTCGGCACCTTGTTATCCAGCGCCTCGATGGCATCCCATAATTTCGGCACATCAAAGGCCCGCATCATAATCAGGAAAGCCTTGACGATGGCAACTTGCCCCGCCCCTGTTTTGGCCTCGCGCGATTTGATAAAGACCGGCCCCATACGGTTGACCAGCGCATTCGCCAGCATGGTCGCGATAATTTCGCGGCGCAGCCCGTGCCCCAGAATTTCCGTACGGTATTTCTCCAGCGGCTGCGGGAAATAAATATCCAGCCAATCCTCCATACCTTTTTCATCCGGCAGGTCGGATTCCAGCAGTTTCTGGAACAACACGATTTTCGTATAAGACAGCACAACCGACAATTCCGGCCGCGTCATGCCGCGGTTGTCCTGCAACATACGGCCGATCGTTTCCTCATCGGGAAGATTTTCCAGCTTGCGGTCAAACACACCCTGTTTTTCAAAGTCACGCAACAAGGCACCGTAAAGCGACAATTGGCTGGCTGCACGATATTCCGCCATCGAGAGTGCCTGGTTCTGCTGGTAGTTATCGTCCAGCACCAGCGTACCGACTTCATCAGTCATTTTCTCCAGCAATGTGTTCCGCTTTGAGCGACTCATTTTGTGTTTTACATTCCGTTCCACCGCATTCAGCAGAATCTTGATATTGACCTCATGATCCGAGCAATCCACACCGGCGGAGTTGTCGATGAAGTCAGTATTCAGCTTGCCGCCATATTTCGCATATTCGATACGCGCCTGTTGCGTCATGCCAAGATTTGCACCCTCGCCGATGACGGCGGCGCGGATTTCGCGACCATTGACACGGACGGCATCATTGCTGCGGTCATCCGCATCGGCATGGCTTTCCGCCGTGCTTTTGACAAAAGTGCCAATCCCGCCGAACCACAGCAATTCAACATCTGTTTTCAGCATGGCATTCATCAGCTCATCAGGTGTGACCTTATCCTTGCGGATATCGAAACATGCCTTGATTTCCGGTGTCAGAGTCAGAGATTTTTCGGAACGCAGGAAAACGGCACCGCCTTTTGATATTTTGCTTTTATCATACTGGTCCCAGCCGCCGCGCGCCTTGAACAGGCGTTGCCGCTCCTTAAAGCTGACAGTCGCATCGGGATCGGGATCGCAGAAAATATGAATATGGTTGAACGCACCGATCAGGCGAATATGTTTGGATAGCAGCATGCCGTTACCGAAAACATCGCCGCCCATATCACCGACGCCGATGGTGGTGAAATCCTCTTTCTGGATATCCTTGCCCATTTCGCGGAAATGGCGCTTCACGGATTCCCATGCACCGCGAGCGGTAATCCCCATAGCTTTGTGGTCATAACCCGCAGAACCGCCGGAGGCAAAAGCGTCATCCAGCCAAAAGCCGGCTTTGGTTGATAATTTATTGGCAATATCCGAGAAGGTCGCCGTTCCTTTATCTGCGGCAACAACCAGATAGGGATCGTCATCATCATAGCGCACGGTGTTTTCCGGCGGTTCGATTTTGCCCAGATTGTTATTATCCGTCAGATCCAGCAGCGATTGTACAAAAAGCTGGTAACAGGCAATCCCCTCGGCAAGGAAGGCATCACGCCCGCCTTCAGTCGGCGGATGTTTGACGATAAAGCCACCCTTCGCCCCGACAGGCACGATCACCGCATTTTTCACCATCTGCGCCTTCATCAGACCCAGAATCTCAGTCCGGAAGTCATCATGGCGATCCGACCAGCGGATCCCTCCGCGAGCAATTTTACCGCCGCGCAGATGCACGGCCTCGACCCGCGCGGAATAGACAAAAATTTCGACATGCGGACGCGGACGCGGCACAAAATCAATATTCTTGCTGTCCAGCTTCATCGACAGGCAGGGACGGATTTTACCGTTTTCATCACGCTGATAGTAATTGGTACGCAAAGTCTTTTCGATCAGCGTCCAATAGGCACGCAGAATGCGGTCATGATCCAGCTTTGTCACATTATTGAGTTTAGCTTCCAGTTTTGCGCGGAATTTATCGGCCTCCGCGGCGCGTTTCTTTGCCCCCAGTTTCGGATTATGCAGCGCCTTATACAGCCTGACCAGATCGCTGACCGCCTCGGCATGTTCCGTCAGAACCGTTTCCAGATAGCGGCGGCTATAGGCAAAACGCGCCTGTTTCAAATAGCTGGTATAGCTGCGCACAATCAGAACTTCGCGCCAGTTCAACCCCGCCTGCAAGACCAGCTCGTTCAGCGCGTCATTTTCCGCGACCTCGTCCCAGATGCGCAGGAAGGCCTTTTCAAAGACGTCTTTGATTTCTTCCAGCTCGAAACTGACCCTGTGCCGCGGCGACACCAGAAAATCATGTACCCAGACGGGTTCTTTCGTGCCGCGACCGGGGCGCACCTTAAACGGCATTTCCGAAATGGCGTCCAGCCCCATATTTTCCAGTGCCGTCATAATATCAGACAGACGCACCGGCTGCCCCTGATGATAGATTTTCAGGTGATAATTGCCGTCACCGGCACTGTTCTTGTCCTGATAAAGATCAACGGCAATTCCCAGCGCCTCATCTTCCAGCAGAGTTTCGATACGCGGGATATCCTTCACCGCACCGATCACGCCGTAATTATCCTGATAAGCGGGAGGAAACGCCTCGGCATAGCTATGCGCATAGACCGCGCCTTTTTTCTTGCCGTAGCGGTTGATCAATTCCTGACCGAGCTTTTCCTGCCAGCTTTGTCCGATTTCGATCAGCTCCTGTTCAACGGCACCGGCATCGAATTTCGTCAGCTGCTCCGGGTCTGTCAGAATGGTGAACAACCCGCGTGCCAGCGGACTATCATCCAGCGTAATGTGATAATTGGTACAAACGCCTTGCAGACGCGCTTCCAGCACGGTTTCGATGCTGCGGCGGAAACGCGTGTCATAAATATCGCGCGGAATATAAACAAGGCAGGACACATAACGTTCCAGCGGGTCTTTGCGCGCAAACAGGGCGACGCGCTGGCGCTCCTGCAAATCAAGAATACCGATGCTGGTTTTCGTCAGATCCTCGACGGAAACCTGAAACAGCTCGTCCCGCGGATATTTCTCGAGGATATGTTCCAGCGCCTTACGGTCATGAGAGTCGCTGCCGAATTTTGCCAATGCCAGTGTTTCTCGCACTTTTTTGCGAACAAGGGGCACTTCCAGTGTCCGGCAGGAATATGTGCTGGAGGTAAACAGGCCGATAAACACATGCTGCCCCGTCACACGGCCTTTTGCATCGACCACTTTTACATTGATGACGTCAAAAGGAACGCGGCGGTGTACTGTTGAGTATTGATCAATCCATTTACTGACGATGACCGTATCTTCGCTTTGCTGCATCTGCTCGTATTCGCGTTTCTTCAGCGCCACATCAAAAGGATAATGCCCTTCCCGCAACAGCCCCAGCGCGCTGCCTTTGGCAATGCGAACATCAACATCGCCTTTCTTGCCGGCGGCAAATTGATATTCGCGATATCCCAGCAGCGTGAAATTGTTTTTATACACATATTCTAGGAAATCAATTCCTTCGATATTGTGCTCATGATCGCCGCCGTCAACCTGCTTGATTGCAATCGTATCGATCACTTCGCGCAGACGTGCCAATGTCAGCTTCCAATCCGTTGTCGCCAGCCGGACATCATCCAAAATACCGGAGAGCTGTTTTTCCAGATGCGCGCAGGCGCTGACCGGAAGATATTGTTCCAATTGAATATGAATGACGGATTCTAGGCCACCGCGCAGCCGCGCCTCTTCAATATTATCGCCGACTTTGTCGATCAAGCCGTTTTTCTTGCGATCAATCGCCAGCACGGGGTGGAACAGATAAGCAATCTGAAAATTTTGATGCCCCAACTCTGCCGCAACCGAGTCAATCAGGAAAGGCATATCGTCATTGGTGATCTCGATCACCGTATTATTGCATTGCCAGCCATGTGTTTTTTCATCAACATTATAAACGCGGATTTTATGATGCTTGGCTTGCCGTTTTTCAACCCAGCTGTAGAGATTCTTGATCAGCTTGCCCATATCCGCATCGCCGATACTGAGCCAGTCGCTTTTCGACACATGCTTCTTAAAATGATTTGCGAAGTTATCTGCGGGTTTTGCGGGGGATTTCTTTTTATTCATGGATGCTGCTTTTGTTTTTTTCTGCGCTTGGGACATGCCGCGCCTCCTTTTCGAATGTTCGGATTGCAACGCAAGACCGTTTTATTACTAGCACGATTTACAAGGGAGTGATATCCGTTTCCGCAGTTTTTTCGTTGCTGTACTGCAGCATTTTTTACCTAGTCATTCAGCGGGAAACTCAGCAATCCGCCGCGACGGCTGTCAGTATTTCTTAAAACTTTGTAGATTTCCTGCAGGTCTTTCCGTGCTTCCGGCGCAACATAAAGACTGGTGCCGCCGCAAAGACCGCCTGCCCCGTAGGTGCCTGCCGGATAATGATAGAGTGACCAGCGGTTGCCCGACCCTTCCTTGCGCAAATAGGCAAAGACAAGATATTCCTGCCCTTCCTGAAACGGATATCCCATACAAGTCAGATTTTGCAAACTTGTATGCATGGTGAACTGTTTATTCTCATCCTTTTCCGGAACGGCGTAGCGGCCTGTTGTCAGTGCTTCTTTTTCATCGCCTGCAAGTGGAACCGGAAGATCCAGAGGGAATTCCGTCATTTTTCCGCTGCCGCCCTTAAAATATCCGACCACATCAAAAGTGATCTCAACCGGCTTGTCATCATAGGCATTCAGGTGGCGCGGATGGTCAACCGTGATTGTTTTGACCGTGCCGCGAAAAATCACATCAGCCGCCTGCCAACGTGTGTTAAAAGAGCCCCGCGCACAAATACAGGCCGCTGCCACCGACATACCGAGGCAGGAAACCAGAAAAAACACCGCTAAAAAATAACACAGACGAGATTGATGCCGCATGTCGACCTTTCGAAAGCGTCACGATTGCAACATGCCATTGTATACTTTTTTCACACTTTGCAATAGCCCTGCCTGAAAAATATTACGGCGATTTCCATTCTTGTTCGGTTTTCCATCGCGTAAAAACCGTGTATAATAAAAAGAGCAGTTGCAAACTGTCCTGCCTTTCAAGATTGTTGACGACATGAGAACACGACACCATATACGCATGGGCGACAAGCAAGACGGCTCCGGCCGTCCCGGCCACCGGGAAGAATCGGGTGTATTGACACGCGTCAAACCCAAATTGCAAAAACCGTCGATGTATAAGGTGCTGCTGCTGAATGATGATTACACGCCGATGGATTTTGTCGTCATGGTTCTGGAGAGGTTCTTTGGCAAGGATGAAAACGAAGCGGTCGAAATTATGATGACCGTTCACCGCAAAGGCGTCGGATTATGCGGCGTTTACACTTATGAAGTTGCGGAAACCAAGGTCGGACAAGTGATGGGCTTTGCCAAAAAGCACGAGCATCCGCTACAATGCACGATGGAAAAGGACTAAGGGGAAAAGGACAAAACACCATGTTATCAGCACATCTGGAACAGACATTGCACCGCGCTTTGAACCATGCAGGCTCCCGCCGTCATGAGCTGGTCACGCTGGAACATCTGCTGCTGGCTCTGACGGAAGACCCTGATGCCATCGCCGTCTTGCGTGCCTGCGGTGTTGATGTTCCCGGCCTTGCCGAAGATGTGACATCCTATCTGGATGAGGATTTATCGACACTGGTGCGCACCGACCAGCAAGAAGCCCGCCCGACCAACAGTTTCCAGCGCGTCTTGCAACGCGCCGCCATACATGTGCAGTCAGCGGGGCGCGAGGAAGTCACGGGCGCAAATGTGCTGGTCGCACTGTTCTCCGAACAGGACAGCCATGCCGTTTATTTTCTGGCCGCGCGCGAAATGACGCGTTTTGATGCCATCAATTATATCTCGCACGGCATTGCAAAAGTGCCCGGCTATGGCGAAGACCGCCCCGTTCTGGGCACAGATGCCGAGGCGGAAGAAGATGCCGAGGTCAAAAAAGGACGCGAGGCACTGAGCGCCTATTGC
>SBHI01000063.1 GCA_006226225.1 Alphaproteobacteria bacterium
CCATCGAAGGCCGCAACTTCATCGCCGGGAAATTCATCGAAGTTACCACCGGCATTTTCATCGAAACCGGTTTGCGGTGCTTCCGCAACTGGCGGCAGAGGCGGCGCTTCCGCAGCAGGAGCTTCCATAGCGGGCGCTTCAGCTACAGGTTCTACAGGAGCTTCAGGTGCAGGGTTTTCGGCGAAAGAAGGTTCTTCCTGTACGGGTGATGTCATCACCGGTTCTTCGGCAGGTGGTGTTGCCTCCGGCTGTGTTTCCGCATCGTCAAAGACAGGGGCTGCGGCCGTATCCTCAATCGCGGGCGGTTCCATAACCGGTGCTTCCGTGACCGGTGCTTCCGCGACAGGCTCGGCAGGCGCGGCCGTTTCGGCAACAGGCGCGTCTTCCGCGGGAGCGGGCGGGGCGGGTTCCGGTTCGTCCATTTCAAGAGACAGACTGGTTTCGGGAATATCATCTGCGGGTTTTTCCGCCGCCGTTTCCGCAGGTGACGGAATTTCGGGTTCGCTGTCATCCAGAGTCAGGCCGCCGTCTGACATAGAGGATGCGCCGTCATCCAACGCCGCAGGAGGCGCTGTTTCAGTGCTGGCCTGTTCTGGTGCTGTGGTTTCCGGATTTTCCTGTTTTGTCTCGTCGGTCATTTTTATCTTCCTGATCGGGATTAGAGGTCTTTGCTTCAAGCAGCCTTTTTCTTATCTACTGTACCGATTTTTTTCAAAAAGGCACGTTCTAAATAGTCTTCCTTGGTTTCCTTCTTCAGCTCTTTCGGCGTGCCGAGGAATTGCACGCCGCCGTCATGGACAATTGTAACACGGTCGCAGATTTCATCCATATCGGCCAGAATGTGCGAACTCAGGAAAATCGTCATACCTTTTTCACGGCAGGCGACGATTTCGTCTTTCACCAGCACCCGCGCCAGCGGATCAAGTCCTGACATCGGCTCGTCGAGGATCAGCAGCGGGCAGTCGGTCAGAATGGTGCCAAGCAATCCCGTCTTCTGCTTCATTCCCTTTGAATAGGTATGAACGCGGCGGAACAGAGCGTCAGGGTCAAGAGCCAGTCTTTTTGCGGCCTCCAGAACCGTGAGTTCATGAAAAGGCGTTTTATACATGGATAAAGAAAATTTGATGAATTCCATTCCCGTCAGGAAGGCGGGCGGTTCAAATTTTTCCGGAAGATAGGCCAATTTTTCTTTGCTTTTGCGGTCAAGGATCTGGGTGCCGAAAATTTTCGTCTCTCCGGCACTGGCAGGCATCAATCCCAGCATGATTTTAATCAGGGTTGTTTTGCCGACACCGTTCAGCCCCATCATGCCGAAAGTTTCACCGGTATGCACATCGAAACTTACATGCTCCACCACATTGCCGTTGCCGTAATCGGCGGCGACATTCTTCATGGAAATAGCGGATTTTTTCGAGGATTCCGTTGCCATGCTTATCCTTTTCCGGGAAGCAAAAGCCCCGTTTCAATATCGTAAAACTGGTTCGGGCGCAGTGTGATGAAAATAACATCGTTAAAGCCGTAATCAAACCATTTCAGATGGATTTTGGTCGGTTCAACCTGGATATTGATAATCTCCGGCAATTGGTTTTTTGGTGTCACGCGGTTACCGTTCAACCAGACGACCCAATCATCGGGTGATTTATAGAGAACGCCGGACAATGTCAGAATACGCGGTTTTTTCGGCTTGTTGGATTGCGTGTCACCCGTCGCGCTGATGCCGAGCAGCGCACGTTGAATGGCGGAGATTTCCTCATCCTTAAAAAACAGGCTTTTGCTATAGGGCGCGGCTTTCGGATCAAACGGTGCGGGCTTTGCCGCCTCGTTCTGCGGCGTATTTTCTTCTGTGCCGTTAACGGCGGCAATTTTGTCAGCGGCAGGATTTTGTGCAAAAGCATCCTGCTGCGGCATCATCAGAAATGCGCAAAGGCAGGCGAAACACAAAATCCGTACAAAATATGCTTTCATAAATCCCTAATATCCTGTTATGCGCGGAACAATCCTTTTCAAGATAGTCGTTTTTGCCCCGTGCGGCAATTTTTCAAAACTCTTCCGCGCCGTTTTACCGGCGGCGCGGTGTTGTCGGCAAATTTTCCTCCGGTAGCGGTGCCATATTATACCAGTCCAGCAGAACCGTTGCCGTAATTAGTCCTTCCTGCGTACCAAGAGCGATACGATCCAGCGCTTTTTCGAAAGTATCGGGGTTCGCTCTGATCAACGAAACCGAGGTCACGCGCGTATGGCCTGCGGCTTGCGTATTCAATTGGTGTATCATGCGATAAATATCCGTGTCAAAAAAGGCGGAGATGTTGGACAAGGTGATCTGGCGCTTTTGCAGCATGTTCTTTGTCAATTCGACTTCGCGGCTTTTAATTGTGACCGGTTCCCCGATTTCGTACTGCATGTTGATAATGCGGTTTGCCGTACGCTGTGCCGCGATGAAATCAAAAACCTGCGCCTGAGGGTTCTCTTCCTCACCGGTCAGAATGAAGCCTTTGTCTTTTAAGGTGTTATATCTGTCGATATTTTCATTGTAATAGACCATCTCGTCTTTGATATTCACGATAGAGCGGCGCAATTTGTTGATTTCGCCGTCAAGCGTGCGCAGATTTCTTTCTGCATCGGTGCGCAGCGGCGTTGCCCACAGAAACCATGTCGCGAATAAAACAAGATTGAAGGCAACCAGCACACCAAGTGTGGCCAATAATCTGGGACCGATAATGCGGAGGGTGTCCATCATATGTGCGCACCTTTCAGCATGATTTCCGCATAATTCTCTTCAGGCCGGAGATTTTGTTGCTGTTGTTTCTTGTCACTCTCCTGAAAATTACCGCTCAAAGCGCCGTCGGTTATCTGATCGGCGGCTGTACCGTATTGTTTGGTAATCTCGGCTTTCATGCTGGGAAAATCGCGTTCAAAAGACAGCTTGACCGCATCAACGGTTTTGATTTTTTCTTCAATCGGCATCTTGTCCGGCAGGCGGAAGCGGACAAAAATAGAGAAGTTTTTCTCATTTTCATTGCGAAGTCCCGCAAGCCCTGTACGGGCTTTCGGCTTCTTATCGGTAATATCCGCATCCGGTGTTCTCATATCGTCGTAAGTCAGGCTCAGCAATGTGGCACGGTCTTTGATAACACCGTTCACTTTTTCCAGAATGGTATAGGAATAAAGCGTATTATCTTCAATCTGCTCTTTCAGCTCCAGCGTTGTGCGCACGGTTTTCGGGCGGACGGGCAGCACGTCAAAGATTTTGGCTTCCTGCTCGTATTCCTGCTCCAGAATGCGTTTATTGCCTTCGCGGTCGGCGATATCCTGCTGGAAATCCGTGTATTGCTGCCAGGTCGTGAATGCCAGATAGCATAGCGCCAGCATGCCAATCGCCAAAAGGCCGGAGGCTGATTTAGCAATCTGGCGTGGTACGGCGATTTTTTCGATCCAGTCGATTTTGAACGGCATCTTCAGTTTGCGCTGGCGCGCCAGCCAACCGGCATGCAGCAGATCCGCATATTGGTCATTCGGGTTTTTCCGTTTACTGGAAATGGAAAAACCGAAGGCTTTGGCGGCTTCGTCTACGGTATAAAGGTACAAATTCGCACCTTTGAAGTCGCGGCTTTGCAGTTCTTTTTTATTGTTCTCGTTACAGATGATCACGATATCCAAACCGTCTGCAGTCGAAAATCCGAAACGCGAGATATAGCCCATTGTACCGGTAAATTCGTGATACAGCTCTTCCACCCAGTTCGGGTTTTCCGGAGAGTTATCGGCCAGCGGTGTCAGACGCGTTAAGGCCAGCGTTCCGTCTTTTGTGAAAATCTGCCGGAGGCCACCCGTCTCATGGTGACTGATCATCAAAGTCCAGCGTGAGGTGGGCGCATCCTTATCTTTTTTCTTTTTTGATTTCTTGCTCAGCTTATCAATAAACGTTCCGGCGAAATGCGAAGATTCAACAGGCAGGAAGGCCAGCCCCGCAATATCGACACGGGATTCTTTCAAAATACCTTCCAGTCGGCGCATATGCTCTGTCGAGGGCAGGGCGGCAATCAGATAGGAATTATGTTTGCTTTTGACTTTCGTTTTCTTGGGCGGCTTCAAATGCACAAAGGAATAGGCCAGAACATTCGGGAACAAGGTGTTCAGCTTGCGCTTCACCAGTTTTTTCTGGTCAAGAATGTTTGTGCGGACAATATCTTCCTTACGGTATTGCTGCTCCAGTGCATCATAGAGAATGAAGACGGGGGTGTTGATGTTTTTCTTGTTTTGCAGAACCTCTACCAGCTCCTGCTCAAGATTCGGAACAGCCCATGGCAACGAGCACTCGCGTTCGATCTTCGTGCCGTTCGTTAAGAACAGCGCGATTCCCTCATCACCCAGTACAAGTACGCGAAGCTTTCTCGCCATAGGTTTGGCGGTCCTTTCCTACATTCCCATTGTGGTGGCCGTGTCGTAAACAGGCCCGAAAACGGCTGCCAGAATCCATACGATAATCAAGCCAAGTACGGCTGTCAACGCAGGCTCGATTGCCTGAATCATCGCATCAACGGCATCGTTGACGTCATTGTTATAAAATTCCACGACCTGATTTAAGACGGTTGTCAAACTACCGGATTCCTCGCCGATTTTCAGCATACGCACAACCATGGACGGGAACTCTCCCGAGGTTTCCATGGCATCCGATAGCGGCGTTCCCTGCTGCACCTGTTCGCGCACATCTTCCAGCGCCTCCAGCAGAACCAGATTTCCAACGGTCTGTTCTGCGGATTTCAAGCATTTCAAAACTTCCAGACCACTGTTAAAGAGAACACCGAAGGTCTGGGCAAAACGTGACAGGCTAATTTTACGGATCAGCATACCGAACATCGGCAGACGCAAGGCAAAGGAGTCGGTTGCGCGCCGGAAACCATAAGAGCTACTGCGCATAACTTTGATGAACATATAAAAAGCAATCATTGCCCCCAGCGTATGCAGAGAGTAATTCACAAAAAAGTCCGATGTGGCAATCAGCGCCTTGGTAATCGGCGGGATTTCCTGATCCAGACTTAAAAGAAACTCTGTAATCTGCGGAATAACCTTGGCCATCATCAGCCAGACAACCAGTGAAATCACGACAATCACGATTTTCGGATAGCGTGTTGCTTTTGTCACCTTCGTGTTCATCTCATCCGTCCATTTCAGGTGATGGACAAGCTGTTTGAAGGAGTTGGTCAGGTTACCCGTTTCCTCACCGGCGGCAATCAGCGAGATAAAAATCTGACCGAATTCGCGCGGATGCACGGCCATGGCTGCAGAGAGGGACTGACCCTCGGATACATCGCGGTAAATATCCATCATAATATCACGCAGGCGCGCAGATTCGGTTGTGTCGCGGATATCTGCCAGACCGTCCATCAACGGCACACCGGCACGCTGCAACTGCTCAAGATGGACAAACAGCTGAATCAAATCGCGGGTTTTGACGCCGCGGGTCAAGGCTGCGCTCAATTTACCCTTTTTATCGCTGACTTCCTTACAGTCAATCAGCTCGTAACCGCGTTTTTCCAACTGCTGCGCAAGATCATTCTCGTTCGCAGCGGAAATCACACCCCGGACAGGGTGGCCTTTGGTATTAAGTGCGCGATAACTGAATTTTACAGACATTTACTTCCAACATCCTCCACCGGAAACATACCTAAAAAACGCCATCATGGAAAAGCACGATGCGCATTTCTTACATACTCTTTTAGAGTGGCATCACATGCCGAAAAGCACAAGCCATAATATTGCGGCAGGTCTAAATCCTGTCTGTGAAATCGACAACTTTCATCAGGGCTTCAAGAGATGTCTTGCCTTCGAGAATTTTGAGAATACCGTCATCCAGCATGCTTTTGAAGCCTTTTTCTTTGGCTTTTGCTTTCAATTGCGCTTTATGTGCGTTTTCCGCGATCAGATCGTTCAGATCTTCGTCCATGAATAAAATTTCCACAACGGCTGTCCGGCCGCTATAACCGGTATTGTCGCAATGCGGGCAGCCTTTGGCTTCGAAAATCTGGGGCGGATTGGCGGGGTCGACGCCCAGCATGCGGCATTCTTCTTCCGTTGCCGTTTTTTCCTGTTTGCAATCCGTACACAGCAGACGTACCAGACGCTGAGCAAAACAGGCGATAATGGCACCGGCCAGCATCCCCGGTTTCAAATGCAGATCCAGCAAACGCGGGATGGCACCGAAGCTGTCATTGGTGTGCAGTGAGGTATAGACCTGATGACCGGTCATAGCGGCTTTCAGAGCCTGTTCCGCAGTCGTTTGGTCACGCACCTCACCGACGAAGATGATATCCGGATCCTGACGCAGCAGGGCTTTAACACCGTCACCGAAGGTTAGACCCGCCCCCTCGCGGACGTTGGCCTGACGGATCATCGGCAGGGAATATTCCACCGGATCCTCAAGGGTCATGATGTTGACGTCAACGCGGTTGGCTTCGTTCAGCATGGAATAAAGCGAGGTCGTTTTACCACTACCCGTCGGGCCGGTTACGATAATGATGCCTTCAGGGCGTGATTGCGCCTTTTTAATCAATTTCATATTGTGATCACTAAAGCCCAGCTTGGCCAGCGGCACGATCCCCGAACTTTTATCCAGAACACGCAGGACGAAGTTTTCACCATGAACGGTCGGCAGAGAGGAGACACGGAAATCGGCCTCGCGGCCACCCGCATCAATACTGAAACGGCCATCCTGCGGCATCATCTTGTCGGCGATATTCATGCTGGCCATAATTTTCAGGCGCTGGGCAATCGCCGTCCAATATTCTTTGTGAATAATATAGGTTGACCGCAAAACGCCATCAATCCGGTAACGGATACGGGCAAAACTTTCTTCAGGGTTGAAGTGCAAATCCGAGGCGCCGATCTTCACGCCGTTCATCACCAGCGCATTGACAAGGCGCACAATCGGGTGACTGTAACCGGCATCTTCGCTGATGTCATCCAGCTCAATATTGCTGACATCTTCACCGGCCAGCTCTTTCAGAATACCTTCCACGGAGGTGGCATAACCATAGGCTGCGTCCAGAGCCTCTGTCAGAACACCTTGCGGGCAGATTTGCTGCTTGATCACGCAGCCTTTCGGCAGCAGACGGCGCAGTTTATCCATTGCGACAACGTCATAGGGGTCAACCATCGCAACGACGGCTTCGTTTTTCTCTTTATCAAAGGAAATCGGCAGCATCTGGAATTTCTGGGCATCTTTTTTAGAGACCATGTCCAGAATTTCAGAGTCATAAAGAACGTTTTTGGGGTTAAAGTTCTCAAAACCGGCATCTTCCGCCAGAATGGCTGACAGATCATTGGCGCTGATAAAGCCGAGGTCAACCATAATTTCCCCAAGCATCTTGTCGGGGTGGTTTTGTTTCTCGTAAAGGGCAACGTTCAGCTGCTCTTTGTCAATCAGCCCGGCAACAATCAGCCGCTCACCGATCGGCAGGCGTTTTTTATCCTGCGGCGGGGCAGCTGCACCCTCTGCGGGCGGCGCTGCGGCGGCATCTGCGGGCGCGCTGTCGGCATCGTCACCGCTATCCATTTCAAGTTCCAGAGATAATCCGCCCGGATCGCTATCGGCTTCTCCGTTTGAGGTTCCGTTACCGTTGGGCGGCGGATGAGCGGGAGCAGTGTCGCCTTGTTTTTCTTCGGCGGCAGGCAAAATCGTCGGATTCATATCAAAGGACAAATCGGACGAGCTTTCCTCATTCCGTTTATCCGTGTCCGATGTCATATTGTTGCTCATTCCTAACATTTTTTTTATTTCATTGGTTACGGGTTATTATTGTTGACCTTTGTTCCCTTTATAAGAGTTACATATAAAAATGACAAATTCGTTAACAAAAGGCGGTTTTGTGTTTAAAAACGAATTATTTAACGGTTTTTTGCGTATTTAGCCCTGGAATGCGGGCTTAGGACTTAACTGTGGCCAGTTTTCCGGGTGGCTGCAGGTCATCTGCATAAGTGCGCATGAACTGCATTAATTCGGCACTTGGAATAGGTTTGCTGTATTTAAAGCCTTGAACTTCATCACAACCTTCCTGTTTCAGGAAGGCTTCATGTTCATTGGTTTCAACACCCTCGGCGATAACATTCAGGCTTAAACTGTGCCCCAGGCTGATGATGGTTTTGGTAATCGACATGTCATCAGGATTGGACAAGGCGTTACGGATAAAAGACTGGTCAATCTTCAGACGGTCAATCGGGAATTGGCGCAAATAGCTTAAGGACGAATAACCGGTTCCGAAGTCATCAATGGCCAGTTCGATCCCCAGCTGGTGCAGTTTGTTCAGCGTGGCAATCGTTGTTTCGATTTCATCCATGAAGATGCTTTCCGTGACCTCCAGTTCCAGGAATTTCGGATCAATGCCGGTTTCCTGCAGAACGTCCGAGACGATACGCACAAGATTACTGCGGTGGAACTGCACACCGGAAATATTGACCGCCATACGGATAGGCGGAAAGCCTTCTTTCAGCCAATCCGTTGCCGTTTGGCAGGCCGTGCGCAGCACCCATTCGCCGATGGGAACGATCAGGCCCGATTGTTCCGCGACGGGAATGAAATCGGCAGGTGAAATAAAATGACCGCCATCCTTGCTTTTATCGGGTTTCCACCAGCGCAGCAGCGCCTCCGTACCGATCATTTTGCCGGTATGCAGGTCGAATTGCGGCTGGTAATGCAGAATGAATTGGTCTTCATCCAGCGCGACGCGCAGATCCCGCAGCATCTGGAAGCGTTTCTGGACGGCTTTGTCGAAATCCTCGGAGTAGTAACGCGCCGTGTTACGGCCGTCTTCTTTGGAACGGTTCAGGGCAATATCCGCGTTTTTCAACAGTTTCGCGCCGTCAATACCGTCGCCGGGGCTGTTGGAAACACCGATGGAGCCACCGATTTTAAAGCTTTCCTGATAAATCGTGATGGGTTCTTCCAGCGCGGCAAAGACTTTTTCGACAAATTCCTGCGGACGCTGTTTATCCGTCATCGGCACCAGAATGTTAAATTCATCGGCGCTGGCGCGGGAAATAACGGCGTTTTCCGGCATGTTATGAACAAAACGCTGTGCAACGGCTTCCAGAACTTTGTCGCCGACTTCATGGCCCAGCGTATCATTCACATCTTTAAAGTTATCAAGGTCAATTGCCATCACGACCAGTTTTTTATCATCCTTGATGACCATGTTTTTAATATATTCGTCCATTTTCTCCATGAACATACTGCGGTTGGGTAGATTTGTCAGGCGGTCGAAATAAGCCAGTTTGTGAATACGATCCTCTGCCTGCGAACGTAGACGCAGCAAGTTGGTGGCATTCTGGCGGATCAGGTCATTGGCGATTTTCAGTGCGACCCCGACCTCGTCGGTGCTTTCGGTGCGCGGCTGCATAATATTCGGTGTTTCCGGATGTTTGGCGGCATCAATCAGGTTGTTCCGCAGCAGAATAACCGGTTCCAGCAGCCAGCGGCCGATGGACAGCATCAGCACGACGGTCACCAAACTGGACAGGATCAGCATAATCAAGGCGCTATTGATGATATATGTTTTCAGCGCACTGACCAGATTTGAAGAATCCATATGCACAACGATGGTATAGGGACGGCCCAGATCCAGCGGCGCATAGACGACATTTAGGAAATCTTTTTTACGGCTTAGGGATACCTGATTTTCTCCGGTCTGTGCCGCCTGCTTGATGGTCTCGTCGGACATTTGCAGCAGATTGCCATAGGCACCCAGATGGTTATATTCCAGATCGTAAATGGACAAGCCGATAATCAGTGTTCGGGTCAGCAGGGCATCGGCGGATTTGTCGCTGATCGGCAAAACAGACATATCGCGTTTCACTGCCGTATGATCCATGGAGGAAATCAGGGCGATTTTACCGTTTTCTTTTAGGTGATCAATATATTCGCCTTGGAAATTCGGCAGGGTGACGGCAAGGGCGAGGGTCTGGATGATAATCAGCGTAAAAAAGGCGCGCATGCTGATCTTCCAGCCGATTCGGCTGAACCACAGCTGCATAGGCGAAATTTTAAATTCGCCGACCCGTCCGGAAAAAGCCTTTTTTTTAAGCGACTTCCCCGTCGGCTCTTCTTCTTTCTGCTCTTCCAAAATAACTCCCCTCGAGAAGAGGGTAAGAGATCGTTTCTTACCCTAATAGATTGTATTCTACAGAAACGGTCTTAAAAAACAGTATAATTTTTCAAAAACCGTAAAATTGTGAAGAAATAATGCCGAAAAAACTGGAAAAGTGAAATAATATTTGCAAAACAACCGCTGTTCCGCTAGCATATGGCAACTATAGCTTTTATCAAGACCGGGAGAAGATGAAACACAACGTTTCCGCAGACACGGCCCGTGGTTTAAGTGAGCAGGCATCCGGCTCTGCGAAAGGTGTCCCGTCGTCACCATCCCGTGCATTCTTCCTTCAAAATATCCGTGGACGTTTCGGTATGATGATTTCTCAAAAAGAGAAAGAACTCGCCCGCACAACTGACCAGCAAGCAATTGAAAAGCTTCAGAAAAGTATCGGCAGCCAGAAAGACAAGCTGCAGAAATTCGAGGAAGCACTGGAAAATATTCCGCCGCAATTCACATTGAGCGAGCTGGTCTATACCCGTATTTCCAAAGAACAGAATAAAAAGACGGAGCGCGAATATTCCGACTATGTCCGGCCGCGCTTCCTGATGTTTCTGGCGGATAAGTTTCCGGCAGAGCTGAAAAAACTCGGTATTTGCGATCACGGCATCAAACGGATGAAACACGGGTTGGATCCCGCCGATGAAGACCGCGCGGTATATAATATGACGGTCGACCATATTATCGAACGTTCCGGCAGCGGCGACTGGGGCCATGATCAGGAGCTGGATGAAAGCATCCATAACGGTCACCGCAAAACATATAAGGTCAATCATTTCTCGAATTTGATCCTGCTGCCGGCCAGTATCCATGACGGTATCAAGAACGCCATTAACGAAGTGCAGGAACTGCCGAATTTAAAACCCGGTGATACCAGCTGGGCCATGATGATGGTCACGCGCGGGCGCACCGAGGCCGAATGCTATATGTATGTGCCGGAAGATGCCGAAGAACAGAAGAAATTCGTCTGGAAACATCAGCGCCGCATTTCCAATGAAATTTACCAGATCGGCGTGATGGCCGGACAATTGACCTCGGAATGCCGCATTTTTCAGGAATATGAAGAGGCGCGGAAAGAAAAATCCGGCAAAGGAAAAAAGAACGGCGTGTCCGGCAAGTTTAACGCGGGCGAGGATGCGCAGCGCGTCTTTGACCGCCGCATTAAACCGCTGGTACAGGAATTGCTGGATATCATTGACAGCGTTGAAGAGCGTATCGAACAAAACAGGCAACGCGATCCTGCCGGTATGGAGGAATGCGAACGCCAGCTGACCGGTGCTTTGCAGCGTCCGGTCTTCGGCCCGTTGCGTTCGCAGCTGCGAAAGGTCGAGGATATGACAGGAAAATCCGTCGGCAAGCCTCTGATGATCCGCCGCCGCAACCTGCTGGAAGACTTAACGGGCGGCCATCCTTTTGACGGCAAATACCAGCCGCGTGCAGCGAATAGCAACCAGCCGAAAAAAGCACCGCATCCGCATAAGCTGGATCACAAGCGCGGTGGCTTCAAGAAGTAATCACCTTTAATAATAATGACTGTGAAGCGACCGGACGCAGGCAAGCGTGCGATGATGCTACTTGTCCGACAGGCCAAAGGCATAAAGCCGTGCATCCCGTGACAGGATATAAAGCGTGCCATCAGCGACAACCGGCGGCACAATCGTACCACCTTTGACTTTCAGCCTGCCGGTCATCTCGCCCGTATAGGGGTTCATCAGCAAAATATGCCCCGTATTCCCCGCAAGGATTAAACGCTCTCCGGCCAGAACCGGCCCCGTCCAGACGGCAGGGGTTTTGTCCTTTTCATTCAGCACGGTCTGCAGGCGCGTGACCCAATGAATTTGCCCGCTGTGGCGGCTTAGTGCGACAAGCTGCTGATCCGATGTCAGGGTGAAAACGGTATCACCTGCCGACCAGGGCGTTTCCGTACCGCCAATTTCCTTTTGCCAGACGCGCCGTCCGGTATTTTCATCCAGCGCCAGCATACGGCCACTGGCACCGATGACATATATAATGCCGCGATCCATGACCGGCATGCCGCGAATATCGGAAATACCGGGCAAAGCGCCATAGCGTTTCAGCGAGGCAAGATTATCCTGCCACAAGACCTGTCCGTTTTCCGTACGCAGCGCCAAGACTTCTCCCGAAGACAGTGCGGCCACAATTGTGTTGCGGTCAACGGCGGGGCTTGAGGAACCAAGCAGATTGGTTGTTTCGACCACGCCGGTATAATTCCACAGGAACTTGCCGTCTTCTGCGGCAAATGCCTGCACCTGATTGTCCAGCGTAATGACAAAGACGCGTCCGTCAGCCACTGCAGGGGAAGAGCGTGTCGGCGAGGTTGTGTTTTGTTTCCAGACCGTTTCGCCGGTTTCCGGTTTCAAGGATAAAATCTCGCGGTATCCGGCAGTGACGTAAAGATGGCCGTCGGAAAAAGCGAGCCCCCCGCCTGCCGTGCCGATATTTTCTTCGTTATGCGGCACGATTTTGCGGTCCCACAGCTTTTTGCCGTTTGCAGCGTTAAAGGCGGAGACGCGGGCGCTAGCATCAATCGTGAAAATGCGGCCATCTGCGATAACGGGCTGTGTCAGAATCGGTTTGTTGTTTTTTCCTGCCTTGCCGACGGATGTTGACCACTTCTGCACCAGCGGCGTGTCGAGCGTCAAATGCCCCATCGCATGGCTGGGGTAACCGCTGGCCTGTGGCCAAAAGCTGTTGCGCCAGTTTTCCGGCAATTCCATCTGCGTTGCGGCCAGAACTGGGTCAGGTTCCAGTTCTTCCTGATATTGCAGAACGGAAAGGCGATCCCCCGGCAGCGGCGGGTCGTCACCGTCATCAAAGATCTTGTTGATGCGGCTGCAGCCTGCAGCGGGCAGCATTGTTGCCGTCAGCAACAGCACAAAAAGAAAATTACGCAAGTGTTTCATCCGGAAAGATGTCATGCCGTGTCCGATCTAGTTTTGCAGAGACGCGTTGTTTTCCGCCTTTTTAATGGCATAAAGGGCGCCGAGCTTTTCGATGCGGGTACGCATGTCTTGCGGCAGATCCGGCTTTTGCAGCAGATTGTCAAAAATGCGCAAAGCTTTGTCGAAATCTTTTTGCCGTGCTGCCAATACGGCCAGTAATTCCTGCGCCGTCAGGCTCCATGCACTGCCACTGCTAAGCGGCAGCAGCTTTTTTTCCAGTGCGGCGGGATCGGCTGTGCTGAGCAAATGCGATGCTTCCATCACGGCGGCAAGGTCGCGGTACATTTTGTCGGCTTTGCCAGCGGCTTGCGCAGCACGCAGCTGTTTTACGGCTTCGTCATTGCGGCCTTTTTTGAATAAAACACCGGCGGCTGATAAACGCGCCAGCGCGGCATGATCACCTTTTGCGGAATCGGCATAATTCAGGATGCTGTCGACATCATTGCCTTTAAAGGCATGGTAATAGGCGGTGGTGGCATCCATCTTCTGTTGATAGTCCCAGTTGCGCCAATAAGACAGCCCCGCCGTCAGTACAACGGCAAAGATAATGCTGCCGATGATGAAATTCCTGTTTTCCTGCCAGAGGAGCTCCAGCTTTTCCTGTTTCAGATCCTGCTGCGCTTCGTCCAGAATATCAGCCATTATTTTGCTGCCCTTCAACATATTTTGTTTTTTTAAGTCTGCACCCAAGACAGCAAAAACGGGCGTTGGGGTCAAGAGAAATATAAACGCGTTAGACCATTTACAAGCCGAAGCGATTTTTATATATTGCCCGCTAACAGCTTTTTTACGAAATATTCATTATGTGACATTTTTGGAGGTACGGCCCATGGCAGAGAAGAAACCGAGCATCTGGAATATCCGCAGATACCTGCCGGAAGAAAAGGATGTGAATACTGTTGATAAACAGGGGCTGACCAAAATTTTTCAGGCCGCGCAAAAAGGCAAAGGCTCCGAAATGCGCACACTGATCGAAAAAGGTGCCAATATTGATTTCCAGTTCCAGCGCGTTTCTGAATCAGCCTATTCGCTGACCAATCCACTGGGCACGCGTCCGGAATTTGCCGAAGGCTCGACACCGCTGCATGTGGCCGTCATTCACGGCAATATCGACGCGATGAAAGTGCTGATGGATAACGGCGCGAAACTGAGCGAACGCGATCTTGACGGCTGCACGCCGCTGGATCGTGCACTGGAAAAATACATCAAACTTGATGATGAAAAAACCATGGCGTCGCCCGAGGAAAAACAGACCCGCGCGGTTAAAAAACGCGATAAGGAACACACGCGTTATAAAGTGATTTCCAAATTGCTGGCGAAAAACGGTGCCGAGGCGCATGTCTTCACAATGCCGGAAAAACTCAATGCCGAGGTTATGAAGGATGATGATATCGCCCTGTTTACCGAAGAGGCACGTGCCGCGCGTAAACGCCGTTTTCCGCGGATCCGCATTGACTTCTAATTCATTTTCTTTCGGGGAGAGAGAAAAATACGGCGCTTCCCGGAAGCGCCGTATGTATTTTTAGGGGGGCTTAAACCAAGTGTAAACCTCTTCCCTGTAGACTGAAGAGAAGAAGATAAAAAAACTGCCGCAGCAGAAGCGGTCAGGCAGATTGAGGGAAAAAATAAATGCGGTTTCTCCGGTATATGTGGATTTGCGTATTTTTTTGCGGCATGGCGCTGGCCTTGCCGCTGCATCAGGCTGCGGCATCCACGCCGGAAAAGCCTGAGGCCGAGAAAAAGGACGGGGAACTGGAATATGTGGATATGAATCCGATTCTGCTGCCGGTCATTAGCCGTGAAGGGAAAACGCAAAATATCAGCATCCTGATTTCCATCGGTATTGATCAGGGGCGCAAACCCTTTCTGGAAGGTTATCAGCCGCGCCTCGCCAATGCTTATATCCAGACGCTTTACAGCATGTTTGACAATGGCGAAGCCATTCGCCCAAACGGCGCTTTTGATGCGGAAAAGGTGCAGACGCGGTTGCTGGCGGTCACGGAGAACATGCTGCATGATAACGAGCATCTGAAAGTGCATGACCTGTTATTGAAGGCCATGCAGGCCCGCGCATCCAATTAAATTTTTTAGGCCCAGGACGCTTCCGGCGGCAGCGACATTAAAATCGCTTCGACATTGCCGCCGGTTTTCAAGCCGAAAGCCGTGCCGCGGTCATAAATCAGATTGAACTCGGCATAACGTCCGCGTTTTTGCAGCAATGCGGTGCGGTCTTCCGCCGTCCAGTCTTTATGCATGTGGCGGCGGACAAGCTGCGGATAGATATCCCGGAAGGCACGCCCGACATCCTGCGTGAAGGCAAAATCCTTGTCCCAGTCATCATTATTCAGCTGGTCGTAGAAAATGCCGCCGATGCCGCGGGCTTCATTCCGGTGCGGCAGGAAGAAATACTCGTCGCACCATTTTTTAAATTTCGGGTAATAACCGGCATCATGCAGGTCACAGGCCGCTTTCATCGCGCCGTGAAAATCCTGTATGTCCTGCTCCAGCGGGAAGACAGGTGTCAGATCGGCGCCACCGCCGAACCAGCTGCGCTGTGACGTCACAATATGGCGGGTGTTCATATGTACGGCGGGAACATGCGGATTGCGCATATGGGCGACAAGGCTGATGCCGCTGGCCCAGAAATAACCGTCTTTATCTGCGCCGGGAATTTGGGCGCGGAATTCTTCACTAAAAGTGCCGTAAACCGTGGAGATATTGACGCCGACTTTTTCAAAGACACGCCCGCGCATAAGCGACATTGTGCCGCCGCCGCCGTGCTCGTCGCGGCCAGCCGTATCACGCTGCCATGTTTTGCGGGTAAAACGGCCTGCGGGCAGGTCGCTTTCCGTCAGCTCGTCTTCCAGTTTTTCAAATTCCGCGCAGATGTCATTGCGCAGTTTTTCAAACCATAAAGCGGCACGGGTCTGGTCTTCGCCCTGCAGGTGAAATATTTCCTCCTGACGGGTCGGGGCATGTGCTGTCATGCTGCAGTCTCCTTAGTATATGAAATACGGTCGGTTATCGCGCCCGTGATACCATATTTATCAGGAGCGGACAACCCTGCCGTGGCGCGGAAACAGTCCCGTTTGCCGCAGGGCTTCTGCCAAAACGATGGAGCAGCTTTGCGTCAGATTCAGCGACCGGGCATGGGCGGCCATCGGAATCGTAATCCGCGCATCGGCATCGGCATGCACATCATCGGGAACACCGACGCTTTCACGTCCGCCCAGCAGAATATCGCCCGGTCTGAAGGAAAAATCGGTGTAGAAGCAATCCGCTTTTGTGCTCAGCAGGATAATCCGCCGGCCGTGTTTGCGGGTGTCCGCGTAAAATTCTTGCCAGTTACGGTGGCGGGTCAGATCCAGATGCTGCATGTAATCCATTCCCGCACGTTTCATGCGGCTGTCACTCAGTACAAAGCCACAGGGTTCGATAATTTCCAGCGGGACGGCGAAACAGCTGCATAGCCGCATAACGGCGCCGGTGTTTTGGGGGATGTCGGGTTCATAGAGGGCAAGGCGCATTTCTCGTTGTCACTTTCTGTTGTTTTCTGCTAGCTTGATTTTAAAGAATTTTCGACAGCGAAACAACGGAGCCGTTATGCAATTCCTGTTATTTGTGGTGATCTTGCTGGAAGGATATATCGTCCTTGCCACGGAACTGCTGGCTATCCGTCTGGTTCTGCCCTGGATCGGCACGGGAACGGATGTTATTTCCATCATTATTGCGGCAGTGCTTTTGCCCTTGGCCTTCGGTTATCATTTCGGCGGAACATTCCGTAAACGCTGCCGTGAAAAAGGGCTGGGGCATATGTCCGTGCGCCGGAAACTGCTGTCAAACGTCACCCGTTCCACCCTGATCCTGTGTGTGGGATTGTCTTATATCCTGCTGGAAGTATTTTTCGGTGCGCTCAATAGTTTGGGGATTGAACAGCGGCTGCTGCAGCTGACAATTTATTCCGCAATTTTTCTGGTCTATCCGGTCTTTATGCTGGGGCAGACGATTCCGCTGGTCAGCCATTATTTTTCCTCACGCGCTTTGTCGGAAATGACGGGGAAGATGCTGTCTTTCTCGACGCTGGGGTCGTTTCTGGGATCTGTCTTTTCAAGCGTCGTATTGATGGCGGTGGTCGGCGTGCATTACACGGCGGTTTTTGTGATTTTCCTGCTATGCGTGCTGATTTTTCTGCTGGCGAAAAAACACCAGTTCGCCTATATGGCGACGGCAGCGGGGGCGTTTGTGTTTATGCTGGCGGCCAATAGCGGTGATCAAATGCGCAGCCTGGGGATTGTCAGTAATAACGGCTATAACACGGTGCAGGTTTTTAATTCCGTACAGGATGAAGACACCCGCATGATGCTGCTGAACAACAATCTGTCATCCAGCTATAAAACGGGCGAGGGCAGTATCTTCAACTACGCCAAGATGGTACGCAAATATTATCTGGAACCGATTGCCAAGGCTGAGCCGAAAAAACAGGTTCTGGTTTTAGGTGCGGCAGGCTTTACGCTCGGTGATTTTGACGACCATAACGATTATCTGTTTGTGGATGTTGATCCCGCGCTGCAAAAGGCGGCGGAAGATCATCTGCTGCTGCACAAGCTGGGCGCAAACAAGAAATTCGCGGTTATTGATGCGCGCGCCTATGTGCATCAGGCGGCGGAACGCGGCGAGCTTTACGATATGATCGTGCTGGATACGTTCAAGGCCGGTTTTGCGATGCCGGAACATCTTCTGACGCGGGAATATTTTCAGGATGTGAAATCGGCGCTGAAACCCGGCGGCTTTATGGTGATGAACTCGATTGCCAGCGCGCATTTCGAAGATGATTATACGCGCCGCATGGATAATACGCTGCGCTCGGTCTTTCCGCATCTGACGCGGATGGTTATGCCGGGATCGGGCGAAGACTTTAACGGCTGGGAAAAAACAAGGCTCGGGCGCGGCATGTATATCAGTAATGTGATCTATATCTACCGCAATGATCCCGCGGGGGATAAAGACATGGCAATCTATACTGATGACAAAAACACATATTTTTTAGATAAGTAAAAAATGAAACTTGGCCTTTACAAAAGCTTTTTGTAGGATTATTCAGTAATAACGATTACCGTGACGCGTACCTGTGAAAAAAACAACGGTTCTAAGGAAATAAAGGCAGGGGTTTAAAAAACATGGCAGCCAAAAAAGATTCGGAAACGCAAAGCAGACGGGATTTTCTTAACCTGACAGTCGGCGCAATGGGCGCAGTCGGTGTCGGTTCGGGACTTGTTCCGCTGATTGATACGATGAACCCCGCAGCGGATACGCTGGCAATGGCGACGACCGAAGTCGACCTGTCGGGTATCGAGGTCGGACAGACCCGCGTTGTAAAATGGCAGGGCAAGCCTGTCTTTATCAAACGCCGCACCGAAGAGGAAATTGCACAGGCAATCGCCGATGATGAAGCGGATCTCCGCGACCCGCAAAAAGATTCCGACCGTACGCAAAAGCCGGAATGGCTGATTGTCGTCGGGGTTTGCACCCATCTGGGCTGCATTCCGCAAGGCAGCAAGGGCGGACAGCCGAAAGGTGATTACGAGGGCTGGTTCTGCCCGTGCCACGGTTCGCATTATGACACCTCAGGACGCCTGCGTGCCGGACCGGCACCGAAAAACCTGCCGGTACCGCCCTATGAATTTCTTTCGGACACGGTTGTTAAAATCGGTTGATTTGACCATAAAAAACATAAAGAGAATGAACGAACATGGCCGCGAAACTGAATAAATCAAGCTTTGAAAATCCTGTCATTCGCTGGGTAGACGAACGTCTGCCTATTTTTACAATGATGGATAAGGAATACGGCGCTTATCCGACGCCGAAAAATTTCAACTATTTCTGGAATTTCGGTGCCATTGCGATGGTGATGCTGATGCTGATGATCGCGACCGGTATCTTTCTGGCGATGAATTACACACCGCATACATCGATGGCTTTTGACAGCGTCGAGCGTATTATGCGCGATGTCAATTACGGCTGGATGCTGCGCTATCTTCATATGAACGGTTCGCATTTCTTCTTCTTCGCCGTCTATGTCCATATTTTCCGCGGTCTTTACTACGGGTCGTACAAACAGCCGCGCGAGCTGCTGTGGATGTTCGGCGTGTTGATCTTCCTTTTGATGATGGCAACGGCCTTTATGGGCTATTCGCTGCCGTGGAGCCAGATGTCGGGTTGGGGCGTGAACGTCATTACCAATCTGTTCTCGGCCATTCCGTTCTTCGGTGATTCTATTGTGACATGGCTGTGGGGCGGCCCCTCGGTCGGTAATCCGACGCTGAACCGCTTCTTTGCACTGCACTTCCTGCTGCCTTTCGTGATTGTCGGCGTGGTGTTCCTGCATGTCTGGGCCTTGCACATCACGGGTTCAAACAACCCGTCCGGTGTTGAACCTGCCAATAAAAAGGACACGGTTCCTTTCCACCCCTATTACACGATCAAAGACACATTCGGCCTGACCGTCTTTATGATCGCCTATATGCTGATCGTGTTCTTTGCGCCGCTGGCGGCAACGCATGCCGATCACTTTGTGCCATTCGACCCGATGGTCACGCCGCAGCATATCGTGCCGGAATGGTACTTCCTGCCATTTTACGCCATCCTGCGCTCATTTACGGTTGACCTGCATATTCCGTTTACCGGTTTTATCATTGAACACGGCATTGTGTTTACGGCGAAACTGCAAGGCGTTATCGCGATGTTTGGTTCGGTTCTGATCCTGTTTGTCCTGCCCTGGCTGGATAAATCACCGGTACGCAGCTCGCATTACCGTCCGACCTACCGCAAATGCAATTATGTGCTGCTGCTGGCAATGTTTATTCTCGGCTATGCAGGTTCGCAACCGGCTGAAGGTGTCATGCTGACATTGGCGCGCTGCGCGACCGGATATTACTTCCTGCACTTCCTTGTGCTGATTCCGTATCTGAGCCGCAATGAGAAAACGCTGCCTGTGCCGAAAAGTATTAATGATGCGGTCTTGCAGGCCAAAGAGGGAGCGTAATAATGACAATAAAAGCGATGCGTATTTACCCGTTGATGGTGCTGGCTGTGCTGGCGATGATGATGGTACTGCCTGCTGCGGCAAATGCGGAAGGCCAGAGCATGCCGCCGCCGCAACAATACTGGCCGCATAAAGGATTTTTGGGGCAGTATGATAAAGCGGCTCTGCAGCGCGGGTTTCAAGTGTACCGCGAAGCCTGTGCATCTTGCCACTCTTTGCGGCTGCTGTCCTACCGTAACCTGCGGGAGCTCGGCTTTACCGAAGCACAAGTCAAGGCGGTCGCCGGTGACTACACTGTGATGGACGGTCCGAATGACGAAGGCGATATGTTTGAACGCGCAGCAATCTCGTCAGATCGTTTTGTCTCTCCCTTCGCGAATGATGAGCAGGCAAGGGCGTCAAATAACGGTGCCTTGCCGCCGGATATGTCGCTGTTGATCAAGGCGCGTCACGGCGGTGAAGATTACATTTATGCCGTTCTGACAGGTTATGGCACGGCACCGGAAGATGTTGACGTGCCCGATGGCATGCATTGGAATACTTATTTCCCGGGCAACCAGATTGCCATGCCGCAGCCGCTGTCTGACGGTCAGGTGACGTATTCCAACGGTCGCTCCGCCTCCGTTGAAACTGCGGCACGTGATGTTGTGCAGTTTTTGGCATGGGCTGCCGAGCCGCATATGGAATACCGTAAAACAATCGGTCTGAAAGTTCTGTTCTTTATGATTTTCTTTGCGGGATTTGCTTATGCGGCGAAACGCCGTATCTGGGCGGATGTCCATTAACAACAGCCCGTGACATTTATTTTGAATTGCCGTAGCAGCGGGATTGAAAATCCCGCTGTTGCTTATTTAAATATTTTGCTAGGATGATAACTACGCGCATGCCGCGTTTTCACTCCAAGGAGAAAACTCATTAGCGCAACTGCAGTGTTTATACACATCATTGGCGGTGTCTGCCTTTTGTTATGGGGCGTCAGCATGGTCAATACCGGTTTTAACCGCGCATTCGGGGCCGAATTGCGCCGCTTGCTGGCGCGTTCAACCAGCAACCGTTTTAAAGGCATGGTATCGGGGATGGCGGCAACGCTGGTTCTGCAAAGCAGCACGGCAGCCGTTTTGATTTTGTCTTCCTTCGCCGGACGTGGGCTGATACAGGTGCCGGGCGGTATCGCCGTCGTGCTGGGCGCGGATGTCGGAACAACGCTGGTTGCACAAATCCTGACATTTGATCTGTCTCTGCTGGCGCCGATCCTGCTGGCGGCAGGATATGTGACCAATAAAGCACTCAGCGGCGGACAATATAAACATGTCGGACGTGCGATGATCGGGATTGCGCTGATTTTGCTGGCGCTGAAAATGGTGGTCACGGTTTCCGAGCCTTTGCGCAGTTCGCATACATTGGCGGCATTGGTGGAATCGCTGGCATCCGAGCCGCTTTTGGCGGTCATGCTGTCGGCATTGCTGACATGGGTGGCGCATTCCAGTCTGGCGATGGTTCTGCTGTTTTCCTCTTTTGTCGGTATGGGAACCATTCCGCCGCAAATGGGCTTGATGATGATTCTGGGCGCGAATTTGGGCGGTGCAATTGCACCGGTGATGATGACACTGGGTGAAAATTCCGTGGCGCGACGCATTCCTCTGGCGAATTTGACGATGCGCGGTATTTTTGTACTGGTGACAATGCCGTTCCTTCCACTGATTGGCGAGGCACTTTTTGTTGAAGGGGGCGTTATTCACGGCGCATTGATGAAAATCGGCATGGGGGATGATCGCGCAAGGCAGATGGTCAGCTTCCATATGATGTTCAATATTGCGCTGGCCTTCAGCTTTATTTTCCTGACCAAGCCGATTGCCGCACTGGTGGCAAAAATTCTGCCGGAAAAACAGGGAGAGGAAGAGGAAAAGGGCAAGGCACGCTATCTGGATAATTCCGCACTCGCGACACCGCCGGCAGCTCTATCTTGCGCGATGCGTGAAACGCTGCGGATGAGCGATTATATCCAACGCATGCTGCGTGATACGCTGGACAGCTTTAAAACCCATAATCTGCAGCGCGTGCAGGATGTGCGGGAGCAGGATAATATCGTTGACGGGCTTTACGAGGATATCAAACGCTATATGGCGCAGATGTCGGGGCAGTATCTGGATAAGAAGGAAAGCCAGCGTTATCTTGAAATTCTGACATTTGCAACCAATCTGGAGCATATCGGTGATATCATTGATAAAAGCCTGATGGAAATGGCGGCCAAAAAAATCCGTAACCAGTACACATTTTCCGAGGAAGGCTTTCAGGAAATCGCCGCAATGCATGCCGTCATCATGGAAAACCTGCGTGCAGCGCAAAATGTCTTTATGTCCGGCGATATGGATATGGCCTATAAGCTGGTGGAAGAAAAGGCCGCAATCCGCAAAAGCGAAATCCGCGCATCGGAAAGCCATATCGAACGGTTGCGCAAAGGCGTTGCCGAGACGGTGGCGACTTCCAGCCTGCATTTGGATATTTTGCGTGATCTGCGCCGCATTAACAGCTATTTGACGGCTGTCGCCTATCCGATTTTGGAAAAGGCGGGCGTACTACATAAGACACATCTCAAGAAAAAACCTCTCCGCGGCAAAGGCAAAACCGCCTCCGGAATATTGCCTGCTGATCCTGTGCCGGAACAAGGCACTGATCTGCCCTAGGCCGTAAAATTTCCTATTCGTTGAAAGCGCCGTTGTCGGGTGACAGGCTGATCAGGGTTTCATCATCATCGCCTGCATCGCTGCCGTCCTTGCCGGTAAAAAGCCGCCCATACCAGCGCCAGATCTGTTGACGGTGTTTGGTTTCTTCAGCCGTCAGGACGGGCAGGGTGCAGTTCATACGAATGCGTCCTGCGGCAATCATGTCTTCAAGCTGCAAGGTGATATGCCCGTCTTCGGTATGTGTCAGCGACACTTTACCGATATCGGACACAAAGCAGGCCAGACGGTCTGCGGCATCGCGCAGTTCTTGCGGTAGTGTAAAGCCGATGCTGCTTTGTCCGTCCCGCCAGATCATGCCGGGCGGGTCTTCCTGCAAAGCGGGAAAAGGAAAGCTTTGTGCCGTCAGGCGAAATCGGTCAAGTCCGCCATATTGATCTGTCATGGAAAAACGCGGCAGCGCGGTCATGTCGCTACCATGGGCGGCAACACCGGATTGCTGTCCGAAACCGGCACGAAAGCCGAGCTCCGGCAGAATTTTTTGTAAATCAGGAGTATATTCACCATGCGGCCATGCGAAAAATTCCGGCGCATTTCCCAGTTCTTCTTGAAAACGGGCGATAGCGCGGGTGATTTGCTGGCGCTGTGCATTTTCATCCATGCGGATCAGATGGTCATAGGAGTAAGGCATGGCACCGATGGTGACCAGATCATTGCGCGCCAGCTTCTTGACTTCGCGCCAGTTCAGATAAAAATCGCTATCGCGGTCAATGCGCTCGGGGGCCAGGAAAATCGTGAAAGGCAGTCCGGCTTCCAGCAGCAGCGGCACCGCATTTTCAAAAGAGCTGCGGTAAGCGCCTTCCAGAGTAATGCCGACCGTATGCTGGGGCAGCGGCGTGTCGTTTTCAATGGCGCTGACGATCTCACCCAGCGGCAACACGTTATAGCCGGAGGTTTTCATTTCCAGCACATGTTCGCGGAAACGTTCCATCTGGATATTGGCACCGGGATACTGATCTTCACCGATGTGGAAATAAACAAAAAAGACGGCTTTGCTGCGATCCTGGGCAATGCGGTGAATATCCTCCGCGCGGGCGCTTCCGGTGAAGAAGGGCAGTAAAAGCATAGTACAGAGGATGAGAAGGCGCTTTCCCATTGCTTGAATACAGTCTCGAATATCATTGCAATCTGACCCTAGTGATATATAAAAGAAGAGGAATTTGCAATAAAAAACCGGAAAGCCACCGGGCAATAGAAAGGAAACCGGCATGCAACAGGCGGAAAAACAGACTGCAGATGCGGCGCAAATCGATGCAAAGGCACAGGATATTCTGTTCAGAACTGCGAGAAGCCATAACAGCTGGCAGGACAAAGATATTGATGATGCCCTGTTGCAGGAAATTTACGCGCTGATGAAATTCGGTCCGACTTCGGCAAATTGTTGTCCGTTGCGCCTCGTTTTCGTGAAATCTCCCGCAGCCAAGGAAAAGCTGAAACCTGCTTTGATGGCGGGCAATGTCGAAAAAACCATGTCTGCCCCCGTCACGGTCATCATGGCCAATGATTTGGAATTCTACGATCATCTGCCGGAACTGTTCCCGCATGCGGATGCGAAATCATGGTTTACCGGCGCGGGCAAAGAAAAATATGTGCAGGATACGGCCATGCGCAACGGCTCTCTGCAGGCGGCTTATTTTATGCTGGCTGCGCGCGGTTTGGGACTGGATTGCGGCCCGATGTCCGGCTTTAATCCGGGAAAAGTCAAAGAGGCTTTTTTCCCTGATCGTAATTTTGAAGTCAATATGCTGTGCAATCTGGGTTACGGCGATCCGTCCGGTTTATATCCGCGCAGCCCGCGTCTGGGTTTTGAGCAGGCCTGCGAGATCGTTTAAACCCCATGTCCGGTAATCTGAATATTTTAGCTGTCGATACCGCAACGCGCGGCATGGCGGTTTCCGTCTTCCGTGACGGCGAAGCCGTGGTCACACGCGTGTCCGCTGACATGCGGGATCAGGCAAAAAGCCTGCTGCCCTCCGTCATGGACGCGCTGAAAGAGGCGGAACTTGGCTTTGCCGATTTGAACGCTTTGGCAGCCGCGACAGGGCCGGGCAGTTTTACCGGTATTCGTGTCGGTCTTGCCGCCATGCAAGGGATTGCGCTTGCTTCGGGCCTGCCTCTGGCAGGGTTTGACAATTTTTCTTTATATGCCCTGCGGGTTGCGGCTGATACGGAAACAGACAAGCTTGTTTTGCTGGAAAGTCACCGCAAGGAATGTTTTTGCCAGCTGTTTGATCAAAACGGTGAAAAGAAAGATGATCCGTTTCAGGAAGATGCGGCGGGCATTATGACGCGTTTTGCGGAAAAAGAGGATCTATTGCTGACAGGAAATGCCGTGCCGGTATTACGGGAGCTGGCAGCCGCAGGCTATCAAGCGCCGGATATCCCGGAGGATTTTGCAGCGGAGAATTCGTCTGTGCTTCTGGGGCGGATGCTGGCGGATGCGGCGGCAAAAGATATGAAGGATTTGGTGCGGCACTATCCGGCAAAGCCGTTTTACATTCGTCCGCCCGATGTGACTTTCCCAAAAGAAAACGCACCGTAAAACGGTGCGCTTCTTAAAAACAGTCTTTACCTTATAGATAAGGCTTAACCCATATTGCTGTCATATGTTTTGATGACAAGAATCTGGCCACCTTCGGAGCTTTTGTGCAGCTGTCCGTAAGGTTGCGGCGTTGTGTCGGCAAAAGTATCCAGCAATTGTGCCAGCGCCTCTTCAAAAGAACCGCTGAAAACATGCTCTGCATCAATACGGTAATCGTAATCGGTGGTCCAGTACAGCTTCACGCCTGCTTCCGTTGCCCATGAGGTGACGGCATCACGCAGAGTTTGGCCGGGTTTGACACTCCATTGCGGCGCAGCGGCAACAACCGGTGCACTGCTCATGGTGTCGGATTCTGCGGCCATGCTTTTTTCAATTTCCGTTTGCGGCTTGGTGCTTTGCGCGGTGACCGGTGCCGTCATGCTTGTAACGGGTGCGTCAAAAGCGGCATGGTCTTCACCGCCGGATACCGGTGCAGGGGCTGTTGCGCCGCCGTCATATTTACCGATAATCACCATATCGCGGTGCATGCGTGCGTACAGTCCGGCAGCGGCCAGTGTGTTACTCAGCACTTCCGGCCAAGGCGCGCCGCCCTGCCAGGAAACGGGTGCGCCCAGATCAACGCCCGGCTCAAAGGCAAAAGCCTGTGAGGACGGAATAATCTGGCGGATCGCCATAACCAGCGGAATGTCGCTGCCGAAACCCTGTGCCATTTCAGCGTTTTCAACATAGAGGACAGGTGCTGCGGCAGGTGCCGTCGCAGCGGCTTGCGGCTCGTCGCTGACGATTTGTGAAATCAGGTCGCCATTGCTTTGTGCGGAATCTTCAGGATAGCTTTCCATACCGCTCAGGCTACCCAGTGTTTCGGATGTGACGGGGGCAGGTAAAGCTTCATCAACCATGGTGGCATCATCCATCAGCTCTGCGGTCGGTGCGGCACCGTTGCCTTCACCATGCCAGTGAATTTCCGGCTCCATATAAGTCCCTTCACCCGGGAAGACGGTTGCTTCGGACTTGGCGGGGCCCTGCCATTTAAATCCGGCAACGGCATCGCCAGGCATCGCGCTGACACCGACCACGGCGGCAACGGAGCACGCCATCAATTTCATGAACAAAGGCTGTTTTTTGACTGACATGGTTTTCCTCATTTCCAAAAATAAAAACTGTTCCATTAGCATAAAAGCAAAAAAATCACTTTTCTTCAATCCCCTTACGCAAAGAAAACAGTGCAATGTCCCATTATTTGAACGGGACGGCGCGGTTACTTCTCGGGATAGGCGGCGGCAACCTGATTACGGCCGTTTTGTTTGGCGGTGTAAAGCGCCGAATCCGCACGGGAAATCAGGGATTCGACCGTTTCACCGGGCTGCAGTTCGGCAACGCCGACGGAAAGCGTAATTTTTCCCAGATTCTGGTTGCTGGTTCGATTGATCACTTCACGGCTTTCCACGGATTTGCGCAGAGCATCACCGACAACAATACCGGCTTTCAAAGGTGTTTCGGGCAGAATGATCGCAAACTCTTCGCCGCCATAGCGTGCGGCACGGTCACGGCCTTTGACGCCGTCAATCAGACAGCGTGCGACAAGGCGCAGTACCTGGTCACCGATCTGGTGGCCGAAATTGTCGTTAAAGGGTTTGAAATGGTCGATATCCAGCATCATCAGCACCAGTGATTTGCCTTCTTCTTCCGCGCGCATCACAGCTTCCTTCAGATAAATATCAAAGGCGCGGCGGTTTGACAGCCCTGTCAGGCCATCGGTCATGGCTTCATGGCGGACGGTATCGAGATTCTCTTTCAGGGCGTTGACCTGATTGGAGGAGGTATCAAGCTGCTCTTCCAGCGACTTGTTATATTCCACCATCTTTTTCGTGTCTTCCGCCAGTGACAGAATGACCTGCTCCAGATCTTCAATGCTTTTTGCCTCTTTCATATGATCGGTCATATCGGAAAGAGAGGAGCCGTAATCGGTTGTGGCATCCTGCATGCCGCCGACGGCTTCGGAGACTTCCATCAGGGCTTTTTGCAGGTTGTCATTGATTTTGCGCATGGCATCGTCAACGGAAACGCGCGCAATGAATTTTTTATGAACCTCCATGCAAAAAGCTTCATCGATCTTTTCTTCATGGCGGTCAATCGCACTGCAGATTTCCGGGTCGCCGTCATAATAACGGTACCAAAGCTCGAACATCTCCGGCGAAGGGCGCAGACCTTCTTTGCTGACCCTTTCCCATGCCGCGGCACCGGGATCGTGAATTTTTGTCGGTGATTGTTCTTCCATAGGTTTTAAATCAATGTGTTTTATGCATTCTTACCGCTCTGCCGTACATATAGTATATACGCACAGAATCATACTATACCATTCAGATTATTTCTCCAACAAAAAGGAGGCCTTTCCGTAATGAGCAATAACGGCATCCATCGAATCCATGGCGATAAAGCCGCGGTCTTTTTCCTGTGCGAAACCTTCGCTGATGATTTTGTCGGCCAATGCGACAAAGGGGTCCCAGTATCCTGTGGTATTCAGCAGCACAACATCCTTGTTATGCAGGCCAAGCATCTTCCATGTCAGGATTTCAAATGTTTCATCCATTGTGCCGAAACCGCCGGGCAGTACCAGAAAACCGTCCGAGCGTTTTTCCATTAGTGCTTTGCGGTCATGCATGCTTTCCACGACAACCAGTTCGGTCAGATGCATATGTTTGGGTTCTTTTTTCTGCAGATGTCCGGGAATGATGCCGATCACATTACCGCCATGTTCCAGCGCAGCGTCTGCGACAATGCCCATCAGCCCGACACGTCCGCCGCCATAGACGACATCAATGCCGTTCTGCGCCAGCACCTTGCCGCATTCATAAGCCGCGTCTTTGTAAATATCACTCACATTGGAGGAGGCACCGCAATAAACGCAAACGGTGCGATTTTGTTGTTTTGTTATTGCCATTTTTACCGTGATTGAGTAAGTATTGTTCTCGTTTCAAGCGAGACAAAATGGCATAAATTAGGCGCGGGGGTCAAGGCTTTGCGTAGCAAAACAGACGAAAAAGACGAAAAAAACGACGAAACAGAGGCAAAACCGCAGGAAACGCGGGACTCGCTGCCGGACTGGCTAAAAGCTGTGAAATCAGTGGTTTGTCAGGCGGCAAAAACGCTTGTCGTGCCTGTGCATCCGGCGGGCTGGCCGTTTATCGCAGGCTTTGCTATCGTCTCGGTACTGCTGGCACTGTTGTCCGAATTTCTCGGCTTTGCGGGGCTGGTGCTGACGCTGTGGTGCGTTTATTTCTTCCGCGATCCCGTACGGGTCACACCGTCACGCGAGGGGCTTGTCATCAGCCCGGCAGACGGTATTGTACAGGCAATCGGTAAGGCTGAATTGCCGGCGGAAATCGACAGCGACGGCTACGAAGATGATCCTTTGTTCAAAGCGAAAACTTTGACGCGCATCAGTGTTTTCCTGAATGTTTTTGATGTGCATGTGAACCGTGTGCCTGCCGATGGCGAAGTGACGCAGGTGCTGTATCATCCGGGGAAATTCCTGAATGCCGCACTGGATAAAGCCAGTCTGGAAAACGAACGCGCCACGGTGGTAATGAAACTCGCCTCCAAGGACAGTTCCATCGCTTTTGTACAGATCGCCGGACTCGTAGCGCGGCGTATTTTATGTGATGCTAAAAAAGGCACGGCATACAAAGCAGGCGAGCGCTTCGGTATTATCCGTTTCGGCAGCCGGATGGATATTTATCTGCCGCCGCGCACGATGCCGTTGGTGACCGTCGGCCAACACATGATCGGCGGCGAAACCGTTCTGGCCGATTTACAATCCAGTGAAAAAACCCGTGAGGGGGAGATCCGCTAGAATGGCGATACGCAAGCGCAAAACGGCTCAGGAAAAAGGAGCGAAAGGCGCAAAGATGACGTCTTTCCACCGCCTTGTTCCCAATATGATTACCATTGCCGCACTTTGCGCGGGCATGTCGGCGATGCAGTTTGCCATTGCCGGACGTTTTGAAGCCGCCGTGTTGGCGATTGTCATCGCGGCATTTCTGGATGCGTTTGACGGTGCGGCAGCGCGGCTTTTGAAAGCGCAAAGCGCGCTGGGGGCCGAGCTCGACTCACTGTCGGATTTCCTGTGTTTCGGTGTGGCACCGGCAATGGTGCTGCATTCATGGTCACTGCATTTTGCCGGACGTCTCGGCTGGGTGATTGCGCTGGCCTTTGCCATTGCGGTCGCGTTACGGCTTGCCCGTTTCAATGCTGCCGGTAAGGAAAATCCCGATGCCAATCACAGCTTTTTCTGCGGCGTGCCGTCTCCGACGGGGGCGGGAATGTCCTTGCTGCCGCTGATCATTCATTTCCAGATGGAAAAGCCCGCTGCGGGAGAGATCGGCATGATGCAGCATCCCGAAGTCGTGGGTGTGTGGATGTTGCTGTTTGCGTGGCTGATGGTCAGCCATGTGCCGACCTTTTCAACCAAGCAAATCCGCCTGCCGCCCAAGTTTGTTATTCCGGCGCTGGGGGCGTTTGGTCTTCTGGTGGCCGGACTGATTAATGCGCCTTGGCCGACATTGGCGGCAATGGGAATCGCCTATGGTGCGACAATACCGCTGGCGGTCTGGACAGCTCACCGCAAACAGAAAAAAGCGGCGGCATCCGCTGACCACGGTACAGAAGAAGGAAAAACGGATTCATGACATTGCACCAGTCCGAAGTTGAGGAGTTGCAAAACAGCGATGTACGCATCAGTGGACGGGAGCGTCTGCATGACGGCTACCGCAAGATTGACCGTTACAGCTTTACGCACCGTGCCATGAATCCTGATGCCGATGAATGGCTGCCGGTAATGAAGCGTGAAATGTGCCGCATGTCAGAGGCCTCTGTGGTGCTGCTTTATCATCCGGAATCGGACAGCGTGCTGTTAAGCCGCCAGTTCCGTCTGGGCGCGGTTTTGCGCAACGAGGATGATCCCTTTATGATCGAATGTGCGGCGGGATGTGTCGATGATAATGAAACACCCGAACAGGCAGCGCGGCGCGAAAGCTTTGAAGAAACAGGATCGGAGATTGTCGATCTGGAATATATCGGCCATTCTTTTCCCAGTGCGGGATCAACAGATGAGGAATGTTATTTCTATTGCGCACGTATTGCGGAAATTCCTGCACAGCGCTATCACGGTCTTGCCGAAGAAGGGGAGGAAATCGAAACCTTCACTGTGAAACCCGCCGAAATTGCTGCACTTCTTGATGAAGATCAAGTGCACAATTCCAATGCGCTGATTTTATTGAACTGGTTTTTGCGCCACCATGCGCGCCTTCAGGAAAAATGGGGTTAAGATAAACAACGGAGAATACGATGGATGCGCTGATTACAACAGAGGAACTGGCCGCAATTCTGGATAATCCGGAGGTAAAACTACTGGACGGCACCTATATTCTGTCCGGCGCAGCGCAACCTGAAACCGCGCATCTTAGAATCGGAAATGCCGTTCCGTTCGATATTGACGACATCGCAGACCCCGCTGCGGAATATGCGCATACAATGCCGGATGCGGCGCTTTTTGCGAAAAAACTCGGCGCGCTCGGTATCACGGAAACAGACCATATTATTGTCTATGCACAGATGAATACCGGCTTGGCGGCCTGCCGCGTCTGGTGGATGCTGCGGGCTTTTGGTCATGAAAATGTGCAAATTCTTGACGGCGGGCTGGCGAAATGGCTGCGCGAAGGGCGCACGGTCTCTGTCGGCCCTGCACAGCCCGAACCGGTGGAATATAAAGCCGTTTTTCATCCTGAGCTTGTTTATGATGCGGCAAAAATCGAAGGTTGTTTGCAGGAAAAAGACACGGTTCTCATTGATGCCCGCGACAATCTGCGTTTTGTCGAACACGGACGGATCCCCGGCTCTGTGAATTTGCCGTTTATGTCGTTTCTTGCGGAAGACGGATGTTTCCTTCCGCTGGAGACCTGCCGCAAGATGTTTGCGGATGCGGGTGTTCTGAATGTGAAAAACATTGTTGCGACTTGCGGCAGCGGTGTAACGGCATGTGTTTTGGCTTTTTTGCTGTTCCGGATGGGGCGCAAGGATGTGGCGGTGTATGACGGGTCGTGGACGGAGTGGGGCGCTTGCGCCCATTTGCCCAAGGAAAAGGGCGCGACAACAAGGGGAGCCGCGACAGCATGAGTGAAAAACCGACGGATAAACATGCCAAAACGCTTTTGGCGCATTTGGGGTCACAGCCGTTGCGCTATGACGGTGTTGTTAATACGCCGGTGCACCGTGCCTCGACCTTTGTGATCGATACTTACGAGCATTTTCTGAACTGTTTTGAGGCGCCTTACCGTTACGGGCGGGAAAGCACGCCGTCCTCAACGGCGTTTGAACAGGCAATTGCTGCGCTGGACGGTGCGGCAGGCTGTGTCGTGACCTCATCGGGGCTGGCGGCAATTAACGGTGCCATTATGGCCTTTGTCACAGCGGGTGATCATATTCTGCTGCCGGATAATTTTTACGGTTTTGCCCGCGACTTCTGCAACCGCACGATGGCGCGCTTCGGGATCGAAGTTGAATATTACGATCCGATGATTGGCGCAGAGATCGAAAAACAGGTGAAAAAGAATACGAAAATCCTGTATCTGGAATCGCCGGGTTCTTTAAGCTACGAGGTGCAGGATATCGGTGCTTTTGTCGCCGTCGCCAAAAAACATGACCTGATTACGATCATTGATAACAGCTGGGGAACGCCGCTGCATCTGAGGCCGCTGGAACTGGGGATTGATATCTCCATCATGTCGGCAACGAAATATATTTCCGGCCATTCCGATATGATGCTGGGTGTGATTTCCTGTAATGAGAAAACCTTTAAACCGACGCGCGACACCATCCGCCAGCTCGGCAATTGTGCGGGCTCCGAGGAGCTTTATCTCGGTCTGCGCGGCTTGCGCACGCTGGATGTACGCATGGATCGTCACCGTGAAAGCGGTCTGGTACTGGCAAAATGGTTGTCAGGCCATGATGCCGTGAAAAAGGTGCTGCATCCGGCGTTGCCGGAATCGCCCGGTCATGAAAACTGGAAGAAATATTTCAAAGGCACCTCCGGCGTTTTCGCCATTGTGCTGAAGGAAACCGACCGCACGAAAATCGCGGCAATGCTGGACGGCATGGATATTTTCAAAATGGGTTTCAGCTGGGGCGGTTATGAATCGCTGCTGTTCCCCGAACAGCTGAATGCCGCACGCATCACCAAACCCTGGGAGGGGGATGGTTTTCTGCTGCGTATCCATCCCGGTCTTGAGGATGTCGAGGATCTGCAGGCTGATCTGGAAAGCGGTCTGGAACGTCTTGCCGCCTAAGGCTGCATAAAGGCTTGCAATTTTATGCGGGATTGCTATAAATATGTCCTGATTACAGCATCGATGCGGGTGTAGCTTAATGGTAAAGCCCTAGCCTTCCAAGCTAGTTACGTGGGTTCGATTCCCATCACCCGCTCCACTTTCCCGCAAAATCTTTTCAAAACAGGGGATGTTTCCATGAAAAAATTTCTCGCATTTATCCTTATTCTCGCAGCCATCGGCGGCGGCGTATATTTCTATATGGGCACGATGCTCAAACCGATGGTTGAGAAAGTCGCCAGCCATGCGCTGGGTACTAAGGTGACACTGGCGGCGCTGGATGTGTCCATTGCCGAGAAAAAAGTAACGGTAAAAGGCATCCAGATTAATAACCCGCAAGGCGCCTTCCAATCTCCGTATTTCCTGCATGCCGATACGGTCAGCGTGACGGCGCGTGATTTGACAGGTGCGGTGCTGGCGCTGGGTGAGATCGTGGTCGACGGTGTCGATATCCGTTACGAAGTGCGGAAGGGCGGCACCAATCTGGGTGCCTTGCAGGATAATATCAAAGCGGGGCAATCCGGCGGCTCTGCCTCATCCGGCGGCAAAGACCTTGTGATTGACCGGCTGCAGCTGAGCAATATCTCCGTGACACCGCTGGCGGCTGTTGCCAAAATCAGCGGGCAGGGCAGCGCGAAAATACCGGATATCGTTTTGAAAAATATCGGCAGCGATAAAAAACCCGCAACGGCGGAGCAAGTCTTAACGCAAGTCATGGACAGGCTGGCACGCAGCACAATGAAAGTCGTGACGGAAAAGGGGCTGGGCGATACGTTCTTTAAAGGCGTGCGCAGCATTACCGATGGCGCAGCCGGCACTATTCCCGAAAGCGATATGGATCAGCGCATGGATAAGGCGCGTGATTTAATGAAGGGTGTCCTCGGGCATTAACGGAGCAACCTCATGTCTGGCACCAGTTTTATCATTACCGGTAATAAGACGACGTTTTCGCGGATCAAATCCCTGTCCGAGCACTTCTCAAAAGTCACCGCCAGCGATGCCAAAAAATTTACGGTGACGGTCGAAGAAAACCCGACGGGCTATTTCAAGCAAAAGCTCGACAGCCTTGGCGCGACCGTGCGCAGGGAATATAAATATGACGGATATGATGATCCCTATCACAATCCGCCCTATTACTGTTAGGGCTGCTCAGCGGCGGCGGTGATCGCGATAATTGTCCAGAACGCGCCGCATAACTTCAAGCTGGCGCTCTCTCTGCCGCTCTGCAGCGCTGGCCTTTGCTGCACGGTGGGCTTTGTGATACCCGTCAAATTCTTTCTGTGACAGGGTAATCAGCGTGGCATCCATAATATTGTTCATATCGTTATAAAGATGCTTCACACGCGGATTCTTTGACTGGCGCACGGCCTTGTGACTGTTCAGCAGCATATCTTCAACTTTTTCCAGCGGCGCATTGAAAATCACGAAACGCTTTTCCCCGCCCTTATGCGGGGTCAGCTCCACGCAGGTACGCGGCGTGTCTTTGCCCAAAACGGGGTGGTAGTCATAGCGGTGGATGTTATAGACATTCTCGGCATTCATGTAAAAGCCGCCTTCACGGATGGTTAGTCTTTCCTCCGTTTCTTTTACAACGATATGAGCCTTGATATAGGGCATGTCTGCTCTCGCTGAAACTTGTATTACAACTGAAGGAATATAACAAAATTATATAATTATGTCAATCTGAGACGGGCTTGTCGATGCGGGCATGGGTAAAAACGGCAATGTCTTTAATCGGGATTTTGCCGCGTTCCTGCAAATGCAGCCAGCTGCCTTTTTTATCCAGAAAACGGTCGACAAACTCCGTGCCGTCACGCAGCTGGATATAGACTTTCTTGTTTTTCTGCGTCGAATAGTGACTGGGGGAGCGTTTTTTTGCCATGTCGCGTCTTTCATTTGCCCGTACACTTTGTTAACCATCGTTTCGCCGTGCTCATGTATTTCTATACACTCCGCGCGGCTTACCTCGGTTGCCGCCTGTACGAACAAAGCAAAAACGCTTCGCGGCAATATAACAGCTTTCATGGGGCAAGACAAAACTCTTGCGGGCGCCGGATTAAATATGTTAATAAAAGATCTTGTTTATCAAAGGAAAACGGCGAAATGGGCAGTTTCAGATTCGGCGATCCCGATACGGATTTGCGTTATGCGGTGAATATCACTCTTGGCAACGGCAATGACAGCGAAGCCGCGCTGATGGCGGCCTGCGCATTGCTGAACGGTGCCAATCCCGATATTATCGTTGATGAAATGATGGGCTATACCGCTTTGGCGGCCAGCACGGTCTCCGGCGGCATGGAAACCATCAATATTTTGCTGAAAAACAATGCCGACCCGAATATTTCCTCCACCTATTACGGCACGCCGCTGACGCATCATTTGTGGCAGATTTTCGAGCCGGTAAAGCCTGAACTGGTCAAACTGTTGCTGGATCACGGCGCACGACCCGATATTCCCAACCGCGAAGGCAAAACGGCGCTGGATTATGCGCGTGAGCGGGAGCTGCCTGAGATCGTGCATATGTGTGAAGATTTTCTGCTTGGCGAAAGCGGTCAAAAGGATCTGCGCCGCCAAAATCGTCAGAATGCCTTGCGCCGCTATCTGCGCCGTCCGAAATAACCCGTTTCCGCCGTGTTTTTTTCTTTTAATTTTATTGCGATATGTAAAATATTATGATAGGATAAGGCTTGTTTTTGAATAGGCGGAACAGGCGGTTTAACGGGAATGACGGAACATCCGGAAAAAGATGAACGGGAAGATGTGACGGCGCAGGACACTGCGGCGGAAAGCTCTGCCGCGCCCAAACGCCGCCCTTGGTATAAAACGCTGTTCAGCCGCAAAGCCAATATCTTTGTGAAGGCCGCGCGCTCGCTGGTGCTGGCCTTTGCCGGCCTGTGGGCTGCGGAGGCATCACTGCCCTATGTTCTCGACGGCCGCCCGCTGCATGACAATGAAATCAAAATGCTGCAGAAAATGGGCTATGACGATTCCATCGATTACAGCAAGGTGAAGGTGCATTCCTCGGATTTCGGCGACTGGTGTCTCAGCCGCTATCAGATGTGCATGGCGACCAAAGGCAGCATGATTATCGTCCCACAAGATGTTTACAGCGAAGATTTCAGCAGCGGCAATGATATTGACGAATTTTTCTTCTCGCATGAGGTCGGCCATGTCTGGCAGAACCAGAATAATGTGCTTTTCGCCCGTCTGCATGCGATGAAGGATTTGTTCAACTATGTCGTCGGCCATAATGACGGAGTTTCCCATTACGAATACAGACTGGAAGAGGGTAAAGATCTGACCGATTACGGTCTGGAACAGCAACCGACCATTATTGCCGATTTTGACCGATTGACCCGCCGCGGAGAGCCGCCGTTTTTCGCAGGGCTCGATCCGAATGCCGATATGGATGCGGAGGCACTGAAGGCGCAATATCAAAGCGTGTTGAAAAACTTCCTTGATAACCCCGACTATGCGCGGAATCGCGCATATCAGCCGTGGCGATAGGGGGGAGAGCATGATCAAACTGCAAGACATGTTTCAGCAATTGGAAGAAAAAGCAGGGGCGGGGCTGTGCCGCCATGTGCCTGTTGTGAAGGCGCATCCTGTAAAAAAAGGTGAGGAATGCCTTGCCCCCGGAAATTTCGGTATGGAGGTCGAAATGGTGGCCGATACCGACGGTTGGCAAGTGGAGCGCAATGGCCAGAATCTGTTTTACGAGGATGAGGATTTTAAAGAGGAATTCGAAGCGGTCGCGCTGGATACGCGCCATGCCATGCCGCTGCCTTTCGGCACGGAGGTGCACCGCCTGCAAGAGGGGGAAGAATTCGCCGTCTACCCAAAAGGCAAAAAGCATAAGCCCGTCCATGCGCTGGCGAAACAGCCTGCCTTTCTGGTCAGTTTTCCGGACGGTGCACCGACTTATATCCGCGATATCGATTTCCATGTCAGCTTCCGCACCAATGCCCGCTATGCCGATGATGCGCTGACAGGCCTTTTTAATTACAAAACGCATTTGCAATCTGATGACAAGCCGCAGCGCTATGTCGTTGTGCCGCGGGAAACCGTGCTGGAAGTCAAAGGCAAAGCCCTGCAGGTCAAACCCGGAACCGTGCTGTATGAAAACAGCGCGGATTCCGATGGCTACACGGTCGTCTCCCCGATGGTCTTCGCCAAGGAATATAAAATCATCGACCCCGCCAACGGCAAAGCGATGGCCACCCATATCGCCCATTCCGGCGCCCAAAAATCCGCCCTGATCCGCCGTTATCTTCACAAGCGGTAATATTATTTGTGAAAACTATTCCAGCTCTTTCCCGCGCGCGGTGGCGGCGGCAACGGCTTTGTCCAGCAATTGCTGCAAGCCGCTGTCCTGATCCATCAATACGCTGAGTGCGGCGGCGGTGGTGCCGCCGGGACTGGTGACATTTTCGCGCAAACTCGCGGCGGGCGTATCCGCCGCATCGGCGGCGAGGGCGGCACTGCCGATCACGGTTTCCCGCGCCAGTGCCATCGCCATATCGGCAGGCAAGCCGGAATTTTCGCCGGCTTTGGCCAAAGCCTCGATCAACAGAAAAATATAGGCAGGGCCGCTGCCCGAAACGGCGGTCACGGCATTCATCAGGTTCTCATCATCCGTCCATAGCGCCTGCCCGACAGCCGCCATCAAATCCAGCGCCATCTGTTTTTCACC
>SBHI01000220.1 GCA_006226225.1 Alphaproteobacteria bacterium
AATGGGCAGGAAATTGCGTTCGTTTTTGTACATTTTTTCCTGCGCCGCCTTGATAACGGCACGATCCAACCCGCCCGATCCGACTTTTTCCTTCAGCATATTCGGCGGATGAATAATCTCGATCCTGTCCAGATTAAGCGATTGCGTCATGTTTTTATCTTTGTCTTTGTTTGTCAATGTTCCGTCCAATCATCTGCGATTAATAGTCTAGATGTTTTCTTTCGACGGTTCAAAGGCAATTTCAGCAGAGCGGCGGTCATGTTCCGGCGGATTTTTCTCCTGCCGTCGGCGGTCGGGGCCGAAAAAGCCGGGGGCACGGACAAAACGCCGTGGATGTTCGATCATATGCTCCATTTTCCGGTACAGCGTTTCCGCCGTAAAGGGTTTGGCGATAAACTCGGTCGCACCGTAATCACGGGCCAGATTAATGTTCCGCTTGATGCTGTAACCCGTCATCATAATGGCGGGAACGAATTTGTTCGGGCTTTTATCGTCATGGCGGATGGCATGCATCAGTTTCAGCCCGTCTGCGATGGCGCCATGGTCTTCCAGACTGTCATTTTCAAGCCAGTCGATGATCACCAGATCGGGATTATAGTTACAGAATTTACGCCAGCCGCTACGCAGATCATTTGCGGAAATCGTGCTGTTAATGCCGAATGTTTGCAGGACGGCACGGGTAATCTCGAACATCTCTTGCGTGTCCTCGACGATCAGAACCGTTATTTTGTTGAATTTATATGCCATTTGCTGTCGTTGCGGCCTCTGAAAACAGCTGTTTTCTGCGGTAAAATATGTTTGTTAGCGCGATATGCGGAATGAAAACATTCAATCGTATTATTATATTTTAACATGGATTTGTGAAGCTGTGCATTTTTTTTAAAAATATCTTTCTTTTCAGAATATTAGACTTCGCCCATTTCTGCGAAAAAACGCGGTTTTTTGCACTTTTTCCTGCCATTGCGCTGTGGTTTTTGCTAGACTGAGAGCCGGATTTAAACAGATTCTCTATTCATTGGAAGGTTCATGTCAGAACAGACGCAAGCTGCCGCTGCAGGCACAGGAAATAACGCTGAATACGGCGCAGATTCAATTAAGGTTTTGAAAGGCTTAGACGCTGTTCGCAAGCGTCCGGGCATGTATATCGGTGATACCGATGACGGTACCGGCCTGCACCATATGATTTATGAGGCCGTTGATAACGCGATTGATGAGGCACTGGCCGGTCATTGTGACCGTGTTGATGTTGTTTTGAACGCCGACGGTTCCGCCACGATCCGTGATAACGGGCGCGGTATTCCAGTTGCCATGCACGAGGAAGGCGTCTCCGCCGCACAGGTCATTATGACGCAGCTGCATGCGGGGGGTAAATTCGACCAGAACTCCTACAAGGTTTCCGGCGGTCTGCACGGTGTCGGTGTCTCCGTGGTCAACGCCCTGTCCGAAAGGCTGGATCTGCGGATTTGGCGTGACGGCAAAGAATGGTTTCTGCGTTTCCGTCACGGTGAACCCGAAGCGCCATTGAAAGATGTCGGCCCCGCAGGTGACAAGCGCGGAAGTGAAGTCACCTTCCTTCCGTCACCGGAAACTTTTACGATGACGGAATTCAACTTCAAAACGCTGGAAAAACGCCTGCGTGAGCTGGCTTTCCTGAATTCCGGCGTACGCCTTGTGCTGACGGATGCCCGCGACGACGAGCCGAAGGTCGAGGAATTGTATTATGAGGGCGGCCTTGCGGCTTTTGCCCAGTATATGGATCGTTCCAAAAACGTATTGCATTCAGGGCCGATTGCCTTTTCGCAGGAAATGGAAGAGGAAGGCATTACGGTTGAAGTGGCGCTGGAATGGACGGATGCCTATCACGAAAATGTGCTGTGTTTTACCAACACCATCCCGCAGCGTGACGGCGGAACGCATTTGGCCGGTTTTCGTGCTGCGCTGACGCGCTCCGTGAACAATTATGCGCAGGATAAGGGGCTGCTCAAAAAAGAGAAAGTCCAGCTTTCAGGCGATGATATGCGTGAGGGATTGACCTGTGTGTTGTCGGTGAAAGTGCCGGATCCGAAATTCTCCAGCCAGACGAAAGATAAGCTGGTCTCCAGCGAGGTACGCCCCGTTGTCGAAGCTGTTGTTGGCGAACATCTGAAAAACTGGTTTGAAGAAAATCCGCAGGATGCCAAAAAGATTATCGGTAAGGCGGTCGAGGCTGCAACGGCACGGGAAGCCGCCCGTAAAGCGCGTGATTTGACACGCCGCAAAGGGGCGCTGGATATTTCCTCACTGCCCGGTAAGCTCGCCGATTGTCAGGAGCGCGACCCTGCGCTGGCCGAATTGTTTATTGTCGAGGGTGACAGTGCCGGCGGTTCTGCCAAACAGGCGCGCCACCGCAAAAATCAGGCGGTATTGCCGCTGAAAGGTAAAATTCTCAATGTCGAACGGGCACGTTTTGACAAAATGCTCTCTAGTCAGGAAATCGGTACGCTGATTACCGCGCTGGGTACGGGTATCGGACCGGATGAGTTTAATCTGGAGAAGCTGCGTTATCACAAAGTCATCATCATGACCGATGCCGATGTCGATGGCGCGCATATTCGGACATTGCTGTTGACCTTCTTTTTCCGCCAAATGCCGGAACTGATCAAAAAAGGCTATCTGTATATTGCCCAGCCGCCGCTTTACAAAGTCAAACGCGGCAAGAAATCCGAGCAATATCTGAAAGATGACCGCGAATTGGAACAATTTCTGATTGGCAGCGTTATCGACGGCTTGCGTTTCAAGGCGCATGACGGTTCGGTCGCAACGGGCGCTGATCTGGTCAATATTATCGAGAATGCGCGCAAGGCGACGCAGTTTATCGAGGCAATTTCCCGCCGTACGGGCGGTGACCGTTGCGTGGTGGAACAGGCGGCGCTGGCTGGCGCACTTGATCCGGAAAAACGCAGCCAGAAAACCGCTGACGAGGCCGCCGCGCGCATTAACAATGTTTACGGCAAGTTCGAACAGGGCTGGACCGGCACATTGCAGGAGGGCGGCAGCATGGTCTTCAGCCGCAATATGCAGGGCGTAGAAACGCGCGTGACCCTGACACCGGAAATTCTTGAAGGCGGGCCGGCACAGAAATTCGTGCATATCAGCGGTAAAATGGCCGAATATTTCGGCGGAAAAGGCGAAATCTTTTTCGGCGATGATGAAGCCATCCGTATCGACGGCCCTTGCGGGTTGTATGACACCGTAACGCGCGAAGGACGTAAAGGTTTGTCGATCCAGCGTTACAAAGGTCTTGGTGAAATGAATCCCGATCAGCTGTGGGAAACGACGCTTGATCCGGAGATCCGTTCATTGCTGCAGGTCAAGATCGACCATGAAGAGGAAGCGGAAAGCATCTTCTCCACATTGATGGGCGATATTGTTGAACCGCGCCGTGAATTCATTCAGGAAAATGCCTTGTCTGTTTCCAATCTTGATATATAATCTGCGGCGAGTTTGTTGCTTTGCATTTTTTTAGGAGACAAAAAATGAAACTGAATGAAGTGACCCCCGATGCTTACATTTGCGGCAGCTGCGGCTGCGGTTGTCCTGCGGTTTTTGAAACCGACCGTGATACCTATGTCATTATCGGCAAAAAACCGGCGGCGGATGAAACATTCGCGCATGGCACGCATGAGGCGGTCGTGATCGTTGATCAGGCAATGATTAAAAACATCGCTTAAGACCTGCGATCAAGTATAAAAAGAAAACCCCGTACGGCTTGGCCTGCGGGGTTTCTTTTTTTTTTAAATACCGATACGTATCAGGGGGACTTTGAACAGGCTGACGGGGTCATCGCTGCCGCTGGCCTCGTCGTAATGGGCGACATAGATGGTTGCGGCGCTAAGAATATGGGGAATAAAATCTTTGGGGATTTCGCGATCCAGCAACATGCCTTCGCCATAAGCATCATTGGCAAAGAACATGATCATCAGATGTGTATCCGTGTAAAATTCCACGCGCACAACATCACCCGGAAAGGGTTCGTCGCTGATGATTAACAGTTCTTCCTCGCTGGTCAGGGCGAGATCCATCCCCATGGCCGCCTCATATGGTCTAGGCAAATAATATTTGCTGACCTTGACTAGCAAGGTCAGCCGTTCAAGACAGTATAACTGAAAATTTCAGACGGGGCTACAGAGCGCCGCAAAGATTAACGTTTGAATGCGCTTTGCTGTGCCAAAAACGGATGCGGGTTGCTGTTGGCCTTTTCAACTTTGAAACCGTCGACATTCGCACCGCTGCCGCTGATGGTTGCAACTGCGTGTAATTTGGGTTTGCCGAAGCCTTGTGCCGTTTGTTTCATAGTTAAAATACCCTTCCGCTTTGCGCGTGTTAAGAGAATCACTTTGTATTCTTACTGGATATATACATAATGGCATATTTTGTAATATTTGTCCAGTATAAAAAGGAAACACGTTATTTTCTTTCAATTTCATATTATTATGACAATTAATACGGGAAAATACAAGTAAAAAATGCTGTTTTTGCCGTATAAAGCTTCTCATACAATTATTTTTTCTACCAGACGGCAGTCTATTGCTGCGAAGGAGAGCCCCGTGATAAGAAAAATTGTGACATTATCTGCTTTTATTGCACTTTTTGCGGCATTTTATCCGCAACAGGCGCAAGCGCAGCAATCCTGCTATGCGCTGCTGCCTGAAGAGGTGCGGACGGTTGATATGGACGGTGACAAGCTGCATCTGTCGCTGGATGGCAATGCCTTTGCGGCTTTCCTGTCTTATACGGCGGTGCATCAGCAGCAATGTGTGACGATCGGCGGCAATGTTTTTTCCGTTAATGCGGTGAAAGATCGCGGATTGTCGCTGTTGCCGCAGACTGAATCGGAAGATATCCGCCACTTCCTTGGCACCGCTTTTTAAAAAAGAGCCCTGTCATGTCCTCCTTATTTGAAAGCTGCGATGGCGGTGTACGTGTTACGCTGCGCGTCACGCCGAAAGCCGGACGCAACCAAATTCAATCCGTGATGCGGGATGCGGAGGGTAATTTATTGCTGAAAGTCGCTGTGACGGACGTACCGGAAGACGGCAAAGCCAATAAGGCTGTGATTAAACTTCTTTCCAAAAGTTTTGGTATCGTCAAATCCGATATTGCCATTCTATCGGGGGAAACATCGCGGGTAAAAAAGCTGTTTATGCGGCTTGATGCGGCGGCGGCACAGGCGTTAATCGCCGAACTCGGTCTCGAGACTCTCTAGAATTTTCTCCAGATAAACCTGCGGTTCACCGCGTTTGCGGCGGCTGTCGTAAAGGATCAATGCCAGAATAGCCGGGAAAAACAGCGATATGCCTGCCATACTGATGAAGAGCGCAATAATCAGGGCGATCCCGTAGAGAATTTTTGAAATTTCCGCTGTCGTGACTTTTCCGTCCACCAGAATACGGGCGGCTTTTGCGCTGGATTTGATACGGATATTGAGAGACACATGATAGGGCGGAGACCCTAAAATCAGGCATTTATGTCCTGCTGTGACCGTAAATTCCTCCTCGCCGCCTGAAACGCTTTCAACATGAAAGGCGCTGCGCAGCCGGTCTGCCAAGGCAACTTTCAGTGCTGCGGCGCTGAGTTTCTTGGTGGTTTTGATTTTACGGCTGGTTTCAAGATAGGTCATAAAGCTTGGCCGTGCTTACATGTTGCAGGCGGTATTCAGGGCTTTATAGGCCGCCGTTGTACCGCGCAGGCTATAGGTGTCGGTGGTCAGCGTGCCGCGCTGCGATGTGCCCTTCACAACCATTGTGCTGCCGCGCTGCAGCGCATCGGCCAGCGCATTGTCGGTGGCCTGATCAGCCGCCCAGGCGGTTTCACCCTTGATGGTCGGCAGGCTGAATTTCTTACCGTCAATCGTGACGGTCACGACACTGCCTGTTTTAATGGGATAACCGGCGATGATGTTAAAGACGTTTTTACTGCCGTCTTCCGTCCAATGCGTGACAAAGGCATGGATTTCCCCGCGTTTTGTGTATTTTCCGGCTGATTTTGTCGGTTGCGAGGTCATAAAACAGACTTTGTGGCCGTTATCCTCATAAACATAGACCGCCCAGTCATTGTGTTTGCTGGACATGCGCGGGCCGTCGGGACCGGCAACTGCTTTTCCTGTAAAAGTAAAAAGCATGATGGCAAACAGGCTGAAAGAAAGAATTTTTTTCATGGAAACGTCCTTTGTTGGTCACATGTTGGTCTTTAAGGCCGCAAAGAATATGTGCGATAGTCACCCTTCCGATGATAGAAAAAGGCCTCGTTTTCCGCAAGGGGGTTTGGTGAAAATTATGCGGCTTCGCCTGTCAGGGCACGGTGAACGGCATTTAATGTGGCTTCATAGTCGCCCGTATGCAGGATGGCGATCCCGCCTGCCAGCCGCCAATCGGCGATATTGTTTTTGCGGTCATCGATCAGAATGCGGTTGGGGCCGGCGAGAAAATGCTTGTCAGTACTGGGGCAGATAATCAGATCACGCAGCGCCCATTTGCCGCGTTCTTCATCAAAACTTTGAATCCACTCTGCTTTCCCTGAATGGCAGCCGGAATGCAGCATTGGGCCGGTCAGGAATTTGACGGTGCCGATTTTTTGCAATGCGGCATAGAATTCCCTGCCGCCGTCATAAATGGGAATGGTGCTCCACCACTGGTGATCCAGCGCCTCGCGGTCAAGCTTGCCGGTTACCTGATGGTATTTGTCATGGGTGCGGGCATGCAGCTCGAAATCAGCGACAACGCCGTCCAGATCAAGAAATATTATCGGTTTCACCATTTATTTTTTGCCTTTATTGGTGTAAAAGTCTTGAAAGTAAACGTATCCGATCATAGGGAGAATAAGGCATCATGACAACGATTGAGAAAGAAAATCTTTTTTGCGCTTATAACTACCATCCGCTGCCCGTCGTTTTGACAAAGGGTGAGGGCGTTTGGCTGTGGGATGAGGACGGCAAAAAATATCTTGATATGATGAGTGCTTATTCCGCCGTCAGTCACGGTCATTCCCATCCGCGCATGGTCAAGGCGTTGTGCGATCAGGCGGCAAAACTGGCGATTACCTCCCGCGCTTACCATACGGATAAGCTGGCGCCGTTTCTGGAAAAAATCTGCCGTATCTCCGGCATGGATATGGCGCTGCCGATGAATACCGGCGCGGAAGCGGTTGAAACCGCGATCAAGGCCGCACGCCTTTGGGGGTATAAATCCAAAGGTATCGCAAAAGACAAGGCGGAAATCATCGTCGCCGAAGGAAATTTCCACGGACGCACGACCACAGTCATTAGTTTTTCGTCGGAGGAAGACTATAAAGCGAATTTCGGGCCGCTGACCCCCGGATTTAAAATCGTTGATTACGGCGATATCGAGGCGATGCGCAGCGCGATCACCGAAAATACTTGCGCCATCCTGATCGAGCCCATTCAGGGTGAGGCTGGTATACGCATCCCGCCCGCAGGTTATCTGAAAGCTCTGCGTAAATTATGCGATGAAAATAACGTGTTGCTGATTTTGGACGAAATTCAATCCGGCTTGGGACGGACGGGAAAGAATTTCTGTTTCGAACATGAAGGCATTCGCCCTGACGGTTTGACGCTGGGTAAGGCATTGGGCGGCGGTATGATGCCGGTATCCTGCTTTTTGGCAAAGCGCGAAGTGATGGAATTGTTCCGCCCCGGCAGTCACGGCTCGACTTTTGGCGGCAACCCGCTGGCAGCGGCTGTGGCTACAGAAGCCTTGACGGTGCTGGAAGAAGACAAACTGGTAGAAAACAGTGAAAATCTCGGCGCCTATATGCTGCATGAAATTGCGCAAATTCCGACCCAGCTGATCCGCGAAGTGCGCGGTCTGGGGCTGTGGATCGGCGTTGATTTCGACCCCGAGCGCGTTTCGGCGCGTGAGGTCTGCGAACGCATGATGGAACGCGGCATTTTGTCGAAAGAAACACATGAAACCGTTGTGCGTTTTGCCCCCCCGTTGATTATCACCCGCGAAGAAATCGACTGGGCGCTGGAGCAGTTCAAGGAAGTCGTTGCCGAAATTGAAGCGCGCCAAAACGCCGCTTGAAAGAAAGAAGAGGCTATGGGCGGCCATAGCGTCTTATTGGCAGGATCCAAACCGAAAACG
>SBHI01000159.1 GCA_006226225.1 Alphaproteobacteria bacterium
CATTTTTGCCAGCTCTTTCGGGTGATCGGTAATCACGGCGCTGATATGCGGCGCAGTTTTGGGATCTGATAAAAGCTTTTTCAACGCCTTGTTTTTGGCAGGGGGTTTCTTTGCTGATTCCCAAATGGCGATTTTGATATTTGGGAAATGTGTCTTCAGCATTTTGATCTTCTTCGCATTCAGGTTCGAGGCGTGCATCACCGCCACATCGGGCGCGGCGGTTTTCATTATGCCGCTTTTGACGGCGGCGCTGTTGAAACCGGTATAAAAACGGTTTTTGCCGTTTTGGCTCCAGGGATGAATTGGGGTGTTGGCCTTGCCTTTACCGGAAAAAATTATGCCGCGGCGGAGGTCGGGGGCAAGCTGGGCAGCTTCGGCAATGGCGTGAATATCAAAGGAAGTCAGTGTAATCTGGCTGCGTTTTATCTGCCCCTTTTTCACGGCTTTGTCGATTTCTTTTAAAACGGGGCGCAGCGCATCTGCACCCTTCAGTTCAATATCAATCTCCTTGCCCGGATATTTTGCCGCCAGCGCGAATAATTCTGACAGACGCGGAACTTTTGCTCCTTTTTTCAGGCGCAGCGTGTCAATCTCGTCATCATTGATCTGGTCAATGCGGCGGCCTTTCAGCTTTTTGGAGGAGGCACGATCAAGACAGTATTTCAGCATATTGACGGTGCGGTCATAGAGTTTGGGAATTTTTAGCCGCCCGATATCATGGATTAGAAAGGGCGTATCCTCGGCAGAAACGGAGACATCGGTTTCAATGCCGTCACAATTCTTGAACGCGGTTTCAAAGGCAGCCAGTGAATTGTCATCCGTGGCTTTGTCATGCCGCTGCCCGCGATGTCCGATGATTTTGACCAAATGCGTTTCCCAAAAATGGTGAAAGAGGCTTTAGCCTAGCATGGGGAAGGAAAAACAAAAAGCCCCGCAAATGATAAGAAAACTTATTACTTTACGATAAGCTTTATGCTCACGGGTTTTGTTGCTGTGTCGTCAGATTGTACTTGTTCTAACACTTCAGAGGTGCAGGGGACATTTGTCATGTTGATTCCTTGCCACGCAAAACACAGATTTGTTTTGGTGTCTTGCGTATAAACAGTTTCATTTGTAGCTTGTACAGCGTCGTCTTGGATTCTGACTTCACACCCAGCTAAAACAAATGCACCACCAAGGATCAAAGTTGGAAATGTTTTTTTCATTTTAAAACCGCCGTTAAATTATTTTAATCGATAGAAATTACCGTAATTTACATACTTCGTCAATTCGACGGCGATTAAGTAATTAATTTCAATGATTTAGTTTATTGGAGGCACGGGCCGGAATCGAACCGGCGTACGAGGATTTGCAGTCCTCTGCATGACCACTCTGCCACCGCGCCATTTATAGTATTTCCCATTTACCCGTACAGTTTGTTAACCTGCGGTCTTGCTGTACTCACGTATATTTATACGCTGCGTGCGGCGCGCCTTGGTTGCCGCCTGTACGAACAAAGCGAAAATACTCTAAAACAAAGAGTGTGTCTTTCAACAGCGTAACATATACCGCAACGGGCAGTATTGTCAAAATGAATCTGCCGCTTTGCAGGTGCAGGGAAAGCGGGCGGAGTTTTACGCCGCCGCGCTGTTTTCCACCACAGCCAGTTCCTTGTCCCAGACCGCCATCGCGCGGCGGACATGCGGAATGGTGATGGAACCGCCGACCAGTAGCCCGATAGAGACGGCATCAGCAAGCTCTTCACTCGTCACGCCCGCCTTGTGGCATTCGATCAAATGGTAAAGAATGCAGTCATCGCAGCGCAGCACCAGCGAGGCGGTAAAGCCCAGCAGCTCTTTGGTCTTTTTATCCAACGCGCCTTGCTCATAGGTTTTGGCATCCAGCCCGTAAAAACGCTTCTGGCTGGAATTGGCGTATTTCGCCAGAATCTCGTTATACTCTGTGCGTTCCTGCTGAAATTTTTCGATCTTTGACATGGTTGTTTTCCTTTCTATTTTCTTGATGATTTTTTGTTTCAGGTAAAGTTAAAACGTAAGAGAGTGCGTCCCGCGCCGCATCGCGGCTGTGTTCGCGGAAGGTTTCAACCCCCCAGCGTGTCGCATTGGTTTGCGGGCCGGTGACATATAATCCGGCGCAGTTTTGTTTGCCGGGACGGATTGAGGCTTTGTCTTTTGGGTGCCGCGCCAGTGCGTCTGCTTTATCTGCGGCGCGGGCAAGTTTGTCGACGGCCAGCCCGTTTTTGTCAAAAGCGCTGCGTCCCAATGCGGCGGAATTGAATAAATGTGCAATTTTTATTTTGCCGCCGATAGTAAAACCGCCATCTGCATCTTGCCGCAATGTGTCGGCATTTATGTCTTGCCGGATGATTTCGACTTGTCCGTTATTCTGTAGTTTCTGGAACAGGCGAAAACGCTCCGGCGTGGTCGGATTGGCGTAATATTTATCAATCAGTCCGGTAAATTTGCGGATATCGTCTCCCTGCGGGTGATGCGCAGCAGCTTTTAAAAAGCCCTGTTTATCAAAACCCGTCAGCACATGGCCAAGGGTGAAACCTTCCGCTTCGGCATTTTTGATTTCTTTGGCGAAAGCCTGTTTCAGAACATCGAAACAACTATTGCTGTCCAGTTTATCAGGTGTCAGGAACTGTAGTTCATAGCGTGGGGCATCTTCACCGAATTTTTTCGGGTCAAATTCCCACGGCAGAATATTATCGCGGGAGAAGAGATAGATTTTCTCCTTTGTGCCCAGCGCCTCCAGCGTTGCGAGACAGTCCATCATGCTTTGTCCTGTGCCGATAATGCCGATATTGCCTGTAGCGGTGTTAACTTCGCGCGCAATATCGGCTTTGTGAAAAGGGGATTGCTGATAATGCGGCACCCCTTGCAAATGCTGCCAGTCGCGGTTTTGTAAGTGACCTGTGGTAAGAACAACAGCATCACTTTTGATCGTTAAGCCGCTTTTGAGCGTAACACGGTAACTACCATTCTGTTGCGGAGTCAAATCATCGGCCTCGGCAGAGATCAGGCTGGTTTTCAATTTGCCACCGCTTTGCTTGGCTGTTTCCAGCGCATCATTTAAAAGCTCATCCAGATAGCGGCGGTACAGACGGCGCGGCACGAAACTGTCTTCATCACTGCCGGGGTCATTCTTCTCCAGCCAGCGTGTGAAATGCTGCGGGTCATCTGCAAAAGGTGACATCAGCTTGGCGGGCTGGTTTAAAAGAAAGACGTCATCATCGGCGTTATAGGCAATACCTGCCCCGAAATTTCCGGATTTTTCAATCCAGTTGATTTCCACAGCCGGTGCATCTTGCGGCGCGTTCTGGTAGGCTTTCACCTGTTCATAAAAAACGGTCAGACCGGAAAGCCCGCCACCGATAATCGTAATTGTTTTTGTATTATATTGTTGCGACATTTTTCACATCCCAAATAAAAAAGCGAAACACGGGAAAGCTGTTAAAAGCCCTGTTTCAACGGTTTAGTTTTTTGATTTTTGGAATGTGCTGGGTAAAAAAGCGCGACATCCGCTTTGGCGGCAGAGGGTCAGCCTCTGCCGGGGGTCATCATGCGCATCATGGCGCGGAATGATTGTCTCGCGTTTGTCATGTGTCTACTGTAACCGTGATTCGCGGATTCTGTCAAGTGAGGTTTTATTGCGCCGCACCATTTTATTGCTCGGTTTGGTCAAGACGGGCGCGCGGATGGCAGTTTTGATAGACTTTCAGTAATGCCTCGTCACTGAGTTCCGTGTAGCGCTGCGTGGTTTTTAATGAAGCGTGGCCAAGCAGTTCCTGAATAATACGCAAATTCGCACCTTCCTCCAGTAGATGGGTGGCAAAACTGTGACGCAGGCTGTGCGGCGTCATATGTTCGGGTAGGCCCAACTGGCGGCGCAGCAGTTTCATGCGCTGGCGCACAATGCCCGGATGCAGCCGCCCGCCGCGCGTGCCATAGAAAAACGGCTCATTCTTATCGGCAGGCAGAAAGGGGCAGCTGTCGCGGTAATAATCCAGCGCCTGCCAGACCACGGGAATGACGGGCACATCGCGCTGTTTGCCACCTTTACCGGTAACACGCAACGGTAAAGCCTTTTTAGACGGATCGAAAGACGGGATATCCCCCGCATTCACATCGGCCGCCTCAGCAACACGCAGTCCGGTTCCGTAAAGAAGGAACAGCAATGCTTTATCCCGCGCCTTGATCCAGTCATCTTCGGGTTTGATCAGCTGGTCAGCACCGTCCATGGCGGTTTTTGCCTGATTTTGTGTCAGAACTTTCGCCAGTTTCTGGGGGCGTTTCGGTGTGCGGACATATTGAATGGCGGGGTTATGCAGATAGCCCTGAATGTCCAGCCAGCGGAAAAAGCTGCGGATAGAGGCGAGCGCCCTTGCGCGCGATGCCGCAGAATTCCCGGCAATAGTCTTCTTTGCCAGCCATGAACGGAAATCGGTGATCCTCAAATCGCCGAAAGTGTCCATCGATGGCGGCTGGCCATGGTGTTCGGTGACAAACAGCAGAAAATCGCGCAGATCCTTGAAATAGGCGCGCAGACTGTGCTGCGACATGCGTTTTTCGCTGGCAAGATATATGTGCCATTTCAGGATTTTCTCTTCAAGATCGGCGGCGGCAAGGCTGGCCGTACCTTTGTAAAAACCTTCTGGCGGGACGGTTACACCGGAATTTGAAGCCATAGCCGGATGCATCTTTCTACGACTTCAGCCAGAAAACCGACATGGTCAATGGCTTGATCGTGGTGGAACATATCAGGGTTGCGTGACCCGAAGGCGATAATGCCCAGCGGCGTATTGGATCCGACCTGCATTTGGATCAGCGCTTGCGAATGGACGAGTCCGGCGGCCGGACCGAAAATTTCCTCGGATCCGCGGATATGACCTTGCAGCAAACCGTCACCATCACGCAGCCATTTTTTGATTGTGCCGGGAGACACAACACGCACACCCTTCAGATGGACGTTGTGGATGCCCGGCTCATTCGCTTCAATGACCAGTGAGACAACATCAACATCCATAATGACAGCAAAATCATGGGTGACGATTTCAATGAATTCTTCAAAACTGCGTGCCTCCAACGCACTGAGGACGGCCGCTTGCACGCGGTCGTAAATATCAAGATTGGCACGGGTGACGCTGATTAGCTGGTTTTGCACATCAACTGCGTCGTCACGGTCTTTTTTCAGCTTATCGACCATGAATTTTTGGAAATCGGCAACGCCTTTGCCCAGATCGGCGGCGGGAATATCAAGATGATCCAGTAGCTCGGGATGTTTTTGCAGAAACTCCGGATGCGTTTTTAAATAGGCAATCACATCTTTTTCATTCATGTTTTTTTCTCGCAGGGCGGCGGTCGGTGAGGCTGTCATGGCGGTGGCTTTTAAGTTTGGCATTAATCATGGAGGGCAAAGATCTTTGCTCCTTTCAGTATGCCGCAAAACAGATTGCGGAGCAATCGGCAAGGCAAAGAAAAACGCCGGAAAAATCTTCCGGCGCTTTCTTTTAATCGGGTCTGCGGCTTTGGTTTAAGCGGCGTCCAGAATCGACTGTCCGGTTTTTTGCCAATCGGCAACGAAGTCGGCCAGACCTTTATCTGTCAGCGGATGTTTGTAAAGCTGGCGGATAACCTGCGGCGGGATGGTGGCAACATGCGCGCCCATCTTGGCAGATTCGACAATATGGTTCGGGTTGCGGATGGAGGCAACCAAAACTTCAGTCGTGAATTCGGGGTAGTTGTCGTAGATTTCGACAATATCTTCGATCAGTTGCAAACCGTCCTGCGACAGATCATCAAGGCGACCGACGAAGGGAGAGATAAATGCTGCCCCCGCTTTGGCGGCAAGAATGGCTTGCGATGCCGAGAAACACAAAGTGACATTGACCATCGTGCCTTCATCGGACAGTGCCTTACAGACTTTCAGCCCGTCGGGTGTTAGCGGCACTTTAACCGCGACATTGTCGGCGATTTTTGCCAGTTTGCGACCTTCCTTCAGCATGGTTTCGTAATCAGTGGCGGCAACTTCGGCGGAAACGGGGCCGTCAACAATGGCGCAGATCTCTTTAATCAGTGGCAGAAATTCGCGGCCGCTTTTGGCGATTAGTGAGGGGTTGGTCGTGACCCCGTCAATCAGTCCGGTTTCCTGCAATTCCTTGATATCGTCAAAATCCGCTGTATCGACAAAAAACTTCATAATGTAAACCCTTCCTGTTTTGTTTCGCATGAGGCTCGTGATATATTTGTGAAATTATGCAACAACAGCCCAAAACGCAAGCGGAAAATCTTTTTCCATCACCCTCCGGAGGCGCAGAAGCCGCCCGCCGCGCTGCCGTTTTATTGCCGCTTCCGGTCGAGAAAACCTATGACTATCTTATTCCCACCGATATGGCGCTGACGGCAGGCGATATTGTGCAAGTGTCTTTCGGGCCCCGTAAAGTATGTGGTGTGGTCTGGAAAGAAAAGGTAGATGGTGAAGATATTCCTGCGCATAAACTGAAGCCTGTCACGGAAAAATTGAAAGATGCACCAGTCCTGACGGCAAACATGATGCGGTTCCTGGATTGGGTCGCACAATATACATTGTCGCCTGCCGGGTTGGTTTTGAAAATGGCACTGTCTGTTCCTGAAGCGCTGTCGCCGGAAAAAAGCGAGATATATTATATGGTAAGCTCTGAAACACCTACGGGGAAGCTGTCCGCAGCGCGGCAGCGTGTGTTGGAAATTGTGCAGCAGGAGGGTGTTTATGCTGCAGCAGAATTGGCGGAAAAGGCCGGTTGCGGCACAGCGGTTATTCGCGGTATGGCAGAAAAGAACATGTTGGAAATTGTGGAGCGTGCGGCAGACGCGCCCTGCATGACCCCTGTTTATACAGGGGTCGAGTTATCTGCGGAGCAACGTGCGGCTGCGGAGAAAATTAAGGCAATCTGTGCGGATGGAGAGCATAACGTTACCCTGCTGGATGGTGTGACGGGGGCGGGAAAAACGGAAGTTTATTTCGAGGTATTGGCGCAGGCGCTGGAAAAAAATCCGACAGCGCAGGTGCTGGTATTGCTGCCCGAGATTGCCCTGTCCAACCAGTTTATCGATCGTTTCAGCAGACGATTCGGAGAGCCGCCCGCCTTGTGGCATTCGGCGGTCGGCAAGGCGCAGCGCCGGAAAATCTGGCGCGGTGTGGCGGAGGGGAAAACCCGCGTGGTGGTTGGGGCAAGATCAGCCTTATTTCTACCATTTCAAAAACTGTCACTGATTGTGCTGGATGAGGAACATGATGCTTCCTATAAACAGGAGGACGGCGGCCCGATTTATCATGCCCGCGATATGGCGGTGGTACGCGGCAAGATAGAGGAATGTCCCGTTATACTGGTGTCGGCAACGCCGTCGCTGGAAACGATGGTGAATGTGCAGCAGGATAAATATGCAGCGGTGGAGCTGGGGGGGCGTTTCGGTGCTGCCGCTTTGCCGGAGGTGCATATGATTGATATGCGGGAAAACCCGCCGCCCGAGCGTGCAAGCTTTTTATCGCAGCCCTTGCGTACGGCGCTGCTGGAAAATTTTGCGGCAAAAGAACAGTCACTGCTGTTCCTTAACCGCCGCGGTTATGCGCCGCTGACCCTGTGCCGCACTTGCGGGCATCGGCTGGAGTGCCCGTCCTGCACGGCATGGCTGGTCAAACACCGCAAATTCGATCGGTTGCAGTGTCATCATTGTGGTTACCAGTCACCTTTGCCGAAACAATGCCCTGAGTGTGAAGATGAAGACAGCTTCGCCTTTTGCGGCCCCGGGGTAGAGCGGATTGAAGAAGAAGTGAAACGCTTGATGCCGGATGTGCGTACACTGGTTTTGTCCAGTGATGTGCTGACATCAGAGGCGGCGCTTGCCGCAGCATTGGAAAAAATCCATGCGCATGAAGTTGATGTCGTAATCGGCACGCAGCTGGTTGCAAAGGGGCATCACTTTCCGCTGTTGACACTGGTTGGTGTGGTTGATGCCGATCTTGGGCTGGAAGGTGGCGATCTGCGCGCGGCGGAGCGCACCTATCAATTACTGCATCAGGTTGCGGGCCGTGC
>SBHI01000037.1 GCA_006226225.1 Alphaproteobacteria bacterium
TTCAGCGCCCTTGCCTATACACTGGCAGCATTGTCTTGCCTACTGACAGGTTCCTTTAACCGGCGCGGACAAATGCGGCGCATCCTTGCCGCCGTCGGGACGGTTTTTGTTCTGCAAGCCTGCTATTTGAGTTTAATCAATCTTGCCAAAGATGATTTCTGGGCTGTACCCGCGCTCTACATTGCCGTTCTGCTACCGTCAGTCGTTGGATGGTTCATTCTTGGCGATAAAGGTTACATCCTGCTGTCTCGCCTGCAACGCAAATCCCACACTTCTCCTTCCAAGCGGAAAAACGGAGGAGCAACGGCATGAGATTTTACGCACCAATCCTGTGGCGCTATGTCACACGTTATTTCCTTTTCAGCTTTCTGACTATTCTCGGTGTATTACTGGCGATTATCTATGCATTGGATATGACGGAACTGCTGCGCCGCGCCGCCGGTTATGATGCGGGTGTAAAAGAGGTAGCGCATATGGCTCTGCTAAAACTGCCCGAAGTCGGGCAAATGGTATTGCCGTTTGCGGTGCTGTTCGGCGCAATTTACAGCTTCTGGAGTCTGAACCGCAAAAGCGAGCTCGTCATTATGCGTTCCGCCGGCATGTCGGCCTGGCATTTTCTAACGCCTGCAATTGTGATTGCCTGCCTGATCGGTGTTTTTTCCATCACTGTTCTTAATCCCGTTTCTTCGGTGCTGCTGGGAAAATATATCAAGCTTGAGGAAGTACATCTGAAAAAGAAAAGCCGTTTCGTCTCACTGCTGCAAAACGGCTTATGGCTACGCCAGAATGATCCGGAGGGCTATGCGCTGATTTACAGCCGCCATTTCGAACCGAAAGACTGGAGCATGAAAAAACTGATCATCTTTACCTTTAATGAAGATGACACATTGACCTCGCGCATTGATGGTGACTCCGCAAAACTGGAAGACGGGTACTGGCTGATTGAAAATGCCGCCATACACGGCGACACGCCCGTCCCTGAAATATTACCGACCTATCGTTATCCGACCACATTAACAACGCCGGATATCGAAAACTCCTTTGCCTCACTGGAAACCATTTCCTTTTGGGATATTCCCGACCTGGCCCGCAAGATGGAGGAGACCGGCGTTTCATCCAGCAGGCTAAAAGTTCATTATCAATCACTGTTATCAAGGCCGCTGTTTTTTCTGTCAATGGTTCTGCTGGCCGCAACTGTCTCCCTGCGTCCCGCACGACAGGGCGGTACGGCATTACTGATCGGCGGCGGTGTCGCAATCGCCTTTTTGGTTTTCTTTCTGGAAACGGTTTTACAGGCTTTCGGGATTTCGCAAAAACTGCCCGAAGGACTGGCGGCATGGACACCTGCCATTCTGACGACGCTTTTGGGCAGTGCTATTCTGTTATCTCTTGAAGACGGGTAGCGATCTTTTCAACAGCCGCTTCATCAGGTGCATCGACAAACAGCGCATCCGGCATCTGGTTTTTAAACCATGTCATCTGGCGCTTCGCATATTGCCGCGTTTTGCGGCAGGACAGCTCTTCCGCCTCCTCCCGCGTCAGATTTCCTGCCAGATAATCGCATAGCTCTGTAAAACCCAGCGCCTGTAATAATGGCGCATCTTCCGGCACATTCCCCGCCGTAATCTGCGCAGAAAAGTCCCTGACCTCTTCCAAAGCACCATGTTCCAACATCCATGCAAAACGCTTGTCACAACGCGCATAAAGGCGTTCACGGTCAGGGAACAACACCACTGTCACAACACGCATATCAGAATCTAAACCGCCTTGTTTCTCCATGTCCTGCCAATAGCTAAGGCTTTTTCCCGTCGCCTGCAATACCTCCATTGCGCGCATCATGCGCTGCGGGTTCTGCATATCAATACGCGCCGCTATGGCCGGATCTTTTTCCGCCAGTTCTTTTGCAAAAGCCTCTTTGCCGATTTTTTCAAAATGTTCCTGTACACGGGAACGAATATCCCCCGGCACATCCGGAATCGGGCTCAGCCCTTCCGTCAAAGCCTTCATATAAAATCCCGTGCCGCCCGTCATAATCGGCAGACGGTTCTGATGATGTGCCGCCGCAATTTCCGCCAGTGCCATATCGCACCAGCGTGCGGCGGAACATTGTTCCGCAGGTGTTAACGCGCCGTATAATTTGTGGGGGATTTCCTGTTTTTCTTCTTCTGACGGATGCGCCGTTAAGGTCGGCAGCCCGTCATAAATCTGCATGGAATCTGCATTAATAACCGCACCGTTCCATTTCCGCGCACAGGCCAATGCCAAAGCGGATTTGCCGCCGGCCGTCGGGCCGGCGACAATCAGAACCGTTTTTGGAAAAACAGTCACGCCGCTGTGCCTTTAATCTTTAAAGCGCAGCGCGACAAAGCGGATTTCCCCGCCGCGTGAAACCAGCAGCAGAACGGAACGTTTTTTTGCTTTTTCCGCAGCCTTTACAGCCTTCTGCATGTCTTTCACACTTGTTACCGGTTTTTGATCGACCTCAACGATCAGATCACCGGGCGCAATACCTTTACCGGCAGCGATACCTGCGGGGTCGACTTCCGTCACCACAATACCGGCAGCTTCACGGTCAATATTATAGCGCTGCTGCAGAACACGGTTAACAGGCGAGACTGTTAAACCGAGTGATGACACCTTATCTGCATCCGCAGTGCCCGCGTCATCCTCCGGTGTTTCCGTGTCGCTGGCCACAAGGCCGTTTTCTTCGGCTTTTTCAAGCTGGCCCAGCTTTACCTGCGCCGTAACGGTTGTGCCTTTGCGCCACAGGTGAAGGTCAACCGTTTTACCGATTTCGCTTTCCGCCACCATACGCGGCAGTTCGCGCATTTGTTTAACCTGCTTGCCGTCAAAGCTAAGGATGATATCCCCCTGCTGCAATCCGGCAGCAGCGGCGGGCCCGCCTTCTGTCACGCTGGAGACAAGCGCACCGAAAGATTCTTTCATCCCCAGGCTCTCTGCAATCTCGTCCGTGACTTGCTGAATGCGGACACCAAGCCAGCCGCGCCGTGTCTGACCATATTTGATCAGTTGCTCGACCACCGGATGCACTAGCGAGGACGGCACGGCAAAGCCGATTCCGACCGATCCTCCTGAAGGAGAAAAGATCGCCGTGTTGACACCGATAATCTCGCCTTTCAGGTTAAACATCGGGCCGCCGGAATTGCCGCGGTTGATCGACGCATCGGTCTGGATAAAATCGTCATAGGGGCCTGCATTGATATCGCGGCGGCTGGCCGAGATAATACCCGCGGTTACCGTCCCACCAAGACCGAAGGGATTGCCGATTGCCAAAACCCAGTCACCGACGCGTGAATTTTCACTGTCACCCCAGCGGGCCGCGACGAGTTTCTTGTCACTTTTGACTTGCAGGACGGCGATATCGGTTTTCTCATCCGTACCGATCACCGTTGCATCCAGCGTGGTGTCATCATGCAAAATCACTTTGATTTCATCGGAATCGCGAATGACATGGTTATTGGTGACAACATAACCTTTTTCAGCATCAATAATGAAACCGGAACCCAGCGATGCCGTTTGACGCGGCTGCGCTTGCGGCGCATTCTCATACTGCTCGAAAAAGTCGCGGAACATATCCTCGAAAGGCGATCCCGGCGGCAGATTCGGCATGTTCGGCATGCCTTGCGGCTGTTCAATGGTTTGCGTGGTGGAAATATTCACCACAGTCGGCAGCAATTTATCAGCCAGATCAGCAAAGCCTTCCGCCGGAGCCGTCCCGGATGCCGCCGCAGCCGGTGTTGCCCGCAGGGTTCCCGGCCCCGCAAGCATCATCAGGGCGCATAGGATAAATGCCCCGTGCATAACAGTCCGAAGGAAAAATCTTTTCCGTGTCTTTTCTTGTGTCATTGACTTTCTCCTTATTATGACCGTTGAACATTTTTTAAGATCCGAGCGCATAGCGCATCAGAATAATTCCGGTTGCGGCAATCAGCAGCGCCGCAAAACGGAATCGCACCGGAGGAAGATCCAGCACATAAAGAAACATACGCCGAAGAATATCACGGGGCAAGATGGCATAGAGTATGCCTTCCATAAACATCATCACCCCGAATGCCAGTAATACCACATCCTGCACTGCGACTTGCATCACATGCTTATCCTTTCTTTTAAAGAAAAGAGACGTTACTTCTTTTTACCGGAGGTACCGAAATAGTTGAAAAACTCGCTGTCCGGCGACAAAACCAGTGTCGTGTCTTTACCCGCCAAGCTTTCACGGTAAGCCTGCAATGTGCGGTAAAACGCGTAGAATTCCGGATCGACCTTATAAGCGTCGGCATAGATTTTAATGGCTTTTTCATCGCCTTCACCGCGCAGAATCTGTGATTTTTTGCGCGCTTCCGCCAACAGCAATGTGCGCTCCTTATCTGCGCGGGACATGATCTGCTGGGCAATCTCCGAGCCTTGCGCACGGAATTCTTTTGCTTCACGGTCACGCTCGGAACGCATCCGCGCATAAATGGACTGGCTGATCTGTTGCGGGAAATCGGCGCGGCCGATACGAACATCAATAATCGACATGCCGAAACGCTGGACGGAGTTGTTGACCTCTTCCTTAATCGCCGCCATTACATTCGTCCGGTTTTCTCCCAGAATATCGGGCAGCATTTTATTACCCAGCGTACCGCGCACGGTCGAGTTAATGATGTTGTGCAGCTGTTTGCTGGCCTGCCCTTCCGTCCCCATGGTCTGGTGGAACAGCAACATATCAGTAATTTTGTAGCGGGCAAAGGTATCGACAACCAGACGTTTCTGATCCAGCAGAATCAGCTCTTCCGGCGGCGGATCGGCGTTCAGCACGCGCTTATCAAAGGTTTTCATCTGCTCCAGAAACGGAATTTTCACTTTCAGACCGGGCTCGGCATGCTGGCGCACAGGATCACCAAAGCGCAGCACCAGCACCTGATGCGTTTCCGGCACGATAAAGAAAGACTGTGTTACCCCGATAAAGGCAAGAAAGCCGACCACAATCAAGGCACTGAAAGATTTTGTCATTTTGTTTAAATCCTCTGATTCACCAGATTTTCTATTACAGCGGACAGTATAGAAAGACGCGCGGCGGGTGGCAAGAGTTAGTGGTGAACAATAAAGAAGAACCTTTTTCTTTCTTTCACACTTCCAACTAACGCTCAAACAGCGCACATAAATGTGCTTGTTTTCACGAAGTTTCCAGTGATGAATAATAAAAAAGACCTAATTAAGGGGCTTTTTTCTTTTACACTTACGCCTAAACCTCAAGAGGCGCGGATTATAAATCCGCTGTCTTTCGGTAAGGCTCCAGTGATACACATAAAAAAACAGTCCGTTTAGGACTGTTTTTTTATGTGTATGGTGCGGCCGAGAAGACTCGAACTTCCACGGGCTAAGCGCCCACAGCGACCTCAACGCTGCGCGTCTACCAATTCCGCCACGGCCGCAGGTCTAAATAAGCTTCACCGTTGATACATGGTTTTGCATCAAAACTCAAGTGTAATCAACGGTAGCCTTATCAATGTTTTGAATCAGGGTGCTTGCCCGGCAGCAAACGTTTTGCCGATGCCGGAATCGATGTATATTTCATCGGCAGGATGTCGGGCTTGGGCTCACCATCTTTATATTCTTTCCAGCGCATGCCGATATTTTCCTGCATGCCTTCGGGCATTTTGTCAAAAACGGTGACGTAATGATCCGCCATTTGCTTTTTATTTTGTTCCAGTGTGTTTTTGCCGTTGGCGTAACGCATATGCGCCTCTTCCAGATCGGCCAGAACCAGCATCACGGTTTCAACATACAGGTTGCCGTCACTGCGGGATTTATGTGCGGTTTGCGCATCGCGGAAAGCCTGCAGGGACTTTCCTTTACCTTCGGTGTTGAAATCGCAATTGGTTTCGTAATCCATGCGCCATGAACCGCTTTCTTTTGTTGCAAAAAAGCGGATGTAATAACCGCCGCCAACATCCGGAACGGGAAGTTTGCGGGTTGTCATTTTTTTCACGCGGCTCAGTGCCGTATCTTCCGATTTACGGTTAAATAGATTACGTAAAAAATCCATGGCGTCTCTCCTGCTTAGACTGGTGACATCGTATCCGGGCGCTTATAGACCCAAGGCCTGTGCTGTGCGCCCATTATGTCGCGATTTTGATAAATGTAAACACATAATTTCTATTATTTTTCAATTATTGCGTCAAGGGGCTTTATTTTTTTGAAAAAATACAGTAGGTTTTAGGAACAGGAAACAAAAACATCTCATCACGGGAGAAACTGCGCATGCTTATGGATAACGTGCAAAGCTTCGTCGCACCCGATGCGGCAAGTTCCGGACTTCAATGGCAAATCGAGACAGCGCCCGTCGCATATGACCGGGCGCTTGCGTTTATGGAGGCCCGCGCACGCACGATACGCGAACGCGGCCATGATGAAATGGTCTGGCTGCTGGAACATCCGCCGGTTTACACGGCAGGCACCAGCGCCGAATTAAAAGACCTGATTAATCCGAAATTCCCCGTCTATCACACCGGACGCGGCGGAAAATTCACTTATCACGGCCCGGGGCAGCGCATCGCCTATGTGATGCTGGATCTGCAAAACCGTAATCCCGACCTGAAAAAATATGTCTTTGATCTTGAAGACTGGGTCATCCGCGCCCTGTTCAAATTCAACGTACTGGGTCAGCGCCGCGAAGGCCGCGTGGGTATCTGGGTTGATATGCATCCTTACGGCCAGCCGAAAGGAACGGAAGCCAAAATCGCCGCCATCGGTGTGCGTGTTAAAAAATGGGTGACCTTCCACGGCGTCTCCGTCAACATCAATCCCGAACTGGGACATTATGACGGCATCGTGCCTTGCGGCATCAGTGAACACGGTGTTACATCGCTGGAACAGCTGGGTCTGAACATCACACGTGATGAATTTGACAACGCCCTGCAGGAAAGCTGGTACGAGGTTTTCGGTTAAGATTAAACGCCGTAATCTGTTCTGCTTAAATCAGAATGACGTTAATTTCGTTACTGCCTGTTTCGATGACATTCACCGAAACCGCTGCATTTAGTTGCGACTGGTAAACCCCGCCACCAATATCATCGAACCCTTCAAGGGTAACCGTATACGGTGTCGGAGGAGCCGAACTTCCATCCGCACCCCAGATATTCAGCGTTGTTGCGCTTTGGTTTGTAGCGTATAGCACACCCGCCGTATCCAGCGTGATGGAATGGGCAAGACTACTTGTAAATACAAAAGTTTCTATTCCCTTGAACTTCATATATTCGCTACCGCCGGAAGACAGGTCGAGATTTACGGCACCGGCACCGCCAAGAACCACCGCATCACCAGCAAGCCCCGATGCGTTTGCACCATTCACCCCGCCTTCTGCGTTATAGCCCCCGTCAATCAAAGTAAAATCCAGTCCGGCACCGTTCAGGGCAAAAACATCACTCCCCAAACTGCCGAGATACATATCACCGGTTGCCTGTCCGGTCAGGTTAAATATGTCATTACCCGCATCCGCCCAGACCATATCCGGTGCTGCGGTTGCGTTCAGCGCTGTCGTATCCATCGCCGCCGTTCCCAATATGTCGTTCACCGCCGGATTGAAAAAGTTTGAAATACCGTCAATATTGATCGTTAATGTAATCGGCAGCACATTCGTATCCGCATCCGTCACTTCAATATCCAGCGTATAGCTTGTTTGCTGATAGGTCGCGCCATCGTTCAGAATGGATAACGAACCCGAAGCATCAATGGCAAATGTCTGCGCTCCGCCAAAACCGAGATTACCCCCGGTAATCGCAAAACCGACTCCGCCCGCCGGAGCGTTGACATTAATATCCCCAATCTCAAAACCGGCATTCGCCAGTTCCCGCACCGTTCCGGCACCCGCCATGCTGCTGCCGTCCCACCATTGTGCCAGTGTCACGGTAATCGGCGGCGGCGCACCTTGTGGTGCGGTCGGCGTTACGGCGCTACTGTCCAGCAATGTTGTCGTCGTAGCCGTTGTGGTCGAATATGTCCCTGATCCGCTCAACAATGTTCCTGTGCTGTCCG
>SBHI01000204.1 GCA_006226225.1 Alphaproteobacteria bacterium
TGACGGGATATTAGCAGATTAGAAGTACCTTGTCATGCCCGAAGCAATCATGACAACCCGCAAAACGCTCACATAAGAACCGCGTAACATGCCGCATGAGCTCTAAGGCATCATACGGGTCTTGTCAGACGAAGCTTGTATTTTTACAATGCGATCATGGTAGACTTTATCATGTCGCATGTTAATTTATTAACCGGAACCGGTTCATTTTCGTCCGATATGACAATCCTGCTCCCGCGCTCCTGAACAGCAGATAGAAAAGGTTAGTTGAACATGACCATGCGCCGAAAAACATACCGCACGCCGTTGAAGTCCACAATCTTCTGTGCAATTTTGCTCATGAGTATTTCTACACTTTGTACGAATGTCCGGACGGCAACCGCCGCCGCAGATGACCAGCAGCGCTCTGCAGATGCTTTCTACAAAGCAAGAGCATATGAGACGGGTGAAAATGTCCCGCAGAATATCGAGGAAGCCATTAAGTGGTATACGGTTTCAGCTTCACTTGGAAACCCCGAAGCCCAATTCAATCTAGGCTCTATCTACTACACAGGCGAACATGGCCCGCCCAATACGGCCGAGGCGTTTAAATGGTTCCTGAAGGCTGCAGAACAAGGTGTTGCACGTGCCCAACATATTGTAGGCGTCTTTTACAGTAAACCAATCGAGGTTGAGCAGGATTACGCTCAGGCGCTGGCGTGGTATCAAAAAGCTGCAGCACAAGGCGATGTCCAATCGCAGTTTAATATCGGGATCTTGCACGAAAATGGCCGGGGCGTAGAACCCGATCTGGCAACCGCTTTTTCCTGGTACCTTAAATCAGCTGAAAACGGTTACGGCCCCGGACAATTCAATGTCGCCTTAATGTGTGCAGAGGGAGACGGAACGGAAACCGATCTGCTTGAAGCATATAGGTGGATGCAAAAAGCAAGCGCACAGGGTGTCCCTGATGCGGCACGCAATGCTCAAGTCATCTTAGAGATGATGGATCCGGCCCAGTATCAAGAGGCAATAAAACAGCCATAACCGCTAACAAAGACCGGCACGGGTTTTGTCAGACGAGCGCGGCTGTCAGTTGTCCAGAATTTTACGTTTTTCGCCCTGATATTCAAACAGTCCGATATGCTGGCGCACATATTCTTCATGCGCTTCGTTATTATAACGGTGCTTCAGCGTATCCCATCCGATACCAAGATCCATCGCCGTCATCAGTGCCTGACGGATTTGCATCTCTGTGCCTGTCGCTTGTGCAATATCCACCCAACCCAGAATAAGACTATGCAAATCCCCTAATTCACGCGGATAATATTTTACAAAGTAATGGTTGCGCAGCATATAAGCGAACTGTTTACTGGGCGACACCTCCAGGAATGCTTTCCGACCCATGTTATCCATACGTCTTGCAAATAAATACAAACCGCCGTCACGGCCGATATCGGTGTTCTTCATATAGGCAGCGCCGTTCAGATTCACAACGCCCGCATCTCTTAAAAGACCCAGCGCTTTAATCTTATTGACGTCATCTGCGGAGCCGATTTCATGGCCCAGTATATGATCATAGACATCAGCCTTCATCACGCGTCCGTTACCGATACAGTACCAGGTGCTGATATCAATGGCCTTTTCCGTCCAGTTGGTGCCGCGCGCGCCGTTAATGGGCAGCTGCGTGGACACATCTTTCGCAACACAAGGGTCGTCACGTTTGGTGTCGTAAAAATAACCCGACAGATAATGTTCCAGATTTTGCAGACCGAACACAGCCTCGCCCGCAATTTTTTCCTTCTCTGAATCCAGCTTATTCAAACGGTAGCGTTCTGCGGCAAATGCCAGACGCACGTTCCAGATACTGATAAAAAGCGGAATGGTTGTGCGGGAATTTTCTTTGGTGATTTGCTCGGTAATATCACCTTGAATATTGCCGGTGTCGCGCAGAACATCACGAACATCGTCCAGCGTTTGATTGGTATCTCTTTCAGGATCCGGGTTATAGTAACGCACCTGATTCATCAGCCCGTTACGGTCGCCTTTAACATCTTTAATGGCGGCCTTGGCAAAGGCACTGTTGATGGCTTGTTCGACCTGTTCCAATGTGAGAGGGTTGTCATCGCCGCCAAAGATCAGCGCCATCAATTTTCCGGCGCCTTCACCTGCGATGGATGTGATAATTTTTTCAGCGACTTTTGCGCCCAAATCCGTTGCTGCCGAGGACTGCGCCTCACGTATATTTCCGCCCATGACAAGAAGCGTCACAACAAATGCGCCGATTATCAGTTTTTTTCATACTATTCCCCTCTGTTAAAAACGACTTTGGAAAAAGTATAGTAAGTTAAAAATCTTTGTAAACAAAAACAGAATTGTCAGATTACATTGCGCGTGAAACAAAAAAAACAGCCGCCCCGCCCGCCTATGACATTGTAAAAAGACAGTTGTATTTTTTTATAAAGAGTAGTTAGATGAGGTCTGAGGTCACAGCCCTTTCCCAAAGAAAACCGACCAATGCGGGCCGGTTTTCTTTGTGAAACATCCTTCATTGGATTCCGACATGGCCGAAGAAAAGCTCATCGCGGCAGACCGCGTGCTTTCACCGACAGCATTGGCAATTCTGCTGACCTGTCTGGGATTTGCCACATTCACTTTTACCGATGCGATTGCAAAACTGGCCTCTGCCGGTTTTCCGCCAATGGTGATTATCTTCCTGCAAAGCGTGCTCGGCTGTGCCTGTGTCGGCGGTTACGGCCTGCTGCGTCAGGGGCGCACCGCTTTTAAAACCGGACATCCTTATTTACACGCCTTCCGTGCCGGACTGGGCGGCTGCTCTTCCCTTTTGAACGTCAACGCCTTAAAAACCCTGCAAATGGATGAATTTTATGCCGTGATTTTTATTGCCCCCCTGATGGTCATGCTGTTGGTCGCGGCGGTTTTAAAGGAAACACTGGGCCTACAGCGTATTATTGCCGTGGTCGTCGGCTTTCTCTGCGTTCTTTATATGATACAGCCGGGGCAGTCGCTTTTCCAGATCGGCGCACTTTTCGCTTTTATCAGTACGCTTTGTTATGCGGTTTCCTGCGTTGTGGTGCGTAAAATCGGGCAGAAAGATTCCGCACTTTTATTCACATTCTATACCTTCTGCGGCGGGCTCGCCGTTTCCGGCACGGTGCTGCTGATAAACGGTGTGGATGTCATACCTTATTTATACTATCGCGACATATGGCTGATTGTCCTGAACGGCGTATTGGTCATTTTCGGTGCGATTTTTGTCACCAAGGGCTTACAGATCGCCCCGATGGCGGCATCCGTCACATCATTCCACTACACGCAAATGGTTTGGGGGGTGTTCTTAGGCTATATCATTTTTGACGAACTGCCGACGACTACAGTCATGATCGGTGCCACAGGGCTGATTGCCACAGGGCTGTATCTGGTCTTCCATGAAAAACGGGCACAACCCAGCCCGCTCGCCGTCACTGTCCTGCCGGATTAAAACGACTGCTGCGCTTTGGTGATAAAGCGGTCCAGCTCATCGGCAAAAGCCTGACGTTCCCGCTGACCGAAACTGTTTGCGCCGCCGGTATCAATACCGCTGCCGCGCAGGGAATCCATAAAATCGCGCATCGACAATATCTGTTTAATATTATGGTTTCCGTACATGGTTCCCCGCGGATCAAGGGCGGCAGCGCCTTTTTCCACCACACGGGCTGCCAGCGGAATATCGGCCGTGATCACCAGATCGCCCGCCGCGCATTCTGCGGCGATTTTATCATCGGCGATATCCGCGCCCTGTTCGACCATCCTGAATATCAGAAATTTGGATTGCGGAAGCTGTAGCCATTTATTGGCAACAAACACCACCTGCGTTTCCGTCCTGTCGGCGGCACGATATAAAATCTCCTTAATGACTTTCGGACAGGCATCCGCATCAACCCATATTTTCATTTTTTTTTCATTTCCTTCTCTTATGGGGTAAAAATGGAATGCCCTGCTCTTTTTGTCAATATTATCAACAGCACCACCCTGATGACATAATATATACTTGACATAACTATGTTGTGCCATTAGGATGACGCAGTTTCACATCATCAGCGGATAAGCATCATGTATATATTTTACGATCTTGAAACCACGGATATTGACAGAGAGTTCGGCCAGATTCTTCAGGTCGGGCTGGTTGTGACCGATGACGATCTGAATATCGTGGAGGAAAAAAGCCTGCGCTGCCGTTTGCAGCCTTCCGTTGTACCCTCTCCGCAAGCGCTTTTGGTTACCGGCATTACGCCGGAGCAACTGACAGATGAGGAAGAGACGATCTTCACCATGATGCAGGAGATTGACCAGCTTTTGCGCAGCTATGACTGGCCGATTACAACATCCGGCTATAACAGTATGGATTTTGACGAGCGTGGATTGCGCTCCGCCCTGCATCAAACCCTCATGGATCCGTCCCTGACCTTTCAGAAACAGGATGACGACACAGATCGCAACCGCCGCATTGACGTGATGCGACTGGTACAAGCCTGTATTGTCCATGCACCCGATGCCCTGACGCTGGAGCAGAAAACACGCCACAAAACGCCGCAGCCTGCAATCTCTCTGGGGGTCGTCGCACGCCAGAACGGCGTCGAATTCTCCGAAGAAGAAGCGCATGAGGCCGTTGCCGATGTCAAAGCCACGATTGCCGTTGCCAAGAAAATCCGTGATGACGCACCGGAGCTGTGGCAGCAAATGCTGAATATGGTGACCGAGGAAGGCGTGAAAGAATTTCTGGAAGAGAATGCCGCCGTTTCCTATGCCAAGGGTTATGCGGGCAATATGAAACATTACATGGTCGCGCCCGTTGCCGTAAATGATGCTTATGAGCGTCAGGAAATTCTGTTTGACCTGAGCCAAGACCCCGCAGACTATATGGACAAACCGATGAGCGAGCTGGTCGACATGCTGGGCAAAGACACAGGTAAAAAAGTCAAAAACAACCCGTTCTATAAAGTGTTGATGCAAAAACAGCCGATTTTCATGCCGCTGGAGCAAACATCAAAAGACCTGCTGCCCGCAGGTGTGGATGAGGAAACGCTGAAAGCACGTGCGGAACTGATCCGCGACAATCTGGAATTTCAGGCCAAAATCGCACAGGCCGCCGCATTGGCGGAGGAGGAAATTCCCGTCCCCGATGCGATTGAAAAACAGCTTTATATCGATCTGCCGGAAGATGTCGAAGCGCGGTTGAGCACATGGCGTGAAGAATTTCAGGCAGCGGATTGGGAACAGCGCGCGGAATTGATGCGCGGTTTTACCACCCGTTTTGCCGATGATTTGCAAGATAATCCGACTCTTGCGCGTTTCCCCGAATTTGCCAAACGCATCATTTTTGAAAATGCGCCGCAAGATACGCTGACCGCGCAGGAGCAAAAAGCGTTCAAGGCCGGCATCCACCAGAAAATGACCGACCCCGATGCGCCGGAGAAAATGATGACCATTCCCCGCGCCCATGAAATGCTGGATAAAATGCGCGAAGAACTCGCCGCAGGCACCTGCAAATATCTGCAGACGGGCGAAGAGCATAAACTGGATGAATTGGCAGCCTTTTACGAGCAGCTGGAGCAGAAATTCGCACCCGCCCCCGCACAAGCGCCGAAACCGTCGAATTCTGCCAAGCCGAAATAACGATAGACAGCAGAGCAAGCCCATGACAGAAGAAAAACTCAATGCAATTGAAGAGGCACTGGCGCATCAGGAGCTGCAGATTGAAACGCTGAGCAAAATGGCGGCGCAGCAATTTGATGTGATTGATGTGCTGAAAAGAAAAGTCGATGCCTTGCAGAAAAAAATCGAGACCTTAAGCGAAGACGGGCTTTCGGAGAATGACGGGCTGTCCTCTATCGAACAAATGCGCAACGAAAAACCGCCGCATTATTAAAAGCGCGGCGGCACGCCACGCGGCGGTGGAGGGCGTCCTCCGCGCGAGCCACCAAAACCTCTGCTGCCACCGGGCGGAGATTTTTCAAAGCTGCGATCCGGCTCCCCGATCCAGCAGCGCGGCACAAAAGGAAAACTTTCCGTCAGCATATAAACGCTTTCCCCTTCCAGCTCCATCTCGTTACAGCGGCCGAGATCACCGCTGCCTTCCACATAGGTAAAGTCCTGCGTATAGGTGCCGTCATATTTTCCGGCGGGGGAATTTGCAGGACGCGTGCCGCTTTTCAGCTGATAGCTTGACGTATAACTGCCGGGCGGGGCGGCATAGATTTTATAACCATCTGCGGCATAGCCGATATGCACAGCCTCGCCCTTGACCAGATCGGCAGGCATGGCGTGATAATGATAGGCGCCGTTGGGTTGGACATGGCCGCCGTTTTGGTCGATGCCAAGGCGGTGCTTGCCATTGACGATGCCTTCCTCGACCCAACCGGAATTACGATCTCTGCGCCAATATTCCGCCGTACCCGGATCAAAGGGCACGCCGTTCAAAGCCACGCCAAAATCCATGCGGTTGGTCAGCGGAATAATCGCCTGCGCCTTTTGCGGATGCGCCGGAATGCGGAATTTATAATCCTGTTCGGAAATAGCATGCGGATTTTCCGGCCCCGGGAATTGTCCCGTGCTGTGATTGGGCACACCGTTGCCCTGCATCACCAGATAGTCGCCTTCCTGACGCAACGTGACTTTATTTGCCAAAATCGCCATCAGGGAAAACTGTCCATGCGGCATGTGGTCATCATGCGTGCCATGCGCCAGCGCCGCAGCAGGCAACAACATCAGACAGCAAAGAAAAAGCATCACGTATCTCATGGCGACAGCTTAACCCAAAACAGGCAGTGCGCCAAGATGACAACGCCGCCCTTTTTCCTTGACTTTGCCTCTCTATACTTATAATATGTCAAATATTTTCACGGAAACAGCAAGGGGCATGACAAATGACGGCACCGCAGAAGAAGCCGCCGCAAAAGCCGCAGAAAAAGAAAGGCTTTCTACACAGCCGCAAACTGAAATGGGCGTTTTATACTGTTGTCGCCTGGGGTGCCGCAAATTATTACGTGCCGGAAATCGGCGACAGCATCTCGCAAAAATTCAATGAACTGGCGGAAACCCATGCCGTTCTGGACATGCAGAATCCGAACCCGTTCCTGAAAGAGCAGGAACTGAAAGACGTTGATCTTTATAACCGCCGCAACATCAAACTGATGGGGGAAGAGGCGGAAAACGATTTCTTTGCCAATGTCGATATCGCTGATAAATGGTATGCCGCTTTGGGGCGTTACGAAATGCTGATGGATGACCGCGACAACCGCGCCTTTATGCAGCAATGGCTGCGCTCGCTAAACCATCTGCGCGGCAAATCCATTGCAGAGCAGGCCACGGAAGTCGATGCCATTGTCGACCGCCTGATCGAATATACGCCCGACCCTGCCCTTTACGGCAAACGGGATTACTTTGCCTCCCCCATTGAAACGCTGTGGCACAAAAAAGGCGATTGCGATGATTTTGCCATCCTGAAATATTTTGCGTTGAGGTATCTCGGTGTACCGGACGAGCATATGTATGTTGTTGCCGTCGGCGACCAGAATGACAATATCCTCGACCACGCCACCCTGCTGGTAGACGTAAAGGAAAAAGGCGTCGGCGCAAAAATTGCCAGCGCATTGACACCCGACTGGATCGAGGAACTTGTCACCAATCATAAGGACACGGATTTCCGCGTCTTGGATAATGACGGCAGTGAAATCGGCCGCCTGATCGAAGAAGACAAAAGCCGCTATCTGCCTTATTACGCCATGAATGCGCAAAGCTTTTGGCGTGTTCCCAAAAACACCAATTTGTGGAAATAACACGGCATAGCATCCCCCGACCATCTGTGATATATCAATGATGCCGCCATCGAAAGCGGCGCATGCGATTGCTTTCATAGACGGAGAACTTTTTTGCCGCAGCAAATAACAAAGCCGGATCAACACGGCGCGACAATCCCGCATCAGCTGTCGGTTTC
>SBHI01000105.1 GCA_006226225.1 Alphaproteobacteria bacterium
TTGCGGATATCTTTGCGGTTACCCTCACCGACCTGACCGACAAATTCCCCTTCAGGCGACAGAACCGACAGATTGTAATTGCCGTCGGGGCGCGTTTGCTTACCGCCGATAAAGAATTTCGGTGTCTGGTCAATAAAGCCGTTGGCAGACGGTGCCGGTTTCAAACCGCGTTTTTTGGTAATGCCCTTGCCTTCGGAAGCCGCATAGGGTTTGAGTTTTTTCACAACGCTTTTCTTTAAGTAAGCATACATGCCCTCGCGTCCACCTTCACGCCCGAAACCGGATTCACGGTAGCCGCCGAAGCCGCAAGCCGCATCAAACAGATTGGCGGAATTGAGCCAGACAACGCCCGCTTTCAGCTTCGGCGCAAGATCCAGTGCCAGATTGATATTCTCGCTCCAGATACCGGCTGCCAGACCGTAACGCGTGTTATTAGCCAATGCCACGGCTTCTTCCGGCGTACGGAAGGTCATGGTAGACAGGACAGGGCCAAAAATTTCTTTTTCCGCAACCGTTGCCGAAGGTGACACATTTGCCAATACTGTCGGCGGCACGAACCAGCCGCTTTTCGGCATATCGCAAGAAGGCTGCATCAGTTGCGCGCCTTCTTTCACGCCCTGTTTGATCATGGCGGTGATATTATCGTATTGCGTTTTATCAACGACAGCGCCCATATCAATGGACTTATCAAGCGGATCGCCAACACGGAAGTTTTCCATCCGTGCCGCCAGTTTTTTATGCATTTTCTCGGCAACGCCTTCCTGCACCAGCAGGCGCGAACCTGCGCAGCAAACCTCGCCCTGATTAAACCAGATGCCGTCAACAACACCTTCGACGGCACTATCCAGATCAGCATCATCAAAAACGATCATCGGAGATTTTCCACCCAGTTCCAGCGTCAACCCCTTGCCTGTGCCAGCCGTTGCCGCACGGATAATACGACCGACTTCTGTGGAACCGGTAAAAGCGATTTTATCAACACCCTCATGTGCGACCAGAGCCGCTCCGGTTTTTCCTGCGCCCTGAATAATATTGACCACACCGTCGGGAATACCGGCCTCGATGCAGATTTCCGCAAACAGTGCCGCAGTCAGCGGTGTGAATTCCGCCGGTTTCAAAACAACCGTATTCCCGGCCGCAAGTGCCGGAGCAATTTTCCATGCCAGCATCAAAAGCGGGAAGTTCCACGGAATAATTTGACCGACCACGCCATAAGCCTCATAGCCCGGAAACTCGGTGTCCAAAAGCTGTGCCCAGCCTGCGTGGTAATAGAAGTGACGCGCCGCCAGCGGCACATCAATATCGCGTGTTTCACGGATCGGCTTACCGTTATCCAGTGTTTCAACGACAGCAAACAACCGCGCATGTTTTTGCAGCAGGCGCGCCAGCGCGTAAAGATGTTTGGCACGGCGGAAGGGCGACAAAGCTTGCCATGAAGGCAGTGCCTTCCGTGCAGCCTTCACAGCCACATCAACATCTTTTGCGGTACCGTCCAGTACATCCGCCAGTTTTTCTCCGGTTGCCGGATTGACGGTTTTGAAAAATTTACCGTCTTTGGGCAGAACCCATTTGCCGTCAATATAATGGCCGAATTTCTGTTTGTGATCAGTCAGCCATGACATGGCATGATCCGCACTTTCAGGAGCCGGGCCGTATTCCATCGTCTCGTAAATTTCCTTAATTGTCGGTTGTGCGGTCATGTTCTGCTCCTTTTTAAAAATATGTCTCTTTAAAAATTACTTCTTTTTGCCGTGGCAATGTTTGTATTTCAGCTTGCTACCGCAAGGACAGGGGGCGTTACGCGGAGTATCGCCCCATGTTGTCGGATCCTTTGCATCAAAATCGGGCTTCACGTAGGTGCCTGCCATATCAGCATCACCTTCACCCGCTCCCTGTTCAGGCACCAAACCTTCGCCGCGGCCTGCTGTTGTACGGATCGTGTCGCTGGACGGCATCGACGGAATGCGTGATTCCGGCCCCGCTTCGATCAGACTTAAAGCCATAGTGACATTTTCACGCATATGGTCGAGCATTTCCTCGAACATCGAAAATGCTTCTGATTTATACTCGTTCAACGGGTCTTTCTGACCATAGGCACGCAGGAAAATTCCCTGACGCAGATGCTCAAGATTTTGCAAATGATCGCGCCAGCTTTGATCAAGCAGCTGCAGTAGTACGCTTTTTTCCACCATACGCATCACCGGAGGTGTGAAACTGGCCGCTTTTTCCGCCATACGGCGGTCAGAATGGTCGGTCAGTTTTTCAAGGATCTCTTCCTGTGCAACACCTTCCTCCTTTGCCCATTCCTCTAGCAGCTCATCCAGACCCAACAGGCGGTGTGTTTCATGCTTCAAGGTTTCGACATTCCAATGTTCGGCATAAGTGCCCGGCGGCATATGGGCTGCAACGAGATCTTCAATCAGCTCATGGCGCATATCACGTACAATATCGGACACATCATCAGATGACATGACTTCTTTGCGCTGCTCATAGATGACTTTACGCTGGTCATTCATCACATTGTCAAATTTCAGCAGATTTTTACGAATATCGTAATGCTGCGCTTCAACCTTTTTCTGTGCGCGTTCCAGTGATTTGTTAATCAGCGGATGCACAATCGGCTGGCCATGCGGCAGGCCCATTTTGCGCAGAAAAACATCCATACGCTCGGAACCGAAAATCCGCATCAGATCATCTTCCAGAGAGATGAAGAATTTACTCGCACCGGGATCGCCCTGACGTCCGGAACGTCCGCGCAACTGATTATCAATCCGGCGGGATTCATGCCGTTCGGTGCCAATCACATATAAACCGCCCTGCTCCTTGACGCGGAGCGCGGCCTCGTCAATCTCGGCACGGATTTTGTCTTTCATTTTCTTACGCTTCAGATCATCAGCTCCTGCCGGAATTTCATCCGCGCAGCGCATATCGAAATTGCCGCCCAGTTTAATATCCGTTCCGCGACCTGCCATATTGGTGGCAATCGTCACCGCACCCGGTTCACCGGCTTTCGAGATAATATGGGCTTCCTGCTCATGATAGCGGGCATTCAATACATTGTGAGGGATTTTGCGCTTTTTCAGAATTTTGGACAGAAATTCCGACCGTTCGATTGAGGTTGTCCCCACCAGAATAGGCTGTTTGCGGTCATGACAGTCTTCTATCACCTCTAAAATGGCTTCATATTTTTCTTCCGCGGTACGGTAGATTTCATCGTGGTGGTCAAGGCGTATCTGCGGCACATTCGTCGGAATCTCCACAACTTGCAGCCCGTAAATATCCTCAAACTCCGTTGCCTCGGTCATGGCTGTACCGGTCATACCCGACAATGTCGGATAAAGGCGGAAATAATTCTGGAAGGTAATCGAGGCCAGAACCTGGTTCTCGTTCTGGACATGCACGCCCTCTTTGGCTTCGATGGCCTGATGCAGCCCTTCGGACAAACGGCGTCCTTCCATCATGCGGCCCGTGAACTCATCGATCAGCACAATTTCGCCGTCTTTCACAATGTAATGATCATCATGGTTAAACAGCTTATGCGCCCGCAGCGCCTGATTAACGTGGTGAACAAGACTGACATTCTGCGGATCATACAGATTACCATCGGTCAACAATCCCGCATCACGCAGCAGCTCTTCTACATGGTCGATACCGCGTTCAGTCATGGTCAGGTTTTTGACCTTTTCATCGATCTCGTAATCGTCTTTCACCATATGTGGAATGATTTTATCCACTGCGATATAAAGTTCCGCGACATCTTCAACAGCACCCGAGATAATCAGCGGCGTCCGCGCTTCATCAACCAGGATTGAGTCAACTTCATCGACAAGTGCAAAGTTAAATTCGCGCTGCACCATATCTTCCAGACGCATCTTCATATTATCGCGCAGATAATCAAAGCCGAATTCATTATTGGTGCCGTATGTGATATCGCAATTATAGGCAGCACGGCGTTCCGCATCGGAGAGATTGGCAACAATGGAGCCAACCGTCATATCCAGCGCAGAAAAAACCGGGCGCATCCAGTCCGCGTCACGATGTGCCAGATAATCGTTTACCGTTACGACATGCGCGCCCTTTCCGGTCAGCGCATGCAGATAGGAAGGAAGTGTGGCGACAAGGGTTTTACCTTCACCCGTGCGCATCTCGGCGATTTTTCCCTGATGGAGAACGATACCACCCATCAACTGAACGTCAAAGGGGCGGTGATTAATCGCACGCTTTGCCGCCTCGCGCACCGTTGCGAAAGCTTCCGGCAGAATATCATCCAGCGTTGCACCCTCTTCCAGCTTTTTCTTCAGCTTCGCCGTCTGGCCTCTCAGCTCCTCATCCGAGAGTTTTTCCATCTCGGGTTCCAGAGCGTTGATCTGATCCACGGGCTTGTGCAAGCCGCGCAAAACACGGTCGTTGCTGCTGCCAAAAATTTTGTAAGCGAGTGCGCCAAACATCTTGATAAACTTCTCCATATCGTCTTCATCCTGTATACTTCAGTTTTATACACCTCCGAGCCGCGTGTTACAAGCATTTACTCGCTATTCCGCATGCAAAATTCATCCTTGCAATTGCCGTAAAAGCCTGCCATTAATGTCTCCATCAATTCCATGACGACAAGAATTTTAAGGAGAAATCTTATGTCAGCACGTATTACACGCTTCAGCCTTGCCGTTCTGCTTTCTGTTGCAGTTCTGGGTCTCGCCTTTACGGCACACCGCGCTTCTGCAGAAAAAGCCGATGCCAGCAATAAAAACCCGACGGTTGCCATCGTCAATGGCGAGGAGATCAAACGCAACGATGTCATGACCATTATGAAAGACCTGCCGCCGAACATGCCGGTTTCCGCCGAACAGATTTTTCCGATGCTGATTGACCAGATGATCACCGACCGCCTGCTGAAAGCGGAAGTATCAAAGGCGAAACTGGAAAACGATCCGGAAGTTAAAGAACGTCTAGCCAGCGCACATGACCAGATCCTGAAAGCCGTTTATCTTGAGCGCAAAGTCAAATCCGGCGTCAGCGACAAAGAAGTGAAAGCCGAATATGCCAAGCTGAAAAAAGAGCTGGGCGAAAAAATGGAAATGCATGCCCGCCATATTCTGGTTCCGAATAAAGACGAAGCGATTGAGCTGATCAAACAGCTGGATGCCGGTGGCGATTTTGCAGCACTGGCCAAAGAACATTCCAAAGACCCCGGCGCAGCCAATGGCGGTGATCTGGGTTACTTTACCAAAGAGGAAATGGTTCCCGAATTTAGCAAAGCCGCTTTTGCCCTGAAAAAAGGTGCTTATTCAAAAGAGCCGGTTCAAACACAATTCGGCTGGCATGTCGTAAAAGTTGAGGATCTGCGCAAACGCGAAGCACCGAAACTGGAAGAAGTTTCCGACCAGATCAAAGGCAAGCTGGGTCAGAAAGTTCTGGAACAATATGTACAAAATCTGCGCAAAACTGCCGAGATCAAACGTTTCACCTTTGACGGCGAGCCGCTGAACTAAACGGTGCAGCACCATAATTCAAAAACGCCCTCACAAAACGGGGGCGTTTTTTTTTGCGTCTATAAAATATTCTATTAATAAGGGCGTTCCAGCTTTTGCTTTTTCTTACGACCGAAATTCTGGAGCGGCATTGTGTATTTGATGCCGATGAATTCGGTGCGGTCGTTATGGTTCAGCGATCTGCCATTGGTAATCATATGTGCGTCAAGGCTAAGCCGTGCGCCATTGGCAAGCTTCGTTCCGATCTCTGCACCAAGGCGGTAGCCCAGCGTCTTTTTCAAATCAACGCCTGCACCGTCTTTATAGGCACCAACAGCCAGCGACGGCATAAAGAAGATTTTTTCCGTCACATCCAGCGGCAGACCGACCCCGGCATAACCGAACATCGCCCCGTTGGAAGCCAGCATCGCACCGAAGATCGGCTGTAATTTACCGATAATGCGCACACCGGGCTGGAATTCAAAATTGAACGCACCTGCCAGTTGACCATTGGTGAAAGCATCATACACGCCAAGACTGAGACCAAAGAAAGACGTGCCTTCCTGCACATGTACAATCCGGTTTTCCGGTGCGGCAGTTTGCGGTGCGGGCTCTTGTTCCGCCGTTTTATCAGCTTCCGGCGCAGGCGGCTTGGCCTGTACGGGTTCAACCTCCTGTTCCTGCGGCGTTAGTGGCACAGGTGCGCTATCACCATCGGGCTCGATACCGTTGATATCCATCAACGCACGATCCAGCGGCGTCATCTCTTCCGTATAACCGGGAGGCATACCATCGGCTAAAACGGGGCCAGCGGCCAGAAAAACCGTCAGCGCCGCAGCGCAGACGAGGCCGGTGCGGAAGGTGGATTGTTTGTTTTTCCTGCGCAGACTCATGTCATATTTCACGTTAACTATTTCTTAACTTTCATCATTATGGCGCAGGCGAAAATTTTATACAAGCCCTCCCTTTTCATCCCGCAGGAATATTTTCAGCCTTGCCCGTCCTGCCGCAGGAATGCTATGATGAGGGCATATTAAAACCGTCAAACAAGTTCCAAAAAGTACAAAAATGGCCGGACATTCCAAATTCAAAAATATTCAGCACCGCAAAGGCGCGCAAGACAAGAAGCGCGCCAAAGCCTTTAATAAACTGGCACGGGAAATTACCGTTGCCGCAAAACTGGGCATGCCCGACCCTGATATGAACCCGCGTCTGCGCGCCGCCATTGCTGCGGCCAAATCCGCCAATATGCCCAATGACCGCATTGCCCGCGCCGTAAAAAGCGGCAGTCCGGGTGGTGATGACGCGAATAATTACGAAGATATCCGCTATGAAGGCTATGGCCCGGGCGGTGTGGCGATTATCGTTGATGCGCTGACCGACAACCGCAACCGCACAGCATCGGAAGTGCGTACCGCCTTCAGCAAAAACGGTGGCGCACTCGGTGAAACGGGCTCGGTCAGCTTTATGTTTGACCGTGTCGGGCTGATTACCTATCCACTTGCCGCCGCTGAAGAAGATCAGGTCTTTGAAATCGCTGTCGAGGCAGGTGCCAATAATGTCGACAATGACGGCGAATTCTATGAAATCACGACTGCGCCTGACGGTTTTGCCGCCGCACGCGACTCTCTTGAAGAAAAGCTCGGCACGCCAGAATCGGCCGAACTGACATGGCTGCCGCAAAACACAGTTTCCCTCGGAGAGGAACAGGCTGCCACATTGCTGAAACTGATCGATGCGCTGGAAGACAGCGACGATGTACAATCCGTATCCGCAAATTTTGAAATTGATGATGCGGTCATGGAAAAACTGATGGCTGCCGGATAATAATTACAATAACGGTCGCCTTAAATATTTTTAGGAAGCGAAGCCATGCGAATTCTCGGCATAGACCCCGGCCTGCGTCATACCGGATGGGGCGTTATCCGTTTTCAAAGCGGACATTTGTCCCATATCGCGCATGGTGTGATTTCCCCCTCCCCGTCACTGCCGCTTTCCAAACGCCTGCTGGCTCTACGTGAAGGGCTGGTGCGTGTTATCGGTGAGCACGCTCCTGAGCAAGCAGCTATCGAGGAAGTTTTTGTCAATAAAAACGGTGCCTCGACATTAAAACTTGGCATGGCGCGCGGTGCCTGTTTTCTTGCTCCGGTGGAAGCCGGGTTGGAGGTCGCCGAATATGCCGCCAATCTTGTTAAAAAATCGCTGGTCGGCACAGGCCACGCCGCAAAAGGACAAGTGCAAATGATGATCGGCACGCTGCTGCCCGGCATTGAAATCAAATCAGAGGATGCGGCAGACGCACTCGCCGTTGCCGTCTGCCACGCCCATCACGGCAGTACTGCTGCCCTTTATACGCAAGGAAGAGTTTTAAAATGATCGCACGCCTTTCGGGAAAAATCGCCCAT
>SBHI01000067.1 GCA_006226225.1 Alphaproteobacteria bacterium
GTACCCCCATGTATCGCTTACAAAGCCGGACAGCATGAAGAGCAGCAGGAAAGATCCCACGCTTGCCACCAGCGGTGCGGTGAAAGCATTGTCTTTTTTCGCCGTTTCATCTTCCAGTGCTGTGGCCAGTTGCTGGTCAAGTTGTTTTGCCGTCTCAAAACGGTCGGTGCCGTCTTGCATGTTCAGGTCAGTCTTTGCCAGTGTTTCATCCAGCATGGCTGCGCTGATATTTTCCTGAAAACCGAATTCCGCCGGATTGGCGATTGTTTCGGTGAATTCCGTCCGCAGTTTCTCAAAATTCTGTTCGCTCAAAGCCGCGCCTTCATTGTTTGCGCCCTCAAGGTATAGATTCATATAGGCAGCAACGGCCTGTTTACCGAAAGCGGTTTTTAAATCCGTCAATTCCTGACTGCCGCCGGTGAAGGCGGTCTCGGCTTCCAGCAAGCCGATCTGTGATTTCATTTCCTGCAAGGCTGCAAAATCGGCCTGATGCTGTGCGGTAATGCTTTCCTCCATTGCCGTACCGGTATTGTCGGGTGTGGCGACATCACTATCCAGCATGCCGGGGATGGTACCAAAGGAAATAGCGGCGGCAATCGCGGTGGAAATGACCAAACTGGGGCCGGTGCCGAATGTATCGGCAATAACGCGTTTGATATTGGGTTTTGTATCTTTCTTACTCATTTTTTCCCCGTTAATGTTGGCCGTATTTCTTTTGCGGCTTTTTGACCGGCACGCGTTCAGGTTCCGAATAGCGCCAGCGTGAGGCCATCGTTGGCCCGCATAAGAAGAAAAACAGCATCAATGTACCAAGGCTGGCGACTCCGGCGGCGGCAAAAGGCTTTGATTGCTGGTCATTGAAGTCGCCCAGCTTACCGTCCAGCGCTTTGACGGTCTGGAATTTATCCAGTTCCGTCTCCTGATTTAAGGACGTTGCGGCAAGGGTTTCATCCAGCATCCCCGCGGCAATATGATCGTGGAAGCCGAGGGTAGAGGGGGCAATGATCTCGTTTGCAAATTCGGCACGCAGTGTTTCAAAACTTTCTTCACTGATGGCGGCGCCCTCTGTGGCGGAAGCGCCGGAAAGATATAAATCCATATATGCGTTGAGTGCTTTGTCGCCAAAGGCTGTTTTCAGCTCGTCCACGGCGGCGCTGCTGCCGCTTGCGGCGGCTTTGGCCTCGTTCAGCTCAATCTGGGCTTTCATTTGTTTTAGTGCGTCAAAGGCGCTGTGATGCTGATTCAGCACGCTTTGTTCTATCGCCGTTCCGGTCTGGTCGGGGGCGGCGATATCATTGTCCATTACAGCGGGAATCACGGCAAAATTTACCGCAGTCGCGGCGGCGGAACAAAGAATCCACGCCAGCGGTGTGCCAAAGGTTTGACCGATTTTATATTTGATATTCGGTTTTGTATTTTCCGTCATATTCTGACTGCCCGTTTTTCTTTTGCAAAAGTGAATTAACATAACAAATATATAGGGGTTATGTCAATGTATTTTTCCGTTTTTCTTGTCGCGACTCTGTGTTTTGTGCCATCTTATGAGAGAAGGGGTGAAGAAAAATGGCGCAAGACGAAAAATATCCTGAGAAAACCTATATTGCCGTCGGTATGATGACGGGAACCTCGATGGACGGGCTGGATGTTGCCGCCATTCGCACGGATGGCAAGGATTTTACGCGTCTAATCGGTTTCACGCTGATCCCGTATGAAAACGACTTTCATAACTTGCTGAAAACCGTTCTGCGCGGTCAGGATAAGGAAAGGCTGGAGGCCGTCGGTGTCGCCTTGACGCAGATGCACGCGCTGGCGCTGGAAAATCTTCTGTTGAAAATGGGGCTAGATGTGAAGGAAGTGGATGTCATCGGCATGCACGGCCAGACTGTCCTGCATGAGCCGGAAAAGGGACGGACATGGCAAATCGGTGACGGACAGATGCTGGCCGATATGACGGGTGTAAAAGTCGTCAATGATTTCCGCAGCGCCGATATGAAGGCGGGCGGGCAGGGTGCGCCACTGATTCCGGTTTATCACCGCGCCTTGGCAAAAAAACTGGATAAACCGGTGGCGTTCGTCAATATCGGCGGTGTTGCCAATCTGACATGGATTGATAAACGCGGCAATATGTTGGCCTGTGATACCGGCCCCGGCAATGCGATGCTGGATGACTGGATGCGCCAGAAAACCGGCGCAGCGCGGGACGAAAACGGCGAAACGGCTGCTGCGGGCAAGGTCGATAAAGCCGCGTTGAAAAAGCTGCTCTCTCATCCTTTCTTTTCGATGCCGCCGCCGAAATCTCTGGATCGTGATGCGTTTGATCCGTCTGTGGTGGAACATCTCTCTGTGGAAGACGGCGCGGCAACCTTGGCGGAATTTACCGTTGAAGGTATTACCCGCATTGTCGAATTATTGCCCGAAGCGCCGCGTAAATGGCTGATTTGCGGCGGTGGGCGGCATAATGCGCATATGATGGCGCGGTTGTCGCAGCGTCTGGGTGCTTCGGTTGAGCCTGTCGAGTCTATCGACACCAATGGCGATACGCTGGAGGCGGAAGGCTTCGCCTATATGGCGGTACGCAATATGCTGGGCTTGCCGATTTCTTTCCCCGGCACCACCGGCGTGCGCGAAGAGATGACGGGCGGTGTCCTCTCCTTGCCAAAAGCCGCAGAAACAGCTAAACTATAAAGACGCGGACTCCCGCGGTTCAATGCCAATTTCTCTTCAGGTTTCATTCTAAGCGAAACCCTCAATTTTCACCTGTTTGAACAAGGATGATCTGACCATGAGCACGTCTGTACGCACTTATCTGATGCGCGGAAAAAAACAAGCGGGAGGCCGCAGCGACTTTTTACCCGAAAAATTCCGGGCATTTCTGTCTGCGCGCGCCGTAGATACGCTGGGGGTTGTGCTGTGTGTTGCGGGGTTGATGTTTACGGCATCGCTGGTCAGCTATCATCCGGCTGACCCGTCTTTGAACAGCGCCGGAACGGGCGATGTCATCCATAATCTGATGGGACGCGGCGGCGCCTATCTGTCCGATATTTTTCTGCAATGTTTCGGTCTGGTGTCCATGTTGTTCCCGCTGGTGATGATTGCGGCGGGTTGGCGTATTCTGATGCGTTATCCGCTGTCCGGCGGCTGGTCGCGTCTGACGGCTTTTCTGACAGGTGTGATGGCGGCAGGAGTCGGTTTTGCTGCTATTCCGGGTTTCCCCGGCTGGCTGATGGGGATGCATCTGGGCGGCAGTGTCGGCGTGGTGATGCTGAACGCTTTGACAGGATTTTTGCAAGGTATCGGTATTGCAGCGCTGTTTCCGATGATTGCCGCCGTTTGTTTTACGCTGGCGGTCTTTTCGCTGAGCTATGCGCTGGGCGTGACGCTGCAGCATTGGCTGTACGGCTTTTATAAGCTTGCCTATACGGGGTATGGTACGGCGGCGCTTGGCGTGTCGAAAACGCTTGGCCTGCTGTCTAAACTGGCCTCCCTGCGCCGCAAAGGCGGAGAGAATGGCGCTTCCCAACCGGCAAAACGCGTGGCAGTGACACGCGGCGCGGAAGACATGGAAGCCCGTGGAAATATCGAAACGGTACTGAAATCGCCGCCGGTGGTGAACCCGCGCAAAGCCGCACCCGCACAAAAAAGCGCGCGTGTGGAAAAAGAAAAACAGCCCGCACTGCCGCTTGCGGGTGATGACGGGCAAAGCTGGCAGCTGCCGACGCTGGATCTGCTGGACGAACCGCCTGCGGCACAAAATCCCGATCACAACCCCGAAGCCTTGCAGCGCAATGCCGAATTGCTGGAGAGCGTGCTGAATGATTTCGGTGTGGACGGGCAGGTGGTTGCCGTTAATCCGGGGCCGATTGTCACATTGTACGAGCTGGAGCCTGCGCCGGGGACGAAATCCTCACGCGTGATTAATCTGGCCGATGATATTGCCCGTTCAATGAGCACGACAACGGTTCGTGTTGCCGTTATTCCGGGCAAAAACGCCATCGGGATCGAGCTGCCGAATGCGAAACGCGAAACGGTGTTCTTAAAAGAATTGCTGACGACGCGCGAATACGAAAAGACCGGCGCAAAACTGCCGCTGGTGCTCGGGAAGAATATCGGCGGCGAACCGGTAATTGCCGATCTGGCCAAAATGCCGCATTTGCTGGTGGCGGGTACGACAGGTTCGGGTAAATCCGTTGCCGTCAATACGATGATTTTATCATTGCTATATCAAATGTCGCCTGAACAATGCCGCCTGATCATGATTGATCCGAAAATGCTGGAGCTTTCCGTCTATGACGATATCCCGCATTTGCTGACACCGGTTGTGACCGAGCCGCATAAAGCGGTGACGGCGCTGAAATGGGCGGTTGGCGAAATGGAAGACCGTTACCGCGCCATGTCGAAACTGGGTGTGCGCAATATCGACGGTTATAACCAGCGCATTAAGGAAGCCCGTAAAAAAGGCGAAGTGCTGACCAACCGTGTTCAGACCGGTTTTGACCATGAAACGGGCAAGCCTGTTTTTGAAGAACAACCGATCCCGCTGGTCGAATTGCCGTTCATTGTTGTGATCGTCGATGAATTTGCCGATCTGATGCTGGTGGCAGGCAAGGAAGTCGAAGCCTGTATCCAGCGTCTGGCGCAGATGGCACGCGCGGCGGGCATCCATTTGATTATGGCGACGCAGCGTCCTTCCGTCGATGTTATTACCGGCGTGATCAAGGCAAACTTCCCGACACGGATCAGTTTTCAGGTTACCTCGAAAATCGACAGCCGCACCATTCTGGGTGACGGCGGTGCGGAACAATTGCTGGGACGCGGTGACATGTTGTTCATGCCCTCCGGTGAGAAAATCATCCGCGTTCACGGCCCCTTTGTTGATGATGATGAAGTGGAAAATGTCGTCTCCTACCTGAAAGAGCAGGGCGAGCCTGACTATGTCGACAGCGTGACCGTCGGCGGTGAAGACGACATGTTCAAAGGGATCGCCGCAGGCGGCGGCAGCGAATATGACGAGCTGTATGATGAAGCTGTCGCGCTGATTATCCGTGAACGCAAAGCATCGACCAGCTTTGTCCAGCGGCATTTACAGATCGGCTATAACCGTGCCGCCCGTATCATCGAACAGATGGAAAAAGACGGGTTGATCAGTGCCGCCAATCATGTCGGCAAGCGCGAGATTCTGCTGGAAGATAGAGAAAATTATTAAAGCTGACGAGGTGTTGCCTCAAGCGTGTCCGGTAATGCTGGACAGCTGCGCGGGGGAGACACCGAGAATTTCCAGTGCCCGCTCCCATTTGTCATGTACCTTTGTATCGAAAATCAAGGCAGGATCCGCCTCAATCGACAGCCAGGCATTTGATTGCAGTTCCTGTTCCAGCTGTCCTTCCCCCCATCCGGCATAGCCGAGGGCGAAAATGCTGTTTTTAGGCCCACAGCCCATGACGATATCCTGTAAAATTTCGATGGTGGCGGTAATGCCGACATTTTTGTCCAGCACGACGGTATCTTGATGGACATGGTCGGTGGAATGCAGGACAAAGCCGCGTGTCATTTCAACAGGCCCGCCGAAATGTACATCAGGCAGCAGACCGGAATCGATTTCAATGCCGTCCAGTTTCAGCTGGGTCAGAATATCGCGGAATTCCACAAGCTTCAGCGGCTGGTTGACGACAATTCCCATCGCGCCGCGCGCATCATGCGAACAGACATAGACAACGCTTTTTTCAAAACCACTGTCGCGCAAGACAGGCGTTGCCAATAGCAACCGTCCGGTCAGGTAACCTTCCGCTGCAGAATCTTCTGTTTTTTTGATGTCATCCATGCCCAATTTGAAACCTTCCGGTATTGCGTTGCCTGTCATCACATTTTATCACATGTCATGTGAAAGAAACCTTAACCTGCCTTAACGGGTCTGTGTTTGTACGACATAGGTAGACAAACGGTCACGCATGGCGATGGCCTTGGGAAGGTCGGTGCTGCGCCCCTCATGGCTGATGACGGTGAATTTCTCATCATGCCCGTGAAAGAAAAGTGCTGCTGCGCTATCCAGCCCGTCACCGATGCAGGCGATATTACCGCTGACATAGATATTGCCGCCGGACAGTGCCAGCGCATCGGCGGTATTAAAGGCGTAGTCTCCCCCGCAGCGTGCCTTGGCGCGCGCAAGATATTGTTTGACCATATCCATGAAACTTTTGTTTTTGGGCCAGTTGAAAATCTGGGCATTGCCGAACAGTTTTTTCTGCCGCCAGGAATAGATGCCTTCATTTTTATGCATGGTGTTCAGTGCGGAAATTTCCAATGCGGATTGCAGCATGGTTTCCAGCGTGTCATTCGGCTGGAGCGGAGGCGTTTGCGTTGCTGCGGCAATCACCGCGGCCGTAGGCTGTTGTACCGGAACGCCATCATGCGGCGGTACGGCCTCGATACGGGCGACCTGCTCTTGCGGCAGCGGCGCGGCATCTGTGAATTTAACAGCAACCGGTTTGCGCTGCGGCAATTCGCTGGCAATTTTTTCATGTGTGACGGCAATGGCTGTTCTTGCAGGAGGGGCGGCGGGGTCGTGCAATCCGTGTGTGCAATCATCGAAGTCCTCTATGCTTTGCAGTGTTCCTTCGAGTGCAAAATGCAGATGTGCGCCCGGCGTGCGGATACGCAGGCTGTTGCCGCGTGCGAAACTGTCAAGAAAGCCGAAATCCTGCCCCATTTGCACAACCATAATGCGCGGAGAGACGGCATCGGAAACGATCGTGCGCTGCGCCTGACCGGGAATAACCATGCTCAGGGAGTATTTCGCACCTGTTTCCAGTAAATCTTCGTAGAAATCGATCGCCAGTGACATGTTGTCCTCGCCGTCACGGGCGAAGATCAGCGAAACATTGGCGTCGGGGAAGTCGTTACGCATGCTGCAATAGGGCGGCGCATCATCCAGAACAACGCGTTTGACAGGCCATGAGGATGTCGCAGGTACCAGCGTACCGGAATTGGCGGCATTTGCCGCAGCCGGAAACATGCCGAGCGCAAATGCAGTCAGAAACAGGGTGAAAACGGCGGTCAGCTTTGCGTAAAAATCCGTCACTTGAAAACGACGCCTCCTGAATGTTGATAGAACCGGCGTCACTTATAGCATGGTTTTGGCAAAAAATAAATGGCGTAAACGCCGTTACGCCGCGGAAAAGTCGAGTCCGATGTCGAGGCAGCGGGCGCTGTGCGTCAATCCGCCGACGGAAATCAGGTCAACACCGCTGGCGGCAATGGTCCCGACAGTTTCCAGTGTCACACCGCCGGAAGCTTCGGTCAAAAACCGCCCCTGCACCATATTTACGGCTGTTTCCAGCATTTTGGGCGGCATATTATCCAGCATAACGATATCGGCACTGCCATTGGCCAGCACTTCTTCCAGCTGTGCCAGCGTATCAACTTCGATCTCGATTTTGACCATATGCCCTGCCGCATCGCGTGCTGCATCCAGTGCGGGGTGGATGCCGCCGGCAATGGCGATATGGTTGTCTTTAATCAGAATGGCATCATCCAGACCAAGGCGGTGATTTATACCGCCCCCCATACGCACGGCGTATTTCTCCGCCATGCGCAGGCCGGGTGTCGTCTTGCGGGTGGAGCAGATGCGCGCCTTATGCGCGCCTGCCGCCGCAACGAACGCTGCGGTTTTTGTGGCAATGCCTGACAATCGTCCGGCGAAATTTAAGGCCACGCGTTCCGCCGATAAAATGGCGCGGGCATTGCCGCTGACACGCATCAATTCGCTCATTTGAGAGATCGAATCCCCGTCTTTGGCCAG
>SBHI01000093.1 GCA_006226225.1 Alphaproteobacteria bacterium
GAGCCCGAGCCCGAACCCGAACCCGAACCCGAACCCGAACCCGAACCCGAACCGCAGCCCGTTCCTGAGGTTGTCGCGGAAACACAGCCTGTAACGGAAGCGCCTGCCGAAGAAAAACCGGAAGAGAAAAAAGGCTGGTTCTCCCGCTTGACGCAGGGGCTGAGCAAAACCTCCTCGCAACTGACGGAAAATATCACCGCAGTCTTCACCAAGAAAAAGCTCGACACGCAAATGCTGGAGGAGCTGGAAGAGGCGTTGATTATCGCCGATATCGGCCCCGAAACGGCTGTGTCCTTGACGAAGGCACTCTCCAAAGAACGTTTCGGCAAGGAAATCACAGGTGAAGAAGTGCGCGAATTTCTGGCGGAAAAAATCGCGGCTATTTTGGAACCTGTGATGCAGCCGCTGGTGCTGGAAGCACCGGAAAGCGGCGGGCCTTGCGTTGTGCTGGTCGCGGGCGTGAACGGCGCAGGGAAAACCACGACCATCGGCAAAATGGCGCATCATTACCGCGCGCAGGGCAAAAAAGTCATGCTGGCTGCGGGTGATACCTTCCGTGCCGCTGCCGTTGAACAGCTGAAAGTCTGGGGCGACCGCACAGGCGCACCGGTGATTGCCAAGGAAACAGGCGCAGATGCAGGCGCGCTGGCCTATGAAGCTTATGAGGCCGCCAAAAGTCAGAATATGGATATTCTGATGCTGGATACGGCAGGACGTTTGCAAAATAAAGCCGATCTGATGGCGGAGCTGGAAAAGGTTGTGCGCGTCTTGAAAAAACATGACGAAACCGCGCCGCATACGACGCTGCTGGTGCTGGATGCGACGGTCGGCCAGAATGCGCATAATCAGGTTGATATCTTCGGCAAAACCGTTGATGTGACGGGGCTGATCATGACCAAGCTCGACGGCTCGGCAAAAGGCGGGGTGATTGTATCACTGGCGCAGAAATTCGGCCTACCGATTCATGCCATCGGCATCGGCGAGGGTGTGGATGATTTACGTCCCTTTGATGCGGTTTCTTTTGCCCGCTCCCTGATGGGGCTCGGCCAGTCTTAAAAACCGCGCCCGTAAATTCTGTTACAAAAACTTAACATTTATGTGATACTGTCTGATAACGTTTCGCTTTTCTGCGATGCGTATTTTTCGAATATTTCAAGGTTTCTTTGCAATGCCCACACGTTACCCTTCACCGATCAGACCCGGACGCAGCACCAAGGTGTTTCGCAGTCCTGACAAGGCGTTGCAGCATATCAAGGAAATTTATGACAGAAACGTCACCTATCTGCGCCGCCGCTTCGATGATTTTTGCAATAAAGAGGGCTTGCCGACGGAACGCTCCACCGCGCATTATCCCTATATTCTGTTTAAAACCAAAACCTATCCATCGGTTGACCGCCGCCTATCTTATGGTTTTGTCACCCAGCCGGGCGTGTATTCGACAACCGTGACCCGCCCCGATATATTTGACCATTATTTCAAGGAACAACTGACCCTGCTATGCGAAAATCATAGTGACGCCAAACTGGAAATCGGTGTCAGCGATGTGCCGATCCCGCTGCATTTCGCCTTGGGAGAGGATTTTTATCTGGAAGGCGAACTGTCTTCAGCAAAACTGGATGCGCTGCCGCTGCTGTTTGATCTACCCGATCTCAGTATGATGGATGATAAAATCGCCAACGGTATTTATCTGCTGGATGGCGGGGAGGGGGCGGATGTGCAGCCTTTATCCTTATTTACGGCGCCGCGTGTGGATGTCAGCCTGCAGCGGCTGAAACATTACACGGGAACCTCTTCCGAGCATTTTCAGAATTTCGTGATTTATACGAACTATCAGTTCTATATCGATGAATTTATCCGCAACGGCATGCGCCTGATGTCCTATACGGAAGAAAAGGAGCTGGCAAAACAGCGGTCGGAATATGTGGCTTTTGTCGAGCCCGGCAATAAAATCACCCATAATGCCAATCTACCCGGCGGGATGAGCAAAGACGGCTTCCCGCGTATTGAAGGCGGCACGATGAGCCGTATTCCGCAAATGCCCGCCTATCACCTGAAACGGGCAAACGGTTCGGGTATTACCATGATCAATATCGGCGTCGGCCCGTCCAATGCGAAAAATATTACCGACCATGTCGCGGTCTTGCGTCCGCATGCATGGCTGATGCTGGGGCATTGTGCGGGCTTAAGGAATTCACAGCGTCTGGGCGATTATGTGCTGGCGCATGCCTATATCCGTGAAGATGCGATTTTGGATGACGACCTGCCCTTGCATGTACCGCTTCCGGCCTTGTCGGAAATCCAGTTGGCGCTGGCTTCGGCAATGAGCGAAGTCACAGGGCTGGATGATTACGAATTTAAACGGATTATGCGCACGGGAACGGTCGCCAGCATTAATGACCGTAACTGGGAGTTGCGCGACCAAAAGGAATTGATGTGGCATTTCAGCCAAAGCCGCGCGATTGCGCTGGATATGGAATCTGCGACCATTGCCGCAAACGGTTTCCGCTTCCGCGTTCCTTACGGCACGCTGCTCTGCGTTTCCGACAAGCCGCTGCACGGGCAATTGAAACTGCCGGGTATGGCGGATGAATTTTACCGCGAACGCGTTGACCAGCACTTGAAAATCGGTTTGCTGGCCATGGAAAAACTGCGGGCAATGGGTAAAGAGAGATTACACAGCCGTAAGTTGCGCAGCTTTACCGAAGTTGCATTTCAGTAAAAACTTCCCGATAATAATAGACAGATATGCGGATTATCCCCTGATGGCGGGGGATGCTTTCTTTGACGCAAACCGAAAGATGCGGGCAGCGGCGTGGATCTGATAGAATTTATCGAGCAAACCAGCAAAGCCGAAACAGTCGAGCAGCTTTTCGCCCTGCTTGAAAACGTCATGTCCAATTACGGTTTTGACCGCGTCCTGTTCAGCTTGATGACGGATCACCCCTCGATCGGCAAATCCGCAGGTCACGGTATTATGCGGAATTATCCCGGCGAGTGGATGGCCTATTATGCCGATAAGAAATACGAAGATGTTGATCCTGTCCGTCAATATGTCGTGCAGGCACCGGCTCCCTTTACATGGTCTTTTTTGGAAGACAAGCTGCCATTGATGCCGGATCAGCAGAAAGTCATGGACGAGGCACGTGAAGCGGGGCTTTATCACGGCATCGCGATCCCGATGCGCGGCCCGATGGGGGCGATTGCAGGGATCGGTGCGGCGAGCAGCGCCGCAGGCGGCAGCGATATTTCCCGCGATACGCTTGCGCTGGTCAATGCCGCTTGTCAGCAGTTTTACGCTTCTTTCATCGGGTTGGAGCAACAATCGGTTCCGCCGACGCAGGAGGCGGTGACCTTGACGGAGCGGGAGAAAGAAGTGCTGAAATGGTGCGCGCAGGGGAAAACAACATGGGAAATCGGTGTTATCCTCGGCTTGTCCGAGGCAGGAGTGCTTTTCCATCTGCGCAATGTCATGAAAAAATTTAACACCTCCTCACGTGTTTATGCCGTGATGCAGGCGGTGCGTTTTGGATTAATGCAGCTTTAAAAGTTTTTGACGCAAAACGAAAATAGGCTATAGTGGGAAGATACGGGATTAACATTTTTAAACCAAAGTGCACTGAAAATCATGGCAGATAAAAAAGCGGACCAGGCCACGGCGGAGGAGCCTTCGATCGAGGAGATCCTCGAATCCATTCGTCAGATCATTTCTGATGACGACGACGATGATGGTGATGATGCCGGTGATGTGATCATGGATGTCGAGGCGGATAAAGACAAAGCCGGTGATGTCGACCTGCCGAAAGAGGAAGATGATTACGAGCCCGCCGATATCGAAGGCGATGTGACGGAACAGGCTGTTGATGACGGTGATGTTCTGGAATTGCGCGATGTGGTCGAAGAGGGCGGCGCTGCGGATATCTCTATGGATGCGCCGGATGATGATTACGAGCCCGCCGATATTGAAGGCGATATGACGGATAGTGATGACAGCCGCCTGATTTCCGAAGATACGGAAGATGCTGCTGTCGGCGCGATGGCAAAACTGGCGGAAAACATGTTTGTCGAGGAACACCGCGCTGCAGGCATTTCTCCGGCAGGCCGTATTACGCTGGAACATATCACGCGTGAACTGCTGCGTCCGATGCTGAAAGAATGGCTGGATCGCCGCCTTCCCGGATTGGTGGAGGAGCTGGTCGAGCGTGAAATCAAGAAAATCTCCGACCGTTCAAAGAAATAACACGGTTTATACTCTGACCCCCATGATGAACTAATCTCATGACGCAGCGCTGGAAAATAACCGTGGAATATGACGGTTCCCTCTATGCGGGCTGGCAATTTCAACAACATGACATGAGCATACAACAGGCATTGGAAGAGGCTGTTTTTGCCTTTTCCGGAGAAAGTCCGCGCCTGTCTGTCGCCGGACGCACGGATGCAGGCGTGCATGCGCTGGGGCAAGTTGCACATTTCGATCTGGAACGGGAGTCCACGGAAAAAACCGTGCGCGATGCCGTGAATGCGAAATTGCGTGAACAGCGGCATCACGGTATCTCGGTGGTGACGGCGGAACCTGTCTCAGAGGAATTTCACGCCCGTTTCGGTGCGCAAAACCGTGTTTATATTTACCGCATTCTGGCCGCGCGCGCTGCGCCGCCGGCGCTGCTGCGGAACAGGGTCTGGCATATGCGTGACAGGCTGGATATTACTGCCATGAATGCCGGAGCGCAGCATCTGCTGGGACATCATGATTTTTCGTCTTTTCGTGCTGCGGGATGTCAGGCCAATTCACCGCTGCGTACGGTGAGCCTTGTCGAGGTCACAGAGGATGCGGACGCGGCTTACGGGGCAGGGCAGGCAATCAGCGTCAGAGTTGAGGCGAAGTCTTTCCTGTATCATCAGGTGCGTAATATTGTCGGGTCACTCGTGCCGGTGGGAACGGGGAAATGGCAGCCGGAAAAAATCGCGGAAATTCTCGCCGCTTGTGACCGGACAAAAGCAGCGGCAACCGCGCCCGCGCATGGTTTATATTTCGCGCGCGTCGATTATTAGAGCACGCGCTCTCTAACATGGATAAAGAGATGAATTAGCGGTTAAAGCCCTGCTTTTTGCGGTTCTGTGCGCCACCGTCAATATGATCGGCAATGCTGTTCAACTCGCTGACAACGGTGCGCAAAGACATACTGCTGAGTTTGCCGTCTGTTTCGACAAGCTCGTTAATCACATCGCGCAAACGCCCTGACAGGTCAGAAGAGGATGTTGTTGCCGGTGCATCATCATCGCCGTTGGTCAGGTCATCAACCGTTTCCATGGCTTTTTCTTTTGCACGGCTGAAAACGCCGCTGGCTTTACCGGCCAGATCACCCAGCAGGCTTGAACCGTTGCCTTTGGAGGCGGGTTTATCGGTTTTCGGCTTTTCTTTTTTCGGTTTTTTGCCGCGTACTTCGTCCAGCAGATCGTCAAGGCTGGTATCCGTCCCTTTGAACGGGTTTGTGCCGGTATGGCGGGCGTTTTTCAAAACATCTTTGACATCACGGCGTGTCGTTTTTTGATCAAGATCATCGCCGAAAAGTTCGTCATCGCTCATTTCTACGGTTTCGGTTCCGAATTCGGCGCTGGCTTTTCCGAAATCCCAGAAAGCATCTCCACCGCTGGAGCTGGAGGGATCATCGCCATTAGCCTGACGGGCAAGTCCTTCGTAGCCGTATTCGTCAAAAATCTGTCGTTTTTCGGCATCTTTCAGAATTTCATAAGCGCCATTGACCATAGATGCCTGCTGACGAGCCTCTGTCAGCATTTTTACGGCTTCCGGTGTGCCTTCAAGGCCGTCGCGACGGATGCGTGCATTGACGCGGTCTTCATGGTGCCGCAAAAGCGCTTTGTTTTTGGCTTTTTTGATCTCGTCATCCGTGGCGTTTTTTGCAACACCAAGAATTTCATATGGAGATGGCTGTGACATTCTTTGTTCCCTCTTCCTCTTATTCTTACCTGCCGTTCGATTTTGCGGAGCTTAATTATTGCCGTTTGCCTGCCGCATTTCAAGTGCTCAAACACATACCTGCGCATAGGTTGCGCATGGTTGTTAACTTTGTATTAATATTTCTACACGATTCTGGGCATTATGTCAAGTAAATAGGGTGATGATATTCTTTGAAAAAGTTTTTTTTTGTGTGTAGACTAGTTATGTGTTCTGTAGTAGTTCTTAGAACACTACGGGATTTTCAATCCGGTTTCGATTTTTTTTTGCAAAAAACAAATCACGAAAGGAAGTACTATAATGAAGAAGTTTTTGACAGTAATGTGCATGGTTTCTGCCCTGTCCGTTGCAGGTTGCACGCAATCCGCAATGACAAATGACAAAAGCTGGGATCCGATCGCAAGCGGTCGTACAGCTGGTAGCGTCGGCGTTGAAGCCGTAAAAACCAAGCCGATGAAAGCCGAAAAATCTTTCGATAACTCGCTGCGTAAGTAAGCTTGTTGTTTGCGTAAAGATTTATCCGGGACGGATAAATGGTTGAAAAAACCCTGCCTGCGTGATGAACCGGGCAGGGTTTTTCTTTATTTTGCGGATATTTCCTTTGACTTATCGGTCTTTTTTGACGCATCATAAGAAGAGAAGGGATCCCTTCGTTCTTACGGGAGAAAAATTATCATGAAGCGTTCAGCGAATCACAGCCTGCCTGGCAGCCTTGTTATTTTCGCGTTGGTTTTCAGCATGTTGCTGGCCGGCACCGCTTTTGTGCATACGGCAACGGCACAGAATTCACCGCCGCCGCCCGCTGCTTATCAGGGCGTGCCGCAGGGGTATAACTATGCGAATAACAAGATTATCCGCCTGACCCCGAATGAATCCCATATTCTGCATCTGAACCGCAATGCCGCCAGCGTCATTGTGGCCAATCCTATCCATGCGGGTGTGTTTCTGGATACGCCGCGCGTGTTGGTGATTGTGCCGGGTACGCCGGGCGCGACATCTTTTACGGTCTTGGATATAGAAGGCAATGAAATTATGCGCCGCGATGTGATTATTTCAGAGCGCCAGAACAAATATGTCCGTATTCAGCGCATTTGCGCAGGCGGCAGCAACTGTGTTCCCAGTTCGGTCTATTTCTGCCCTGACGGCTGTCATCAGGTTTCCACCACGTCGCGTGACAGCGGTTCTGTGAATGTTAGTGCGCGTCCGTCTCCGCCCCCGCCGCCATCCGGCGGAGCAACAGGGGCAACAAATGTGTCTCCCGGCGGTATGAATGACGGCGGAGGCACGATGGAAGAACCTGCGGATACGAATGAAGGGGGAGACTATTAATGATAGGGGCATCCTCAAACCGTTTTAGAATTCTGGCCGCGACGGCTTTTTGCGGCTTGATGCTGTTCGGCTGTCAGAGCAACGGCTCGCAAACGGCAATGTATCAGCAAGCTCTTGAGTCACGTCAGGAAATTACCTCCGCCAACGCAAATGAGGCGGTTCAGCTTTATGAAAGGCTCTACGCCCGCAACAGCAGCGATATCGGTATTACCGTGAAATATGCGGAGGCTTTGCGCAAGGCGGGGATGCCGCAACAGGCACTGACCGTCTTGTCGCCGCTGGCGGAATCGCAAATGAAGGCAAAGCCTGCCGTATTGGTGGAATATGCTGCTGCCAATATCGCGGTCGGACGTTTTATGCACGCCCAGCATGCACTGGATAA
>SBHI01000031.1 GCA_006226225.1 Alphaproteobacteria bacterium
TGGGCGTTCTGACGGGAGAGCTCTGCCTGCACCGCACCCGTCTGAAAGAAGGAAAGGAATTTCAGGATTTTTGTGCCTTGCTTTATGTCTTGGCCGTTTTGGTGCATAACCGTCCCCCCACGGACGGCGGGAGGTGTGGATGACACACGCTCTCGCCGTTCGTTCGGTTTCTTTAAAATTTATTTTATGTGTCTTTACGATTGTTTTGGCGGATTTTCTGTTCTTCCGCCAACCCGCGGGGTGGACCGCCGGGTTGTTCGCTGCCACTGTGTTACTCCTGACGCTTTCGGCGCATCTGCAAATCATGCGGACACCCGGCGGAAAGCCTCTGCTTTTCCTTACCGCCTTATTGCTACCCGCGATGATTTATCAACCGGGGTTCCTGCCTGTTTTGATGTTCCTGCTCGGTATAGGCTCGCTTCTGATCATCGCAAAACGGGGAGGAATCCGTGACGCCGTATCATGGTTGCGTGATTTGCGTTATATGGGATTGCGTTTTTTGACGCGCTGGTACCGCGACAGCCGTGTTTTGGCCGCGATCCGTCGCAAACGTGGTACGCGGCTATGGCAGGGTATTTCCTATTGCCTGATGCCTGCCGTTTTTACAATTGCTTTTCTTTGGCTTTTTACCAAAGCCAATCCGGTCTTTTCCGCATTTTTCGATCACCTCAACCTGCGCCTTTCTCTGCTCTCCCAACCCCTCGGGCGCTGGATCTTCTGGGGTCTGACGGGAAGTGCGGTCTGGAGTCTTTTGCGCCCGAAACTGCCGAAAATCAAACCTCTTTCCTTCGCGCAAAAGGCTGGTGAGGGAAGCCGGATAGAGAGTATTGATGAGAACAAATGGGTTACACCCCGCTCTCTGCTGGTTTCCCTCATCATTTTTAATGCGCTTTTTGCACTGCAAAACGGCAGTGATATCGCCTATTTGTGGCAGGGTATCAAACTGCCCGACGGGATGAGCTATGCGCAATATGCCCATGCAGGCGCGTATCCGCTCATCGTTACCGCAGTGCTCGCCGCCGGATATATTCTGATGTGCTTTAAAGATACAAAACGCACAGTCAATTTCAACGCTGCGGAAAAACTGGTGATGCTGTGGATTGCACAAAACATTTTTCTTGTTTTCTCTGCAATAAACAGACTGTTGCAATATATTGATGCTTATTCCCTGACCTCGCTGCGGATTGCCGCGCTGGTCTGGATGGTGCTGGTCGCGATTGGTCTGGCCCTAATCACAATCCGCGTCTTTTTCAGTAAGCGCAATATCTGGCTGGTTAATATGAATGTCATCGTCCTGCTGGCGGTTTTATACGGCAGTTGTTTTGTCAATTTTGACCGTATTGTCGCGCAGTATAATGTGCATCATGCCCGTGAAATAACCGGAAACACCGAAAAATCCTATTTCGATTTTTACTATATGAACCGTTTGGGCGCGGAATCAATCGCTGCATTAGAATGGTTTCAATACAATGCCAACCTAACACCAGATAACCGCCGGCTGCTGCAGGACAATTTGGCTTACCAAAGAACCCGCCTACAAAATGACGTTCAGAACTGGCGGTCATGGACATTGCAAAAACACCTGCTGGCGCAAAAACACGGATTGATAGATAGCGCTTATTGACCGCAAGCCGCGCCAAGCCTATGATACCGCCGTATAACATAACGTAGAAGACTATAGAGACAGCCATGGCAAAAACAATTCTTGTCGTTGACGACGACCCTCATATCCGCGATGTCGTGATTTTTGCGCTGGAAAAAGCGGGGATGAAAACCCTGTCCGCCAGCAACGGGACAGAAGCCCTTTCCTGTGCCGCCGCGAAAAAGCCCGACCTGATCGTGCTGGACATTTCCATGCCCGAATTGGACGGGCTGGATGTCTGCCGCCAAATTCGCAAAACAAGTGATATGCCCGTGTTGTTTCTATCTTCTCGTGATGAAGAAATCGACAAGATCATCGGGCTGGAAATCGGCGGCGATGACTACGTCACCAAGCCTTTCAGCCCGCGTGAACTGGTCGCCCGCGTCAATGTTATTTTAAAACGCACAATATCTTCGGGCACAGGAAAAACCGCTGCCGACAGCACACAGCAGTTCACACGTGGCGCACTTTCTTTAAACACGCAGAACTATACCGCCACGGCTAAAGACAGCGATATTGCCTTAACTGCAACGGAGTTCCAGCTGTTGGCGGCCCTGCTGAAACATCCCGAGAAAATTTTTACCCGTGACGAGCTGATGGATCATGCCTATGGCGTCAATATGACCGTCAGTGACCGCACCATTGACAGCCATATCCGCCGCATCCGGAAAAAGTTTTCCGCGGCTGGCCTGATGGATGTTATTACAACCAGCCACGGTATCGGTTATAAGCTTGGCACATGTCTTTAGAGCCGCAAAAAAGAACCGTTTTTCGTCTGCACACAGTATTCGGTGCCATCCTTCTTTTTGTGATGCTGCTGCCGCTCAGCGGCGCTTATTTGTTTCGCATTTACGAGAATGACCTTGTCCGCCAAACAGAAAGCGAATTAATTGCGCAGGCTGCCTATATTTCAGCCACTTACAAAACCTTATTGCTGGAAGAACGCCTGCCGAGAAATTACGGCCTGCCCGTTCCTGAAAACAAGACCGCAGAAGACCCGGAATTCCATCCGGTTCTACCGCAACTTGACTTACGCCGCGCCCGCATCCTTCCTCCGCGTGAAGACGGCAAAAAACCGGACACATCGATACAACCCTTCGAAGGTCGCGTCGGAAAAAAGCTGGAACCGATTTTACAAGAAGCACAAGCGCATGTCCTGTCCAGTACCCGCGTTCTAAACCCTCAGGGTATTGTGATATCGGGAACGGCAGAAATAGGAGTTTCTCTCGCCCATCCCACAGAAGTGCAAACGGCTCTTAAAGGAGATTACAGCAGCGTCATACGCCGCCGTATTTCTGACGAACCGCCACCGCCGGTGGCCTCGCTCAGCCGCGGCACACATATCCGTGTTTTTACCGCCATGCCCATCATTCTTGATAACAGGCTGGTCGGTGCCGTTTACCTGTCGCGTTCTCCGCGCAATGTTCTAAAAGCGCTTTACGAAGAAAAAGACAGCGTGTTCTGGGCGGGATTGTTTGTTCTGACACTAACCGGAATGATTGCCTGGCTGCTGAGTCAGGCGATTGGCAAGCCGCTAAAAGCACTGAACCAGCGGGCGCAGTCTCTCATTCGCGGTGAAAAACAAGTTAGAAAGCTTCCGACGGCGCGCATTGCCGAACTTTCCGATTTAATGGATAATTTTGAAAAAATGTCCACAGCCATTGAAACACGGTCGGACTATATCCGTAGTCTGTCCATGCATCTGGCACATGAGTTCAAAACGCCGCTTGCCTCTATTCAGGGCGCCATCGAACTGATGCGCGACCACAAAGACATGCCCCCTGACCAACATACCCGCTTCATGGAAAACATCACCCACGACACCGACAGGCTAAAGCGGATGGTAAACCGTTTGCTGGAGCTGGCACGTGCCGATGTGATGCAGCCCGCATTGGAAGAAACCGAAATTACGCCCCTGCTGAAAGATTTACGGGCGCAGTTCCCGCAGAAAATTACGCTGGATTTGCCATCCGGGGAAATCACGGCGCAAATCGGCGCAGATATTCTTGAAAGCGTTCTGACCAATGTCATCGAAAACAGTTTCCAAAACGGCGCGGAAAACGTCACCATTCACCCCCGTCAAGAAGAAGACGGCATCACAATTGATATTACCGATAACGGCCCCGGTATTTCCGAAGGCAACCGCGATAAAATTTTTACCCCGTTTTTCACAACACGCCGTGAAAGCGGCGGCACGGGGTTGGGGCTTGTAATCTGCCGCTCGTTACTGCGCGCCTCGGGCGGCAGTATTGATGTCATTCCCGCAAATAACGGTGCACATATAAGATTGCAGCTAACAGGAACCGCCTAATACACATATGGGCGCCACATTGTGATTTCCGTATCACAGACATAAAAAACCTGCTATAAAATGAGAAACAGCATCCAGCAGGAGAGCCGCCAATGGCCGAACCCCGTCCGAATAAACTAACCGCCAAAGCACAAGCCCGCCCCTATGCAAAGGCGGCTTATGATTACGCGAAAGAAAATAAAACCGTTTTTGACTGGGAAGAAAAACTCTCCCTGCTTGCCGAAGTTGTCTCCGCACAGGAAAAACAGCTGCTGCGCAACCCTGCCATTACCGTGGAAAAAACCCGTGACATCATGGAAACCGTTATGGACAAGATGGAAATGTCCGACCCTGAGAAAAATTTCATTAATCTCATGATTGATAATAAAAAACTCTCGCTGCTGCCTTACGTCTATGATGACTTTGTCGCCAGACGCAAAAAAGACGGCAATATCATTGATGTCACCATCACCTCCGCCCGCGAACTGACAGAGAAACAGCTGGACGATCTGACAAAATCCATCGAAAAGAAATTCAACGCCAAGGCCGCACCGACCGTTAAAATAGACGAAAAACTGATCGGCGGCGTAAAAATTCAGGTTGGTGATCAGGTTTATGACGGCAGTCTGCGCAGCAAGCTGGATGCCTTGCGCAAACACCTAAAAAATGGACGCTAGACTAGAGCCGAAACAATGATGCTTTTGAGAAATATCGTTCTTGCACTCATTCTGGCCGGATGGGGTATCCCGTTAATCATCGCCATATATCTGACACAGTCGCGGATCAACTGTCTTGAGATGATTTGCAGTTTTCCTTTCGAAAGCAGTATTGAAACCGCCCTTACCATCACGACTGTTTGGATTGCGGTTTCTTTTATCTGCCTCGTTATTCTTATCACAAAACATAAAAAATAATGACCGTCAGCCGTATCACACATAAAAGGCGGCAAGCCAGCTGATAGCTTACTCTACATAAGCGGAAGCTCGACCTTGGACAGGTCGTCTTTTAAAGAAATGATTGTCAATTCTGATTTGAATGATTCCATAGGAAGATTATGGCGGAAAAATATTTATACGCATAGGAAAGATAAACTCTAATTTTTGGCAACACTTATACAGACTGGCACACCTATTTTCGTGCTATAATCAAAAGATGAAACCACGCCCTAAAATTAAGCTTTCGCGATTGCGGGATATTGGCTGGTCGTTATGGGATCCCATTGGACTACTCCCAGACGGCGACTTATGGACCAATAAAGACAATTCATGCTTTGCGGATGAATATGACAGCTATCTTTTGCAAGCAGCCGGACAACTAAAACAAGGTGTATCCGATGCTGAGGTTATAGATTATTTAATGAAAATAGAAACTGAGTATATGGGACTTGGTGAAAGGCGAGATACGAGGAAACGTGCGGAAGCCGTTGTAGCGGCTATTCACGGTGATTTGAAATTATGGACATCGGCAGAAGGTAATAATTAAGGCACATAATTTACCAGATGTACGAAAAATGAATTAGTCCTGTAACAGCTATGACGCCACTGTGCTGTGATATACTATTATGATAGTGTTTAGATATGTGCGGACGAAGATTGCAAGAGTTTTGATATGTTTGTGAAAAGAAAAATACTTCATCCATTTATTTCTCTAGCAACATTTTTTACTGTTTTCCTGATTAGCAACACATCTGTTTTTGCCCAAGCAGTAACGCTGACCCCCTTAAGTGATATGGATATGGGGATCGCTGGCAAGAGTGCTGGCGCAGTCGGAAATTTGACAATGAACACAAACGGGTCGCTCATTTGCGACGCTGGCTTTACCTGCCCGTCAACTGGTGTTGTTGGAAGTCTGCAAGCTACAGGGCCTGCAGGTAGCCGTTTCCGTGTTCGCTGTGTAGGAAATAGCAAACGATTACGCAACAGTGTGGGCACAGATGGCTCTTTGAATCAGGATGCAGATGAAATCTATATCCGCATTGGATCAGGAACAGAATTACTGTGCTTACAAGGTGCATGGACATTTGATGGCACTGTCTCCGCCAACCCCGCAGAGAATGTGATTTATGTCGGGATGCGTTTTGTAGCAAGTGATGCCCGCCTAAATGGTCAATATTCCATGAGCGCTCACCCTCGTGGCGAATTAGGTATCCGCATACGTATTGGCAGTACGCGTATTACACAAACAATCGATGGGCTGATTATTTTTGAAGGCATATTAGGGATAATCGGTGCTGTCAGTATGGACTTCGGGTCAATTCAAGTGACTGGAACTCCAACTGCGGGAGACAGGGTAGAATTGGGTACGAATAGCACAATGAGCTCTTTTGGTAATTTCGCTGCCCAGACGACTGGAACTGCTGGAGAAGCAACCATCAGCGGTGTTGCTACAGGTGATACTGTTGAAGTTTATTGCAGCCAAACGGCTACATTAGCCGGACCAGGAAGCAGTGCAATCAATGTAACAGGGCTAGAAGTCGACACAGAGGATGCTCTTAGTCCTTATGGGGGTGGAGCAAGCTGTAACGGCTCTGGTAGTGCAGCAATGAGCTTCATACATATACCTGGCACACGCGATCAAGTCTATCTTGGAGGTGTACTAAACGGCGGAACAGCTTCGGGAACGATTGAAGGGAATTACAGCACCTCAAACCCTGGCGGAAGCTTTATTGATGTTACATTTGTAAAACTATAATAGCCTTGAAGCCATGAAAAAGAAGAGAACACCCAAGTACCTAAGAGGTAGCAGCAAACACGATGGGCGGTATGACGACTTTGTTGAGCATTGCCGTTACGGTAAAAAGCCGCACTATACAGGTCTAGACGTTGAGGCTGACTTACTGACCGGGAACTGTTACCTTCATTGGCATTCCCCTGTTGAGTGCCGGATAGCCGGTACGGCCATTCCCGCTGATATTACACACCAGCGGCCAGCAACGCTTCATGTAACGCACTACTACGATGTGAAGCGAATATGCCGCCTTTGCAAACAACCTTTTATCTTTTTCGCACAAGAGCAAAAACATTGGTATGAAGAGCTTGGTTTTCCGTTAGAGGTCGATAGTGTCGTATGCCAACCATGCCGCCGTAAACAAAGAGGGATAGCAAAGAAACGTACGAGGTATGAGGAGTTGTTTCATATCAAAGAGCGTACAGCTGAAGAAACATTGGAAATGGCTGAATGCTGCGTTACCCTTATTGAGGAGAAGATTTTTAATGAGGGGAAAGTACAGGATGTTAGAAGACTACTTAAAGAAGCTGAGGGCTTTAACGTTAAATTACAGGAGCAGTTACGTAGCAGAATAGAGCGCTTACCTTCAACAGCTTTATAGGGCTAATTTAATGCGGCCTACAGAATACTACTGTTCAACCGAGGAAGAAAATTGGACAACCCAAGCAAAATAGTTAGCGGCAGTAACGATATACTTGACGCAAGCAACCAGTGGCCAAACTTCCATGATGCCGAGGTCAGAGACTTTAGTATCGTGCGCGGTGAAGTAAACCCGGATAAAGGCCTTTACACAGGTCCGCAGATTACAACAAGACTGATGCTATGCGCCCTCAAAGAGCCTTACGAGGTTATATTCACCTTTCAAGACTGCCAGAACATTGTAATGGCTGACTTTGGTAACCAAAACCCCATCATGGATCTTACCATTGAATTAGAGGAAAGAGGGTATTTGACTGATGGCAATAAAATGTCACCCTATATCGTGGTGAATTTCTTGCCCGTCCTGCCCGATGG
>SBHI01000059.1 GCA_006226225.1 Alphaproteobacteria bacterium
TTTTTCCGTCTATTTTTCCGTCTTTTTTGCCGCTTTTTTCTTTGCACGCGTTGCCGCCGCTTTTCCGCGCACTGTTTTTTTGCGGCGTTTTGCCGTGCCCTTGACCGGCGGCAGCGCAAAATTCTTGACCGTTATTTTTCCCAGTGCCGCCTGACCTGACGCATCAAAAGCCTGCCGAACCACTTCAACATCCGAGCCGCGCTCCAGAAACGCCATATTCACACCCGGCTTCTCACCGTCACTGCGCACAGCCGTCAACACATCCCACAATGTCGTTTCCTCAAAGGGACGCCCCGGAACAAAACCGGGTGTACGTGTGTTCGTACGTTTCAAAATGCCGTTATTTTCCAGCGCGTCCAGCACCCGCATCACCGATTTTGCCGGTACTTTCAGCGCCCGCGCCAATGCCTCAACATTCAAGACAGGTTTGTCATGGTAGAAATTATCCGCAATCATGCCGCAAACCGCTATCGCGACGGTTTCACGCATACGGATGCTTAAAATCATGTTTTGCCCCGATGCCGCCTGGTTACTGGGGTTCTGGCAGTAATAGGCAATACTGGCACCGATCAGCACCACCATCCAGGCCATATACAGCCAGATCATAAAGAACAGCAGTGTCGCAAAAGTCGAATAAATCAGCGTGTAATTGGCAGAACCCGCGATAAATTTTGCAAACAGCACACCCAGCGTTTTCCACAAAGCCGCCGATACGGCCCCGGCAAGCAATGCCGGAATAAGCCGAACGCGCGTATTGGGAATAAAGGCGTAAATAAAGGCGAAAGCCGCCGTCAGAATCAGATAGGGCAGCAAAACACTGAAATGTGTTGCCACGGTTTCCACCGTCTTGGCACCGAGAATGCGGTCAATCCAGCCCGCACCGCGCATCGAGGCCGTCATACCGATCGAGATAAAAATCAGCAGCGGCCCGACCAGCAGCACGCTTAAATAATCGCTGAAACGAGCGGCAAGGCTGCGCGCCTGCACAACACCCCAGATATTGTTAAAACTGGCTTCGGCCTTTTGCAACAGCGACAAGACGCTGAACAGCAAAAACAACAGACCGACCGTTCCCAGCACCCCGACCTGAATATTATCGACAAAACCGATGATATTCGCGGTAATTTCGATGCGTTTTTCGCCCAGCGGCTCCAGAAAATTCAGTAATGCGGGTTCAATCTGGTTATGAACGCCAAAACCTTTCAGGACCGAAAAGCTGATGGCCAAAAGCGGCACCAATGACAACAGCGTTGTATAGACAAGGCTCATCGCCCGCAAATTCAAATCGCCGTAACGCATATCCGCAAAAACCGCAGAACAAAGACGCAGCGTACGGCGCAGCCAGAACACCGGAAAGCCTTCCTCGCGCGGATTGCGCCACAACCATTTTTTAAAATCCTCGATTTTTGCTGTCAGTGCGATTGCCATGATCCTCTATTGCCCCAGCAGACCACGGAGCAGATCCTCCGGTTTTTCGATATTTTTCAACTCTTTCTCGATCCCTTTCAGGTTTTCGAGGTTTTTCTCGACCTCTTCCTTGATGACTTTGACATTTTCTTCGATTTTTTCAGGGTCGCGCAGCGCATCTTGAATAACCGCCGCGTAATCCGGTTTGATTTTCAGCGCCGTCCAGGGCCCGTAAATATCAACCGGCACCGCAAGCCCTGTTGTCTTCAAGGTTTTCTCGCCCGTTTCCGCATTTTCCTGCATCGCCTGTTTCAAAATCATCTGCGGTGTGATGCGGAATTTCATTGTCTGTTGCGGCAAATCAATCTGCCCCTTGCCCTTCGCCTCGACCAGCGGGCCGCGCAGATAGAAATCTTCGTTTTTCATTACACCGTTCTGAATGGCGAATGTCGCATCAAAATTGGCAAATTCCGTACCGCCGTCACCAAGTCCGACATTGGTCAGCTTTTTCTGCACCATTTTGGTGATATCGACAAAGTTTACGCCGTGCAGCATGCCGTCACGCAGGTGGAAGCCTGCCTTTCCCGCCAGCGAGGACACCAGCGTCGCCTGCGTATTCCCCTTGGCTGTGCCGTTGAAATAGGCCGAACCTGCGCCTGTCAGCTTGTCGACATCGGCAAAAGCGATCAGAAGCGGCTGTACCGGCATATCTTTGGATTGCAGATCAATTTGCAGTGCCGTTCCCGCCCCCGCTTCGGTCAGCACGGCATGTGCGGAGAGCTTGCCTTTATCCAGCGTCGTTTCCGGCATGTCAAAAACCAGCTTACCACCTGACAGCGTTACCGTTGCTTTGCCTGCGCCGCTTTTCAGGTTTTTATAAATCAGCCCCTGATGCGATAAAACGAATTTACCGTTCATGGAATGCAAGGCGGATAGATCGATCACGTCCGTCGACCACCCCGCAGATTGCGGTTTTTCAGCAGGCTTTTGTGCTGTCGTCTCTTCCCCGCCAGCAAAACGCGCCATTAGTGCGGGGACATCCAGCGGTGCAGGTAAGGCGACATCCGCATCAATATAAGGCGGTGCGCCGGTTTTTTGACGGAAACCGACGGCGCCTTTCATTTCAAACGTGTCCAGTTTCAACGTCACATTATCAAGACGCGCACCGAAATTGACATCCGGCGCTTTACCAAGTTGCAGCTTTCCGGTGGAAAACCCGAGAGAGGTAAAAGGAATTTCACCGCTATGGGTCGGGCTCAACCATTTCAGCAACCCGTTAATATCGCCTATCTTCGTTTCCGCAGCGGCCGTCAGATAATTATCCGCAGATTGCAGAAATTTTCCTTCCAGCGATGTCGTGATAAAGGGATCAGCTTCAAAACCTATTTTTCCGGAAAAGGCTTTCCCTGCAATCACAGCGCTCAGTTTATCGGCATTAAAATTGAAATGCAGCTGCCTTGCGCGGTACTGCAACTTGCCGTCCACTGCCACGGGGGAGTCCATATCACTGGCCGTAACTGTAACATTAATGGCGTCAAAGGCATATTTCTCTACCTTGCTGTGATCGTCAAAGTGAAGAACCCCGTCTATGATTTTCAGCTCACCGAAGCGCAGGTCGAAATCCTGCGGAACGGCAGCGCCATCGGATTTTTGCGCGGCGTCTTTTTTCTCCGCAGCCTTATCTGTCGGGCCGATATCCCAGTTATTCTGGCCGTTTTTCGATGTTTCAAGGTAAATATGCGGCGCACGCAGGACAAAACGGTCAATTTCCACACGTTTTTCAAACAGCGGCATCAGTTTCAGCGCAACATCCATCTCGTCCAGCGACACCATTTGTTCCGCTTTTCCCCACGCCGCATTGGAAATCGCAACAGAACCGATTTTCACACCGATATCCGGCCAGATTGTCACGCGCATATCGCCCGTGATGGTCAGGTCACGCCCTGTTGCGGCGTGGAATTTCTCTTGAATTTGCGGCTTCAACGCCTCAAGCGGCACCATTTTCACAGCAGCAAACACGCCGCCGCCGATCAGCAACAGAAAAACCACCAGAAAAATAAGAAATTTTTTCACGACCCTTTAAAACCTTTCCGCAAAACTTTTTTGTAAGAAAATCATATGCTGTTCTTTTATCTATCCAATGTGTTATATAGCTTAGTCGCCGCCGTCTTGAAAGACAAGAATGGTTAAAACCACTTGACATAACTCACCGAATCCGCTATAAAAGTACATGCTGTTTTACGGCGCTTTTTGCGCAATGTCTTTTCCTATGATGGAAAGCAGCAACAGGGTTTATTTTTAATGTGAAAAAGACGATCTTTTTACGAAGACAACAACGGAGCATCAGAGTATGAGCAAACCGACGAAAAAAACCGCCGCACCGGAAAAAGAACCGCTGGAGAAAGAACCGAAAGTCACAGATGATTCGGAACTTGATACCTCTGATGAGGATATTGCGCGCATTTTGGAAGGCAGCGATGATGATCCGGAAGTCGATGACAGCTTTCTGGATGATGATGACAGCTTTTTAAACCAGCTTGATGATTCCGGCCTGATCGGAAATGGGTCGCTGGACGGCGATGATGATACGGATATGGATGACACCGCTCCCGAAGCAGAAGAAGAAAGCGCCGATGTTGCCGCACTAAAAGCCGAGATTGAAAAACTGCAGGAAAAACTGGCCCGTTCCGACAAGAAAAACGAAACGCTGGCGTTGCAACTGCATGATGCCAACACGGCGCAAGAGCGCCTGAAAGAACAATTCACGAAAAACGCCAAACGTCCGTTGGAAAATGCTGTGAAAAAGCTGCTGGATCCGATTGACAATCTGGAGCGCGCTTATGAAGCAATCCCGGATGCGGAATGCGAAAACAACACCTTCTTGAAAAATACCAAGGAAGGTCTGCGTATGACGATTGAACAAATCTCGCAAACCCTTGCCAGCGTCGGCATTACGAAAGTCGACGGCGCAGGTGCAAACTTCGATCCGAATTATCACGAAGCGGTTTCCGCAGGTCAGGACCAAGGCAAAGACGACAACACCGTCCTGCATGTCGTGCAAAACGGTTACAAAAGCGAAGAGCGCCTGCTGCGCCCCGCAAAAGTTATCGTCAATAAACTGTCGTAAGGTAGATAAAGACGGCAATCCACGAATTTCGAAACCCGCCTTTCTTTTCAAAAGAAGGCGGGTTTTCTTTGCCTTTTGACCTGTTTCGTTGTAAAAAGGCACGGCAAAAACGACCTAACCCTTAATTTTTTTGAGGTATCGCCATGCAGGACAACACGCATCCGAAAGAACGTGCGGAAAAAATGGATAACGAAAACGACAAAAAACAGACGACGCCTCCGGCTGACAAAGCGTGCGAAACGGAACAATCCACCGCCGCACCGGAAGGTCAGGAACAGCGCAGCGATGCGGAGGTGCTGGACGCATTAATGGCTGAAAATGCCGATCTGAAAGACAAAATGCTGCGCGCGCTGGCCGAAGTTGAAAACATCCGCCGCCGTAGCCAGAAAGAGCGCGAAGATACGGCAAAATATGCCGTCACATCCCTGGCGCGTGAACTGGCCGGCGTTGTCGATAATCTGGAACGCGCCCTTGCCGCCGTCCCGCAGGAAGAGCTCGCGAAAAACCCGCAGCTGCAAAATATTTATACCGGTGTTGAAGCAACGGAAAAGCAGCTAATGCGCGCACTGGAGAATGCCCAAATCAGCAAAATCACACCGCCGTTGGGCGAAGTCTTTGACCCGAACTTTCATGAAGTGATGTTTGAAGCCGAAATTCCGGGAAAAGCCGGCGGCGAAATTATTGAAGTCATGGAATCCGGCTATCTGATTCACGACCGTTTGCTGCGCCCCGCACGTGTCGGCGTTGCCAAGCGCAGCAGTGACAATAAAGCGGCGGAAAAAGGCGAAAACTCTTGACATATTCCGGAATTTTATGGGATAAAAGCAGCACATAAATACGGATAGATAAATAAAGGATGCCAGGCGCATGAGCGACAATAACGCAGTCAAAAATACGGAACAAACCGCCACCGAACCCGCAACGGAAAACAATGCCGGTAAAGAAAGCGGCGGGCGCCGTTTCTGGAAGACTTTCAACAAAACCACCAAGACCGTTCTGTTGGGAGCCGCCGCCGTTATCGGTCTGGCTGCCCTGGTTGTTGTCGCACCGAAAGTTCTGCTGATCGGCGCACGGCTTCTGCTGCCGCTGCTGGTACTGGGTGCCGCCGCAACCGGTGTTGTCACGATCGGCCGCGCATTATTTTCCGGTAAAGGCAAGCAGGCGCAAGACGCGAAAATCGACGAGAGCCGTATCCAAAGCACCCGCCCCGCCCCTGACCAAAGCCCGAAACCTTCAGTCAGCCCAAAAAACGGCTTTAATGCAGGCGCACAAAATGATGCCGATCAAACAGTAACGGCAGCGGAGAATAACAACGAACAACAGCCCACAACCCGCAAAACCGCACAAAGCACGCTGAAAAAATAACCGCAAAGTTTTTATACCCGAGAATCGGTTCTCCGACACCAACAGATCCAGAAGTCATTGTGTAAGTAATTGACTTTACTTTGATTTTACTGCTTTTCCTTGCGCAGCTCTGTTTTCTATGTTAAAATATATGAACAGGGTGTGTCATCAAACAAGGAGAATTTACTCTATGCCTCTTCCATTGCTTGCCGCAATTCCGGCCGTTATCGCGAAAACAGCTGCTGTTGTTGCCAAAACTGTTGCCACAACAGCAAAAGCAACCGTAACTGCGGTTAAAGCAGCTGGAACCAGCTTAAAAGCAGCCGGATCAACGGCGATTAAAGCAACAAAGCCGATGATATCAAAACTGTCATCAGGTGCGCGAACTGTCGGCACAAAATTGAAAAGTGCAAGCGTACAGGTCAAACAGCGCGTCAGCACATCTGTTCAAAACCGTGTTTCCAAATTCGGTGATACGCAGAAACCCAGTATTCGCCAAATCAAACAAGCTCTGCAGGACAGAGAGCCGCAAAAGGCGGAAGTCAATACCCAGCCTAAAGGGGAATTGCAGGTTCAGCACGGTGAAGAGAAAAAAATGGAAATCATTCCCGCGCATATTTATGCCCATGTTTCCAATGGAAACTACCAAAAACCGGCACCCTCCACCGAGCCAAAGCCCGATGTCGCGCCGGAAGCACAGCCGAACGCCAAACCAAAGGCCAAGGCACCGACAAGAAAACTCGGCTGATTATTACCGCCTGTTTCGCAAGGGGCATAAACCGCAAATTTCTTATTGAAGACAACCATCACGCCATTTCATATGGCGTGATTTTCTTGCCAGCCTTTCCGGAATTTGCTATCTGTAAAGTCATTTTACAGGAGAGCAAGATAAGATGGATAAAAAACCGGAAAACGGCAAATCCCGCCCCAATCTGCGGCATTATTTCGGCAAAACCGTTCGCCACGGCGCGACATGGGCCGCCATGCTGATGGCCACGACCTTTACGGTCGGAACACTAACAACCGATGCGTTGCGTGATGATCTGGATACCAGCAAATCCTCCCCCGAGGTTGTGCAGCAGTTTGAACAGCGCATGGCGGATTTGAAAACACAACGGGCAGAACTGGACTATCTGCAAACCCTGTCCGATGCCGGCAATCTTCCTGCTGGTGCGGATTTTTCCGCAAAGCAGCGCAATTACCAAAATACGGTCTATGATTTCCTGTCCGACATTATGATTGATGATGCCGACTCCCGCCTGTCAGAGGTAGAGAAAGCGGATTTGGTCAACCGCTTCCAGTTTGAAGTCGATGATTTGCAAAAATTCGGATTCTATCCCCTGACGGAAGGTGCCGCAGCCAATCTGGATCAATTCCGCGCACCGGAAGGCCGTTATGATACAGGCAATGAAATCAGCCGTATTGATATGGCACAAGACATCAACAAAAACGCTTGGGCCGAAGAAAGCAGCAATATGACATGGGGCTTTTTGGCCATGATGATGTGGTCTATGCTGTTGTTCCCGAATTTACGGCAATGGAAGAACATGTCCGGCCCGAAACGGATGGCAGAAGAGCCGCCGCGCAAACCCTCTCCCCCGAAATTTAAGCATTAAATGCTTGAAAAAACCAACGCGAATCTATAGTTTAGGCGGCGGAGAGGTGGCCGAGTGGCTTAAGGCGCACGCTTGGAAAGCGTGTATACAGCAATGTATCGTGGGTTCGAATCCCATCCTCTCCGCCATAATGCGCC
>SBHI01000127.1 GCA_006226225.1 Alphaproteobacteria bacterium
TATCTGGCGATTGCCTTTGCGGTGATGAAACTGCAAAAAGGGGTGATTGAACGCATTATTCTGTGCCGTCCGGCGGTGGAGGCGGGAGAAAATCTCGGCTTTTTGCCGGGTGATATGAAAGAGAAAATCGATCCTTATCTGCGTCCGCTTTACGATGCGTTGCATGATATGCTGACGCCGGAACAGATCGTGCATCATCTGTCGCAGCAGGCGATTGAGATCGCGCCGCTGGCCTTTATGCGCGGGCGCACCTTGTCGAAGGCTTGCGTGGTATTGGACGAGGCGCAGAACACGACAACGGCACAGATGAAAATGGTGTTGACGCGTCTGGGGCCGGACAGTCATATGATTGTGACGGGGGATCCGTCACAGTCGGATTTGCCTTTCAAGACGACATCCGGCCTGACCGAGGCCATGCATGTTTTGCGCGATGTTGAAGACATCAAATTCATCCAGTTTACGGAGGATGATGTCGTCCGTGATCCGCTGGTGGCGAAAATCGTCAAGGCCTATGAGCGCTTTGACAAAGAGCGTCATGCGGCGCAAAATAAATCCAATGGTAAAGACAAGCCGTAACGGGATTTTTAAGAATCACTTCTGCTGCAAAACATGAAAAATCCGCATATCGAGATTATTTTTGAAACCAATAGCTGGGAAGATGCCGAGCCGGGCATTGAATCCGTCATTCTTTCTGCAGCGCTGGCGGCTTATGCTGCGGGGCGTGATGCGCTGCCCGCGCTGAAGAAAGCGGCGGATGTCAGTGTTACGCTAATTTGCACCGATGATGCCGCAATGCATGAGCTGAACCGTACCCATCGCGGCAAAGATAAGCCGACAAATGTGCTGTCTTTTCCAATGGTTACGGCAGATGAGACTGTTCCGGCGGGTGTGCCCGTTCTGCTGGGAGATGTGATTTTAGGGTTTGAAACCATGTGCCGCGAGGCCGGAGAACAGGAAAAACCTCTATCGGCGCATACCGCGCATCTGGTGGTGCATGGCGTTTTGCACTTGCTGGGATATGATCATATGGAAGATGGGGAAGCTGAAAAAATGGAGCATCTTGAAAGTGACATTTTGATGAAATTAGGCTATGCTAATCCATATTTAATATGATATAGAGTGAATTTGCATATATGTATGATACGAGACGGACAAAAATGGAAGACAATATAACCGCCACTGGCGGTGAAACGGAGCCTGAGAGTAGCAAGCCGCCCGAGGCGGCAAACGAAGATTTGACCCAGCAATTACCACGGCGAAACGGTAATGGTTATGCTGATGTCAACGGGCAGGATGCGGGGCTGTGGCAACGCATGAAAAAGAAGATCCCCTTCTTGAAGTCGGACACCTCTGTCCGTGCAGCCATCGAAGAGCTGATCGAGGAAGAAATCGGCGCGGATGACCATTCCGTGGAAGCGCATGAACGCGCATTGATTTCCAATATTCTGGAACTGCGGGATTTGCCCGTTGTGGATGTGATGGTACCGCGTGCCGATATTGTCGCGGTGGATATCCGCATCACGCGTGCCGATCTGATGACAGTGCTGAGCGAAAAGCCGCACAGCCGTCTGCCAGTTTATCATGACACGCTGGATAACGTCATCGGTGTCGTGCATCTGAAAGACCTTGTCGCCACCATCGGTGAGGAAAAGCCGAAAAAGAACGAAAGCTTTGATCTGCGCCATTATCTGCGCAATGTGCTGGTTGTCTCCCCGTCAATGCGGGTTCTGGATCTGCTGCTGCAGATGCGCCAGTCGCGCCTGCATACGGCGATGGTTGTGGATGAATATGGCGGCATTGACGGTTTGATTACCATTAATGACCTGATCGAGGCGATTGTCGGGGAAATTGATGACGAACACAGCCTGCATATCCAGCCGCAGCTGATCGAACGCAAAGACGGCACCATTCTGGTGGATGCGCGTTATGATGTGGATGACTTGGAAGAAAAATACGGCAAATTCATGACGGAAGAAGAACGGGAAGAGGTCGATACGCTCGGCGGGCTTGTCAATCTTCTGGCCGGTCACGTCCCGTCACGCGGCGAAGTGATTGTTCACAGCGCCGGTCTGGAATTCGAGGTGCTGGATGCTGATCCGCGCCGTATCCACCGCCTGTGCATTCGCAATATGTACAAAACCATATAAATATGCCATTCTTGTCCCCGTAAATAAGGTTTCAAGACGGAAAAGGAACAGATATTCATGAGCAGCCATCAGGACTATGCGCGCGATCGTGTTCGCGATGCGCTGAAAGAAGCAAAGGGCAATGTGCCGCAGGCGCAGCGTTTGTTACTGGCCTGGATGGATTTTGATGAATTGCTGTTGCGCGCCATTGCCGAGCCGCATCTGCGCAGCATCGCTGGCTATGCCCTGCAAAGCCAGTTGTTTGACGAGGCGGAAGAACAGCATGCGGCACAGACTGCTACGCCCGTTCCCGATGTGCCGAAACCGGTCAAGCAGCAGACGGCAGCGCAGGACGATGACGCAGCGGATGCTTTTGGCCTGGCCTTGCTGCAGAATGTGACAGGTGGTGCAAGGGCGCAGCAATTCGGCTTTGTCACTGATGAAATGGATGCACCGCAAAAAACCTCTGCCCGCCATATCGAAGCGATTTTACAGCTTGCGGGTAAAGAGCAGAAATAACGAAACAAGCAAAGAAAACGAGAGAGTTTAAAACATGGTTCTTGCGCAGGCAAAAGAGCAGATTGTCGCAGGCCCCGAAGCTTTGAACGGGGAGCCCTATGCATCACAGCGCACAGATTTTCTGGCGCGCTGCGGCTTGGAGAATGTAACGCTGGAGCCGTTGCCTGCCCATGCCTCCTACCGCCGCTATTACCGTGTCTATGGCGGGCCGCGTCCGCTCTTGCTGATGGACGCGACACTGGATGTGACCGAACCGCTGATGTGGTTTGTAACGGTGGATCAGCATCTGCGCAGCCTTGGCCTGACCGCGCCGGAAATTTATGAGTATGAGGCAACGGACACGCATGAGCTGGCACTGCTGGAGGATTTCGGCGACGATACCTATGACGTGCTGATTGACAAAGGTGCCGACCCGATGCCGTTCTATGAAAAGGCGATTGATGTGCTGGCCTATCTGCATAATCATGCCGATGCGGCAAAGGCTGATGTGTCCGACTATACGGTAGAGCGGATGCTGAACGAGGCCGAAAATACGATCAACTGGTATGCGCCCGCAGCGCGCGGCAGTGCTGTTAGTGACGAGGCACGCATGGCTTACCGCGAAATCTGGCAGAATATTCTGGAGACGATGCCGCCGGTGCAGGACAGCATTGTGCTGTATGATTACATTTTCAACAATATGATGCATGTGCCGGGGCGCGACGGCTTGAATGATTGCGGTCTGCTTGACTTTCAGGCAGCGCGGATCGGGCCTGCTGTTTATGATGTGGTGTCATTGCTGGAAGATATCCGCCGCGACCTTGCGCCGGAGGCATTTCAAACACTGCGCCGCCGCTATCTGGATCAAAGCCGTATCACCGACACGGAAGAGGAATTCGACCTCTGGTTCTCGGTCATGACAACGCAGCGGCATTGCAAAAATTTCGGAAATCTCGTAAGGCTGTTCGTCCGTGACGGCAAGCCGCAATTGCTGAAATATATTCCGCGCATGCGGAACTTCGCATGGCAGCATCTGCAAAAGCCGGAGCTGGCGGCTTTGAAAAACTGGTTTACCGAAAACGATATCGATTTGACGCAAGATTTGAAAGAGGGATTTGAAAATGCAAACGGCTATCCAAAACGATAACAAAACAGACACGCCGGAACTGACGGTTGCAGACCGTCTGAAAGCAGTGAAACCGTCACCGACCTTGTCGCTGATTGCGGTTGCGCAGGAACTGAAAGCGCAGGGCAAGGATGTGATCGGGCTGTCGGTCGGCGAGCCGGATTTCGATACGCCCAAACATATCTGTGATGCGGCAAAGGCGGCAATGGATAACGGCGACACGCGTTATACGCCGGTGCCGGGAACGCTGGCGCTGCGCGAAGCGATCTGCCGCAAATTCAAGCGCGACAGCAATCTGGATTATACGCCGGATCAGGTCATTGTCGGCACAGGCGGCAAGCAGGTCTTGTTCAATGCGCTGATGGCAACGCTGAACCCCGGCGATGAAGTCATTATTCCTGCGCCTTATTGGGTCTCTTATCCCGATATGGTGCTGATTGCCGAAGGCAAGCCGGTGATTGTGCCCTGCACGATGGAAAACGGTTTCCGTCTGAAGCCCGAAGATCTGGAAGCGGCGATTACGCCGAAAACGCGCTGGGTGATGTTGAACTCCCCCAGTAATCCGACGGGTTCAGCCTATACCGAGGCGGAAATGAAAGCTCTGACGGACGTATTGGTGCGCCATCCGCATGTCTGGGTGATGAGCGACGATATCTACGAGAAGCTGGTCTATGATGATTACAAATTCATCACGCCTGCTGAAATCGAACCACGCCTGAAAGACCGTACCTTGACGGTTAACGGTGTTTCCAAAGCCTATGCGATGACAGGATGGCGGATCGGTTATGCCGCTGGGCCTGTGCCGTTGATCAAGGCTATGTCGAAATTGCAGGGGCAAAGCACCTCCAATCCGTCTTCGATCAGTCAGGCTGCTGCATTGGCGGCGCTGGACGGGCCGCAGGAGTTTCTGACCGATTGGTGCGCGTCTTTTAAAAAGCGCCGTGATCTGGTGGTTGATATGCTTAGTCAGGCTGAAGGATTGTCTTGTATTGTGCCGGAAGGGGCATTCTATGTTTTTGCCTCCTGTGAAGGTACGATCGGCAAGAAAACGCCGGATGGACAGGTAATCGAAACGGATGAGGATTTTGCGCAATATCTGCTGAAATCCGAAAATGTGGTGACGGTACATGGTGAAGCTTTTGGACTTTCTCCGTTTTTTCGTGTATCATATGCATTATCAGAAGATGTTTTGGAAAAGGCCTGTTTGCGAATCCAGAAGGCCTGCGCGGCGCTCACTTAGTCGTTGCCTTGAATTTGAACGAAAGGGGAGAAGATGTCTGATACGGAACACGAGATCGAAAAGAAAATCCTCGTTTCCCCGGCGGAAATGGAAGCGGTTTACAAGAAGCTGTCCAAAGACGCTGTCGGCGGCAAGTTGAAAACCAAACATCGCCCCCGTGCATATTACGACACAAAGAAACACCGCCTGCAGGAGCAGAAGATGGCGCTCCGCGTTCAATATAAAGAAGGCGTCGGTTATGAGCAGACTTTGAAATACCAGGTCGCCGGTGATGATGACGCGGTCATGTCCCGTGTCGAGGTCAAGGATGTGCTGGGCGAAAAACTGCAAGAGCCCAATCTTGCTCTAATTGATGACAAAGAAGCCAAGAAACGCCTGACAGGGTTGGAAGGCAAAAAGCTGCGTCATATTTTCACGGCCGATGTGCACCGCCGTTATTTCTCTATTCCGGTCGTGGTGGCGGGCGAGGAGGTCGGTATCGTTGAACTGGCTTTTGATAAAGGTGCGGTGACGCATGCCAAAGACAGTAACCGCCGTGTTAAAATTTCCGAAATCGAAGTCGAGCTGAAGTCCGGTGATCCGGCGGCGGTTGATATTATGTGCCAGAAAATTCTGGACATGGCACCGGGGGCGGAGATGAGTGCGGTATCCAAAGCGGAATTCGGTTATGGTCTTGATGATGAGCGCCGTGCTGAAAAGCAGCAGAAAAAAGCAGCGAAGGAGGCTGCAAAAACCGCAAAAAAGCAGTTGAAGGATGCGGCGCGGGAGACCCCGAAGAAGCCTAATCCGAGCCCCGGACCCTGATCCCGAAAAAGCAAACGCAAAAACGCGTTGCCTGCGTAAAACACGCTTGCAATTCCTCCGAATATCCGTTACAACGTCCATAGTTTTTATATTTCCCTGACATGATCGCAACGAAGATACCCGCACAGCGGGCCGCGAGATGTCCAAGAGAAATAACGGAACGGCAGAAGGAGCGTAGCTCAATTGGTAGAGCACCGGTCTCCAAAACCGGGGGTTGGGGGTTCGAGTCCCTTCGCTCCTGCCAGTTCTGTAAAACATTGGGAATGTAACGAGGAAAGATAAGATGGCAAAATCATCGGGACGCGGTCCGGCGCAATTCATTCAGGAAGTTAAACTGGAAGGTGCGAAAGTAACATGGCCGACGGCCAAGGAGACGCGTATTACCACAGTTGTGGTTTTTCTGATGGTAACATTTGTGGCGCTGTTCCTGTTTTTTGGGGATTGGCTCATTTCCCTCGGCATACAATTTGTTCTGGGCGTAGGAAGCTAAGGTTAGAGAGACGATAATGGCAAAAAACTGGTATGTACTGCACGTTTATTCGGGCTTTGAAAAAAAGGTGGCTGATGCCATCAAGGAAACTGCAAGAAAGCAGGGGCTGTCCGAGTCTATTGAAGAAGTTCTTGTTCCGATGGAAGAGGTTGTTGAGGTGCGCCGCGGCCAAAAGGTCAATGCAGAGCGTAAATTCTTCCCCGGTTATATCCTGATTAAAATGGATATGAATGACGAGGCATGGCATCTTGTGAAAAACACACCGAAAGTCACAGGCTTTCTGGGCGGCGGCGGCAGCAAGCCTTTGCCGATCAGCGAGAAAGAAGCCGCGCATATCATGCATCAGATTCAGGAAGGTGCCGAGCGTCCGCGTCCGACCGTTAGCTTTGACGTCGGTGAACAGGTTCGTGTTTGTGACGGTCCTTTCAACTCCTTCAACGGCGTTGTTGAGGAAGTGGATGAAGAGCGCAGCCGCCTGAAAGTTCTGGTGTCGATTTTCGGACGTTCCACACCGGTCGAGCTGGAATACGCGCAAGTCGAAAAAACAAGCTAAGGAGACCGGTGTAATGCCTTTATCCCGCGATGAAGCAAAAAAAGTCATGGAATCGCTGTCCGAGACATTTATGAAATCGGCGCGCGTCTTTGATGAAAACGGGGTAAACATTGTCGGCATTACCAATTCGGATGTTGATTGGCGCGATCCGGCTGTTTATGTTGGCACAAAAGGCCCGCTGTCACAGGAGTTGAAGCAGGAAGTGGAAGAGTGTGCGGAAAAGGCGCTGGGGCGCAAAACCACACGCGGCGAGCTGCTTTTTAACGTCAATGGCAGCTATAAATCCCTTTAATCGATAAAAACTTGCCTTAAGAACACGAAAAGCTTGAAAAAAAGTATTTTCGCTGTTGCATATTTTTGGAAAATAACGTAAATTCCGCAAGCCTGCTGAAAGAATCGGGCGCATTCTCCATTTGTGGAGAATAAAAAACAAGAAAAACAGCCCTGTGGGAGGTTGCTCTTTCAAAGACCAGATAGAGACCGCACCACACCGGCGATAAATACTCGCAATACTTTTAAGGAGTAGAATAATGGCGAAACCCAAGAAAAAAGTTGCCGGCGTCCTGAAGCTTCAGGTTCCTGCCGGTAAAGCAAACCCGTCACCGCCGATCGGCCCCGCGCTTGGTCAGGCCGGTGTGAATATTATGGATTTCTGCAAGGCGTTTAACGCCGATACCCAGAACATGGAACCCGGCGTATTGCTGCCGACCATTATTACGGTTTATGCGGATCGTTCCTTTACCTTTATCACGAAAAAGCCGACAGCCTCTTATTACATTATGAAGGCG
>SBHI01000164.1 GCA_006226225.1 Alphaproteobacteria bacterium
TCGGGAACCCAGCGCGTTTTGGCGATTTCAGACAAAGCGCGGTCGCGCAGGCTTTTACCTTCCGCATCCTTGTCGTCAATCGAGATAAACCATTGCGGCGTGTTGCGGAAGATCACCGGCGCTTTCGAACGCCATGAATGTGGATAGCTGTGGCGGATCTGCGCTTTTGCGACCAGATTGCCTGCTTCGCGAATGGCTTCCGTGACCAGCTTGTTGGCGGGACCTTTACGCCCGTCTTCCAGATAAACCGGCATGCCTGCAAACAGCGGCACGGCCTCGGCATAGGTACCGTCGCCATTGACGGTATGAGGTACCTCGATACCGTTTTTCATACCAAGCTTATAGTCATCCTCACCATGACCGGGGGCGATATGAACAAAACCCGTTCCCGCATCGGTGGTGACAAAATCGGCTTCCAGTGCCGGCACATCGAAATCGTAACCCTGCGCATGCAGGGTGTGATGGCAGATAGCGCCTGCAAAATCAGCGCCTTTACCGTTCCAGAAAACGCTATGGGCGGTAATGCCTGCCGCTTCCAGTGTGGCATCCAGCAGTTCTTTCGCGATCAGGAGCTTGTCGCCTTTCTGGGCGGTGCTGTCTTCTGCCGTGTCATCAACTGTGAAACCGATATAATCCATCTCCGCGCCATAGGCGACGGCGCGGTTACCCGGCAATGTCCAGGGCGTGGTTGTCCAGATCACGACAAAGGCGTCTTCCAGCCCTGCGGGCGCGCCGGATTTGAACGGGAATTTCACCCAAACCGTGTCGGAGGTATGGTCGCGGTATTCGATTTCCGCCTCGGCCAGTGCGGTTTGCTCCGGCACCGACCACATCACGGGCTTACTGCCCTGATAGAGCTTGTTGTTCAGCAGGAATTTGTGAATTTCCTTGGTGATCAGCGCTTCGGAGCGGTTCTCCATAGTTTTATAGGGTTTGTCCCAGTCACCCCAGATACCCAGGCGTTTAAATTCCGCCGTTTGCACATCCATCCAGTGCTGGGCGAAATCGCGGCATTCCTGACGGAAAACTTCCGGCGGCACATCTTCTTTGCGCTTGCCTTCGGCGCGGTATTTTTCCTCGATCTTCCATTCGATCGGCAGTCCGTGACAGTCGAAACCCGGCACCAGCGGTGCGTCATAGCCCAGCATTTGCCAGCTGCGTACAACAACATCTTTCAACACGGTCGAAAGCGCATGACCCATATGGATATGACCATTGGCAAAGGGCGGCCCCATATGCAGAATTTTTTTTGCACGTGTTTTTGATGCCTCACGCTGTTTTTTATAAAGGTCGATTTCCTCCCAGCGTTTGACGATGACAGGTTCCTTTTGCGGCAAACCGCCGCGGCGCGAAAATTCCGTTTGCGGAAGATGGATGGTGGCTCCGTAATCCGGCTCTTGTTCCGACATGGTGTGAATCAATCCTTTTTTGGTAAATTGCGACTCTACAAAAATAGGCGGAATACCGCGCCCGCGCAAGTATAAATACGGGCACAGAGTTGCAAGAATTTTAATTATATGTAAATATATTCACATAGCGACTGAGTCGCTTGTTTTTGGCGGAATTTTGATTTTTAAAAGGGTGTAAAAAATTATGGCGTATCATCTTTGGTATTCGGAAAAATCGGCGGATATGCATGCCGGTAAAACGGAAGAAAAACACTGGAACGGGGCAGAAGCATGGACGGATACCGGCTATGCGATTGCGGCGGACAGGGACGGCAATCTGATTCAGTATATGGATGCGGGCGACCGCGTACAGCCTGCCGTGCAGGGGCATGACCGTCATGCTTATATTGTGGCAATCGGACGTGAGAAAGAGGATTTCCGGGTATTGGTGAACCGCAAGGGCGAGATCAATGCGGATTTGGCGGCGGAACTGGATATCAAAGCCGATCTTGAGGTGATCAAATCGCTGGTGCCGCAATTCTACGAGCCGAAGCCGCAGATGCAAAAATCCGCGGTGGTGCAAAATGGTGCAAAGGCTACGGCACTTAAAGCGGGCGTTTAATCCCCCATTGATCGTAAAGCGCGTTCAGCGCCTTCATCGATTTGACGGAAACAAAAGGCAGATGCGGGCGCTGTGCAAGCAGTGCGGCATATTTGGGCTTTTTTTTCGGATATTGCGTCACGGAATAATGAATCAGGCCGAAGCTGAATTCTCGCGTTGCGCCCTTCAGCCCGCCATAGCGGTTGTGCTTGCCTTTGAAACAGCGCAAAAGATAGCGCAGCATACAGCCCCAAAGCGGCGGGTCGATCCAGATCACCCCTGTGGCGCGGTCAAGGCGTTGCGGCAGGCCGGAAGAATAATTGCCGTCCATCACCCAGCCGTCCTGTTTGACGGCATCATCATGTGCGGCGATAAATTCCTCCAGCGGGCGGGTCTGCCAATCCGTGCCGGGGATGTGACGAATCTGGTCAAGATGTATGCCGGGTACATCCAGCTTTTGCGCCAGAATATGTGTCAGCGTCGACTTGCCGCTGTTGGACGGGCCGATGATGCAGATGCGCCGTCCCATCTGTGAAAGCGGAGGAAAATCCTTGGTTTTCTGGCTCATAGCTTGACAAATATTATGAAAAATGTTACAAAAGATGCTGGGTATTTCTTAACAGGATGCGTTTAAAAAAACAAAGGAAAATCCGATGACGATCAAGGCGGTTCTTTGGGATGTGGATGGCACGCTGGTTGATACCGAGCCGCTGCATCTGGCAAAATTTGCAGGTGTTGCGAAAAATAACGGTATCACGCTGGATGATGACGAGCTGGAAGCAATGCGCGGCGTTGCCGATAAAGCGGTCTGGAAATATCTGAAAGCTTATAAAGGGCTCAAAATCTCCCTCGATGATTTTTACGACGAATGTTACGACTATTATATGGCGCATCCGGAAGAGATCGTGCCGCGCGACGGCGCAAAAGATGCCTTTGACCATTTTGCCTCGCAAGATATTCCGCAGGCCGCCGTTTCCAGCGGTATCCGTATTGCGGTGGACCACAGCCTGTCACAATCGGGCGTGGATGATCAAATGCTGTTTTCACTCAGTGCCGATGATGTCGGTGAAACCAAACCGCACCCGCTGCCCTATATGTCGGGCAAGGCGGTGATGTGCTATGGGCTGGACTGGGATAATGACGCAACCGATCCGGCGGATTTTGTCGCGGTGGAAGATAGCCCCGCAGGGGTGATGGCGGCAAAACTGGCGGGTATGACAACGATTTTCTGGCCGCAGCACGCAGGCAAAACCAGCAAATATGCCGATTATACGGTGGAAACGCCTGAGGAGCTGATGGAATTGGTGAAATCCCTGACAGCGGGCGATGCAAAACCGGCTCAGAAGGTGGAAGAAAAACGCGACCCGCCGCGCAAACCCTACCGCCCGAAATGGTAAAATAATCCCGTCTCGGTTATTTTTTTAAAAGAATCTTCGCAGGATTCTTGCGCCCGCTGTCGTATTACTTTTAGAGCAAGCGGTTATTAATGTAATATGACGGAGCGAAGACAATGCGCATGAAACCTGTTTTGACCGGACTGATGTTCGGATTCTATATTCTTTTGACAATGACGCGTTTCTAGTGGGGGAACACGTTTCTAAGGGGACGGCATGACGAAAAGGCGGATCATTTTTCAGGCACTGCTGCTGGCGGTATTGTTGACCTTTACCGCTTCTGCGGCGCGCGCGGATATCGAAGACAATCTGAAATATAACTTCAAGGCAAAACTGAAAGATAAAATCGCCAAAAAGGTATTGGACAGCGATTACGCGAAAAAAAGCTGTCGTGAAAAAAGCGAGGCGCTGATGTGGCTGACCGCACGCAAAAAAAGCGGCGGCAAGGACGGGCCGGAGCCTGATATCAAAGATGTGTCATACGGTCACCACTGGCGGCAGCGTTATGATGTGTTTCTGCCGCAAAAGAAAGTGCTGAAAAAGGCGCCCGTCATCGTCATGGTGCATGGCGGCGGCTGGTGTATCGGTGACAAGGCGATGGGTGCGGGCATGCAGAACAAGGTTGCGCGCTGGTCGGAAAAGGGTTTTGTGCTGGTCTCCGTCAATTACCGCATGCTGCCCGATAATGCGCCTGTCACGCGGCAGGCCGAAGATGTGGCAACGGCGATTGCCCATATACAGGAAAACGCCCGCGATTGGGGCGGCGATAAAGACCGCATTATCGTGATGGGGCATTCAGCAGGGGCGCATCTGGTTTCTCTGGTCGGGGCGTCGCCCGAAAACTGGAAAAAAACGGGGGTGAAGCCGTGGCTGATGACCATCTCGCTGGATTCCGGCACCTTGAACACACCTGACACGATGCGTAAAAACAAATTACTGCTGTTCTCCGAGGCCTTCGGCACCAGCCCGTCCTATTGGCGCGAAACCTCCCCCTATCATCAGATGAGCCGCAAGACGCTGCCCTGGCTGGGTGTTTGCGCTGCAGGGCGGGACGAGCCCTGCCCGCAGGCGGTGGAATATGCGGAAAAGTCGCAGAAATACGATGTGAAGGCGGCAGTGCTTTCCGTCAATATGGGGCATGGCGCGATCAATAAAATGCTGGGGCAGGCGGGCGATTATACCGAAAATGTCGAATTTTTTATGGCGGGAATGGATCCTGTGGTCGCGCAGCTTTTAGGGCGGTGATCTTGCTTCTGTCACTCCCACTCAATCGTGGCAGGAGGTTTTCCTGAGATATCATAGACAACGCGGGAGGTACCGCGGATTTCGCCGACAATACGGCGGGAGACATGGTCGAGGAAGTCATAGGGCAGATGCGCCCATTTCGCCGTCATGAAATCGATGGTTTCAACGGCGCGCAGGGCAATCACGTAATCATAGGCGCGGCCGTCGCCCATCACGCCGACGGATTTGACAGGCAGAAAGACCGCGAAAGCCTGCGAGGTTTTGTCATACAGGTCATGGGCGCGCAGTTCGCTGATAAAAATATCATCGGCGCGGCGCAGCAGATCGGCATAGTCTTTTTTCACTTCGCCCAGAATGCGCACACCCAAACCCGGCCCCGGGAAGGGATGGCGGTAAACCATATCATGCGGCAGGCCAAGCTCGGTACCGATTTTACGGACTTCATCCTTGAACAGCAGCCTGAGCGGCTCGACCAGATCAAGCCCCATTTCGGCGGGCAGCCCGCCGACATTGTGATGTGATTTAATCACATGCGCGCCGCCGCCTGTGCCCGCCCCTGCGGATTCAATGACGTCAGGATAAATTGTGCCCTGCGCCAAGAAAGCGGCGTTTTCAATCTTTCCGGCCTCTTCCTCGAAAATCTCGATAAAACAACGCCCGATAATTTTGCGTTTGTCCTCGGGGTCGTCGACACCTTTTAAGGCCGACAGGAATTTCTCTTCCGCATTAACGCGGATGACATTGATGCCCATATGTTCCGCGAACATCTCCATCACCAGATCGCCTTCATTCAGGCGCAGCAGCCCCGTATCGACAAAAATACAGGTCAGATTGCCGCCGACCGCTTTATCCAGCAGCGCGGCAAGCACCGAGGAATCGACCCCGCCCGACAAGCCGAGAATGACGCGTTTATTGCCGACTTGCAGACGGGTATTCTCAATCGCGGTTTCGATGATATGGGCGGGTGTCCATGTTGCGGCGCATTGGCAGATATCAAGGACGAAACGGCCAAGAATATCCTGTCCAAAGGCGCTATGCGTGACCTCGGGATGGAATTGCAACCCATAGATTTTGCGTACATCATCGGCAATCGCGGCGACCAGCCCGTTATGGGATTTTGCGGCAATGCTGAACCCCTCCGCAGGGGTGGTGACATGATCGCCATGCGACATCCAGACAGAGAAGTTTTCTTCAGGAAGTTGTGAGAACAACTCATTACCGTGATCAATCACAATATTGGCATGACCGAATTCGCGGGTTGTACCTTTTTCGACTGCGCCGCCGAAATGCTGTGTCAGCGCCTGCATGCCGTAGCAGATGCCCAAAATCGGCTTGTCGAGGTCAAAAATTGCGGCGGGAATATGCGGCGCATCCTTCTGCGTGACGGATTCCGGCCCGCCGGAGAGAATAATGCCTTTTGTTGCGGATTTTTGTGCGAAATCAACGGCTTTGTCTGATGCCCATCCGAAAATTTCGCAATAAACCCCCGCCTCGCGCAACCGCCGCGCAATCAACTGCGTGTATTGGGAACCGAAATCAAGAATAAGTACCGCATCATCCATGCATGAAGTGATACGGGCAACGGCGGAACAGGTCAATAAAATTTTATTGAATTATCATCTGTATTTCACTTAAACCCCGCAAATATTTCACGTTATTTTAAGGCGGAGGCGTTATACTGGAAGATAGGGGAATATATCCCGCGCGAAGCATGTGTATAATGATCTGTAATAGTCGATTGTGTGAATGCGCGGAATTTATAAGGGGAGAGAAGCAATGCCGAAAGATACAATCATGACAGGAGAAGTTCTTTCCGCGAATGGGCAGAGCAATGTGATGCTGCCCGGTGAAGCGTTTTTGCAAGACTCGTCGATGGAGCGCGACGGGCATGATCTTGTATTGACGCTGAAAAGCGGTGAGACCGTGATTGTTGAAGGCTATTTCGACATGGCAGAGCGGCCTGATTTGCTGTCGCCGCAAGGCGGCGTGCTGTCGCCTGCGCTTGTCGACTCCTTCCTCTCCCCCACCCATGCCGGAGAATACGCGCAATCCGCGCAGACCGCCAGCGATATCAGCCCTGCCGGACAGGTGGCGGATACGGTGGGTGATGTCTTTATCACCCGCGCCGACGGCACAAAACTGGCGGCGGAAAAAGGCATGATGATCTTTCAGGGCGACGTGGTCGAGGCCGATATTGATTCCGCCGTGAATATCATCTTTGCCGATAACAGCAGCTTTGCCGTCAGCGAAGGCGCAAGACTGTCAGTGGATCAGTATATTTATGATGCCGAACAAAAAAGCGGCAGCTCGTTCTTTTCCATGCTGAAAGGCGCGTTTATTTATACCAGCGGTATGATCGGGAAAAACGATCCTGAAAACGTCAATATCGATACGCCGGTAGGATCAATCGGTATCCGCGGAACGGTTGTGGCGGGTGTGATTAACGAAGCCGGACAGCTGAGCGAAATTACTGTTATTGACGGTGCCGTTGTTATTTCAAACGGCGCGGACAGCTATGTACTGGACGAGGATTTTGAAACACTGCAGCTAACAGGGTTCGATGCACCCGCGGAAAATATCGGCACGGTGGATGCGGATTACATGACGCAGAATTACAGCTTTGACAATACGGTCGAAGGTTTCAGCTTTTACGATTACGGCACGGGCACGACGGAAGACGGTGTTTTGCCGGATGGTACGGTACCGGACGGTACAGTAATACCGGGTAGCACTGCTCCGCAAGATACTGGCGAGACGGCGCCGCCGCAGGATACAGCCCCCGCAGACGGAACGGAAGAGGGCGCGGTACAGCCGGCGGGAGACGGCACAGTTCAACAGGCCGATGCGTCAGGCGTTTTGTCAGGCGACCTTTTGGTGCAGGAAATGCTGCAATTCCAGACCTATCAGCAATTGCAGGATCAGATCGGTGATGAATTTATCGA
>SBHI01000115.1 GCA_006226225.1 Alphaproteobacteria bacterium
GATGAAGATAAACGCGCCTGGCATGCGGGAAAATCCTATTGGGACGGTAAAACCGACATCAATTCCCATTCCGTCGGCATTGAAATCCAGAATCCGGGGCACAGCAATGGTTACCGTGAATTCCCAGCAGAGCAGATGGAAGCCGTCGCCGCTTTGTGCCAAGAAATTATGGCGCGGCACACTATTCCCGCCGCAAATGTTCTGGCACATTCCGATATCGCTCCCGGACGCAAGCGCGACCCCGGCGAGTTATTCGACTGGGAATTTCTGGCACAAAAAAATATCGGCATCTGGCCCGATGTGACGGAGGAAGATAAAGCCCGCGCAGCTGATGCGCTGCAAGAAAGAGACGGGCTGCTAACGCTTTTCACAAAATTCGGCTACAACCCCGATCTACAGTTGGAAATTCTGCAAGATGCCTTTGCCCAGCACTTTATGCGCGATAGCACAAAAAGCAAAAGCCCCGCAGAACTGCTGACCGCTCTTATCCGCCAAAAACGCGAATCCCGCAAAATTCTTTAGAGAGGTAGGATAATAGAAACAGCAAGACCTGTTTCTCCGTCCTTGCGCGCGCCCAGCGTGATATAACCGCCATGGCTGTGAATGATATCCTGTGCCACCGACAGTCCCAGCCCAACTCCACCCGTTTCGGGATTGCGTGATTTTTCCAACCGGACAAAGGGACGGAACACCTCACCGTAAGCCTCTTCAGGAATACCGGGGCCATTATCCTCCACCAGTATTTCCGCCAAATCATGTCCGGTATCATTTTGCATCAGATTCAGAGAAACGCTCACTTCGCTGCCGTATTTACAGCCGTTATCGATAATATTGCTCAGGGCGCGCGACAGCGCCAAAGCCTTCACTTCACATTGTATTTCCGGCAAATTTTCGACATTGCAGAGTATCTTTCCACCCTGACGACGGGCATTTTCGACAATACTGGCCAGAAAACGGTTCAGAGAAACAGCTTCGCCTTTTTCATCCTGCTCCCCGCGTGCAAAAGCCAAATAGCCTTCCAGCATTTTTTCCATCGCGTCCAGATCACTTTTCAATGCTTCCGCCGTTTCGCGATCTTCCAGCATCTCGATTTCGATCTTCATACGGGTCACCGGGGTACGCAAATCATGCGAAATACCGTTCAGCATTGCCGTGCGCTGCTCCACCTGACGGCGGATACGTTCACGCATTTTCAAGAAAGACACACCTGCCTGCCGTACTTCCAATGCCCCTTCGGGGCGGAAATCCGGCGCATCCATACCACGTCCGAAGCTTTCCACCGCCACCGCCAACCGCCTGATCGGACGCACCTGATTACGCATAAATAAAACCGCAATCGTAAACAGCACGACGGCGCTGCCCAGCATCCATAAAACAAAAATATAGGACGTCGCCGTATAAAGCCTGTTTTCCGGCATATCGACTGTCAATACACCACGATCCTCAAGGGAAATACGAATCCGGATAATCTTATAAAGGTCAGATGGCATCCCGACCAAAAAATCATGCGGGATGACAGTGCCGAGTTTTTCGATCATCATCGGCGAGATATCAAACCATTTCCCGATTTTTCCGTGCTGTCCGGTCAGTTTTTCTGCGGGATCATAGGAGACCATAAAACCCGTCCCCTCAATACCGTCGTTTAAGATCCGGCCGATCTCTGCGGGATCCACCGTACCGTCCAGCGCTTCAAACTGCCGCAAAACAATGGAAATATCCCCCGCAACCGCCATGGACAGTCTTGTGCCGACGGCGCTCCAGTGCCGCTCCATAAAAATAAAGAACACAATTGCCTGCAGCAGCATCGCCGGAATGATGATAATCATCATTGTCCGCCAAAGCAGTGTCCGCGGCAAATATCTCTTCAGTAATCTGCCGTAAGGAAGGTGAATTCGCATAAAATATGACCGTACTTATTTCTGACGGTAATTCGGTGCCTCGCGCGTAATCTGCACATCATGGACATGGCTTTCCAGTACACCCGCATGGGTAATCTGCACGAATTCCGCATCACGTTTCAGCGTTTCGATATCCGGCGCGCCCAGATAACCCATCGCCGAACGTAATCCGCCCAGCAACTGATAGATCACCTTTTCAACCGCACCATTATAGGGAACGCGTCCTTCGACACCTTCAGGAACCAGTTTTCCCAGTCCCATATCGCCCGATTGCGCATAGCGGTCGGCAGAACCTTTCGCCATTGCACCAAGTGATCCCATACCGCGATAGCTTTTAAAAGCACGCCCCTGATAATAGATAATCTCGCCCGGAGCTTCATCCGTTCCGGCCAAAAGCGATCCGACCATCACGGCATTTGCTCCTGCACCGATTGCCTTGGCAATATCGCCGGAATATTTGATGCCACCATCCGCAATCACCGGAATATCATAGGTTTTACAAGCGTGTACGGCAGCTTTAATCGCAGCAAGCTGCGGCACGCCGACACCTGCGACAATCCGCGTCGTACAGATTGAACCCGGGCCAATACCGATTTTCACAGCATCCGCGCCCGCTTCGATCAATGCACCCGCACCTTCGGCTGTCGCAACATTACCGGCCATTACCTGAACATCTTTCGAGCGCATCTGGCGGATTTGTTTTACCGTCTCGATCACCGCTTTGGAGTGACCATGCGCGGTATCAACAACAACCAGATCAAGCCCTGCATCCGCCATCGCCATGGCGCGGTCAATTCCGTCTTTACCGACACCAACGGCGGCAGCCACAAGCAAACGGCCGTCATCATCTTTGCTGGCATTCGGGTTCAAAATCGCCCGTTCAATATCTTTCACGGTAATGAGACCCGCACAACGCCCCTGTTCATCAACAACAATCAGCTTTTCCAGACGGTGCTCATGCAGCAGACGCTTGGCTTCCTCACGATCCGTACCTTTCGGAACCGTAATCAGATTTTCATGCGTCATCAGATCCTTAACGGGGCGTTCGAACTCCTCGACAAAACGCACATCGCGGTTGGTCAGGATACCGACAACCTTTTTCGACGGCTGTTCCACAACAGGAATACCGGAAATACCATAGGTTTTCATCAAATCCAGCGCTTCAGCCAAACTGGATTCGGGTGAAATCGTAATCGGGTCGGTTACAATTCCCGACACATAACGTTTCACGCGGCGGACTTCCTCCACCTGTTTACCCAAAGGCATGCTTTTGTGAATCACACCGATACCGCCCGCCTGCGCCAGCGCAATCGCCATCGGTGCTTCTGTCACCGTATCCATCGCCGCTGAAATCAACGGCGCGTTCAGCGTAATCTTCTTAGTCAGCTGTGTTTTCAGCGAGACCTCAGTCGGAGTTACCTCGGATTTCCGCGGCACCAGCAATACGTCGTCAAAGGTCAAAGCCGCCGGCGGGTTAAATTCATGAATCATTTTTTCTTACACTCCCGATCAAAAGGTCAAAATTTGTCCTGTTTATCTTATCCGCGGAAACCTTCCCCGACAATATACATTTCAGAAGAATCTTTGCGGCTGGCATCCGGTTTTACATGGCGCACTTTTTTAAAATCCCTTTTCATGGCATCCAGCAGGGTTTTCTGCGCACCGCCTTGCAGCAGCTTCGCAAGGAAAATACCGTCCGGCGCCAGCACTTCCCGCGCGAATTCATAGGCCATTTCCGCCAGCGCCATGATGCGCAAATGATCTGTCTGGCGGTGTCCTGTTGTCGGCGGTGCCATATCGCTCATAACCACATCAGCCTGACCGCCCAACACCTGTTTCAAAACCTCCGGCGCATCCTCATCGGTGAAATCTTTGCAAAGAATGGTTGTTTCGGGGATATCGTCCATTTCAAGATAATCAATACCAACAACCACGCCGCCCGTTGCCGACGGCTTCACCTTATCTGCCGCCACCTGCATCCAGCCACCTGGTGCAGCCCCCAGATCAACAATCCGCCGCCCGGGCTTGAACAGTCCCAGCATTTCGTCCAGCTGTATGATCTTAAATGCGGCACGGCTGCGGTACCCGTGCCGCTTTGCTTCCGCGACATAAGGGTCGTTTAACTGCCGCGCCAACCAGCGCGTAGAAGAATTTTTCCGCCCGCGCGCCGTACGCACCCGCTTTTTTTTCTGTAAACCGCGCGGCGGCTTGCCTTTTCCCGGTCCTGTTCCTGATGAAGACGGCGGTGACATTTTTTATAATTCCTAGGGATAAAAATATTTTTACATGTTAACTTTTCGATAATCTTCTCTTGCTACGATAAAGTCTGCGTCACCAAGGTGCAATTAAAAACAGGAAAAACAAAGCGGACAAGCTTATTGGTGTTGAGAGAGGCGCGATAAAATGGATTACAAAATTCAAGATCTGGCAAGTAAAATGGGCTTCGGTGAATTGTCTGACGAGGGCACATATGTTTCCTCCTACAGCAGCGCGGAAAACCCGATGATTAACGGTGTTGCCGAAATTCGCATGGAAGAAGACGGTCGCTTGTTCTCTGCCTCCCTGTACCACCGCCGCGGCGATTACGAAGCCGATGACGGCCAGATTTACAAAGATTACGAAGAAAATGTCGAGATTCGCGCCATGCGCATCGGCGGTAGCGATGTATTTCGCATCATCCATATGGAACTGGACGGACAAACCCATCACGTCGGCAATCAAGCTATGATCGAGCTGGGTCTGTGCATCTTCCACAGCCGTATCGTTGATATTCAAGAAGGCGCTGCTGCGCATCATATCGAAAACGCGATGGCTGTCAGCGCAGAGGCAAACTCCCCTGTTCTGGGACATTTTCGTGAAAATATGGATTTCTCGCCGCAAAGATCCACGGGCGTGGTCATTGCTTTTCCCGGACGCCGCATGGAAGGCCAAAAGCAAAAGGGCTTAACTGTCTAGCTCTTTTACGGTCTTATAACCGGTCTTCATATAATCCCATCCGGTAATAACGGTTACAACGGCCGCCAGCACCAGCCCGTAACGACCGATTTCTTCAGCATAAGGTACCAGTTTAGGGCCATAAGGCCCTGCAATCAGGAAACCCAGAAACAGCATTTGTATCGTGGTTTTCCACTTCGCCAGTTTCGTGACATGTACGGTGATTTTGTAGGGGCCAAGAAATTCACGCAGTCCCGAAACCATGATCTCCCTTGCAACAATCACGAGAGCCGCCAAGACCCAGTAGCCTTGCAAATGACCAAAACCGATTACCAGCATCAGCGAGATAATGACAATCAACTTATCGGCAATCGGGTCAAGAAAACGCCCGAAATCAGAGGTCTGCTTCATTGTGCGGGCAAAATACCCATCCAGATAGTCGCTAGCACCGGCCAGCGCGAAAATTACAACTGCCGTCCAGATCGCCGCCTCACTCCCGATATAAAACAGCACCACCAGCAGCGGCACAACCACCACTCGGAAGATTGTCAAAATATTCGGTAAGTTTGTCAGCACGTTACAGCCGCCTTTTCTTATTTATCGTTGTTCTTATCAAGAATCACTTTAATTACTCCGCAAGACTATAGGCTTAGCGGAAATATTCATAGATTTTTCTGGCCATATCATGGCTGATTCCCTCAACAGCGGAAATATCGGCCACCGTCGCCCCCGATACCGCGCGGGCGGAACCGAAATGTTTCAACAAAGCTTTCTTGCGTTTCGCACCAATGCCGGCAATGTCATCCAAAGGGGTTTTATGAGCCGCATTTTTACGCCGCGTCCGGTGCGCACCGATCGCAAAACGATGCGCCTCGTCACGAATACGCTGGATAAAGTGCAGAACGGCATCCCCTTCAGGCAGCGATAACGGTGCCGCTTTCCCGGGCAGAAAGATTTTCTCCCTCCCTGCATTGCGTTCCACACCTTTGGCAACCGCAACCACCGGCAAATCCGCAATACCCAATTCCTCCAGGGCGGACAACCCTGCCGAAAGCTGCCCTTTGCCACCATCCAGAATAACAAGATCAGGCCACAGATTTTTACTTCTGTCGGGGTCGTCTTTCTGTACACGGGTAAAACGGCGGCGCAAAACCTCACGCATCATCGCGTAATCATCGCCCGGTGTCAGACTGCCCTGCGCAATGTTGAATTTACGATAAAACTGCTTTTTGAATCCTTCGTCTCCCGCCACAATCATTGCACCCACAGCATTCGTGCCGGAAATATGACTGTTATCGTAAACCTCGATTCGTGCTGGCATCTCCGCCAGCCCTAAAAGCTTACCCAGTTTCTTCAAAAGCTGTTTCTGCGTCGCCAGTCCGGACACATAGTCACGGCACTGTTTTTCCGCCTGCATCTGCGCCTGTTCGATCATCTCACGTTTACGACCGCGCTGCGGCACCAGAAGGCTGACTTTTTTCTCTGCCTGCAGCGATAGAGCCTGCGCAATCAGGCTCTGCTCACGCGGTTTCACATTCAGATAAATCTCCGCCGGTGCTGGGTGGCTCTCATAAAACTGCAACAAGAAAGCCGTTATAATATCTTTCTCTTCCGCGTCGACATCATGACGCGGATAAAAGGCATGATTGCCGTAATATTGCCCGGAACGGTAAAAAAAGCTAAGAATACAGCTGCGCCCTTCCTGCTGATGAAGCGCAATAATATCGGCATCATTCAGTCCTGCCGCATGAAAGCCCTGCCGCGACTGTACAGAAGACAAGGCACGAATCCGATCACGGTATTGCGCGGCCTTTTCAAAATTCATCTGATCGCTTTCCTGCTGCATTTTTTCCGCAAAATCTTTCTGAATTTCCGCGCTCTTCCCCGTTAGAAAATCCTCGGCCATTTTCACCTGCGCCGCATAATCCTCTTTACTGGCATAATCGACACAGGGCGCGGTACAGCGTTTTATCTGGTATTGCAAACAGGGGCGGCTGCGTGTCGCGAAATCGTGATCGGTGCAATTGCGCAGCATAAAGGCCTTTTGCAGCAGCGCCAGCGTACGGTTCACATCACCCGCCCCCGCAAAAGGGCCGAAATAATCGCGGTTTTTCTGTTTCGCACCGCGGTGTTTCAACACCCGCGGATAATCATGGTCACTTGTGATGGCGATATAAGGGAAGGATTTATCATCCCGCATTAAAATATTGTAACGCGGTTTCAGTTTTTTGATCAGATTGGTTTCCAGCAGCAACGCCTCTGCCTCTGTTGCCGTCACCGTGAATTCCATCCGTACCGTTTCTGCCACCATCCGCGCCAAACGCACCGTCAGCTGCTGCGCCCGCGTATAACTTTGCACACGTTTTTTCAGTTCTTTTGCCTTACCGACATAAAGCGCTTCGCCGTTTTTATCCAACATACGATAGACGCCTGGATCAAGTGGCAATCCGGCGGAAAATTTTTTGATGATTTTGATACCGCCAGCCAGCGAAGGCGGAACAGCATCCTGCTTTTTGGTCATTTTTTTTCGCGTTCTCGTTTTTCTTTCGCTGATTTTAACAAAATAATAACTTTTCGGTGCTGTAATGGGAACAGAAAGTCATTCTCCATGACTTTCACAGAGGAAAAGGACAAACGGCTTTTCTTATATTTTGTGGGTGTAAAAAAACCGGAATGCGTTCCAAAGCGCATCCCGGTTTTTCTTTATC
>SBHI01000169.1 GCA_006226225.1 Alphaproteobacteria bacterium
TAATTCGCACCATAACCCAGATCTTTCATCAAATTTGTCGGGGCGTTCAGAATATGTTTGGGCGGCATCAGCGATCCGGTTTCCTTGGCGGCGCGCATCGCGGATTTATAGGCGGTATAGATCGCATTTGATTTTGGTGCAGTCGCCATATAGACCACGGCCTCGGCCAGCGCCAGTTCTCCTTCGGGTGAACCGACACGTTCATAAACCTGCCAGGCATGCAGGGCGACACTTTGTGCCTGCGGATCGGCAAGGCCGATATCTTCGACCGCCATACGCAAAACGCGGCGGGCAACGTAATGCGGGTCTTCGCCGCCATCCAGCATCCGGCATAGCCAATAGAGTGCGGCATCGGCATCGGAGCCTCGTACGGCTTTGTGCAGGGCGCTGATCAGATTGTAATGGCTGTCCTGCCCCTTGTCGTAAAGCGGGGCGCGGCGGTTCAGGATTTTGGTCAGCGCTGCGGTATCCATCTGCTTTTTGCTGTCCAATGACAGCAGATGTTCTGCCATATTCAGCAGAAAGCGCCCGTCACCATCCGCCATGGCTTTCAGATGCAGGCGTGCGGCCTCATCCAGTGGCAGTTTTTGCTGTTCTGTATCTTCGGCGCGCAGCAGGATTTTTTCCAGCGCGGCCTCGTCCAGCCTGTGCAGCACCAGCACTTGACAACGTGACAAGAGCGCGGCGTTCAGTTCAAAAGACGGGTTTTCCGTCGTGGCACCGACCAGCACAATCGTGCCGTCTTCGACATAGGGCAGGAAGGCATCCTGCTGCGATTTGTTGAAACGGTGGATTTCATCAACGAACAGCAAGGTACCTTTGCCGGTTTCGCGGCGGCTGCGGGCTTCGGCAAAGATTTTTTTCAAATCGGCAATGCCGGAGAAAATCGCGGAAAGCGGCTCGAAATGCAGGTCGACATGTCCGGCCAGCAGCCGCGCCAGTGTGGTTTTGCCGCAACCCGGCGGCCCCCACAGCACCATTGACGGACAGGGCTTACCCTGAAGAAGGCCGGAAAGCGGCCCGCCATCGGCAAAAAGATGGTCTTGGCCGACCACATCTTCCAGCTTGCGCGGGCGCAGACGCTCGGCAAGCGGCGCATTGACATCTTGCGACAAATCGCTGGCTTCAAACAGGTTTTGACTCATAAGCGCGATCATAAACGCTTCCCTTTGAAAAAACCAGTTTTTGCTTGACCTTTTTGGCATATTTCGGCTATTGTCCGCCTATTCCCGAGAAAGCGGGTGAATCGGGCATCGGGCATCCCTTGGAAAGGATATTTGGCCAGAGGTTCACCACGCCGCCGAAAACCGGACGGACTATCGGGACAATAATGTAAAAACAAATATTTAGGAGTAAACACCAATGAGTGAAAAACGCCCGCATTCCAAATACAAGATTGACCGCCGTCTGGGTTGCAATCTTTGGGGACGTCCGAAAAGTCCGTTTAACAAACGCGAATACGGCCCCGGCCAACACGGCCAACGCCGCAAAAAGCCGACCGATTACGGTACGCAGCTTTTTGCCAAGCAGAAATTGAAAGGTTACTACGGCAATATCGGTGAGAAACGCTTCCGCCGCTATTACGATGAGGCAGGCCGCCGCAAAGGTGATACCAGTGCGAACCTGATCGAGCTTTTGGAGCGCCGTCTTGACGCAGTTGTTTACCGCATGAAATTCGTACCGACGGTTTTCGCGGCACGCCAGTTTGTCAATCACTGCCATGTACTGGTGAACGGCAAGCGCGTCAATATTTCGTCTTATTCCGTCAGCGACGGAGATGTGATTGAAGTGCGTGAAAAATCCCGCAATATCCCGATGGTTATTCAGGCTGTCGACTCTCCCGAGCGCGACGTTCCGGAATATCTGGAAGTGGATCACAAAGCGATGAAGGGTAAATTCCTGCGCGCACCGTCTCTGGACGAAGTTCCGTATCCTGTTCGCATGGAACCGAACCTCGTGATCGAGTTTTACTCTCGTTAAGAGACGAACACAAAAGATTACAAAAAACCGCGGGGGGCTTCCTTCCGCGGTTTTTCTTTGCGCATAAAAATCCCCCGCCGGGTGAGGAACCGCAAGCGGGGGAGGGCAGTTGGCGGAGGCGCTTACCCATGCTGTCGCGGGGTGCGTGTGGGTGCGCGTTGCGTCAGCGGGTGGGCCAGGAGCTCGTTCACGGTTTGGGAGTGAGGTGAGCGAGCGGGTTCCGTGAGGAGTTGGAGCTCCGTATCCGCACCCTTGATCATCGGGGGCGCCTCCGCAGGGGTTAAAGGGTTAAGCCGCTTTCTTTGATCCCTTGTCCTTTTTGTGGTCAATGAATTTTTGACCGGACGTGATCTCGATCTGGCGCGGCTTCATGCTTTCGGGGATTTCCCGCGCGAGGTCGATGGTCAGGAGACCGTTGGAAAGTGCTGCGTTCACAACCCGGATATGGTCTGCCAGCTGGAAGCGGCGCTCGAAAGCGCGTTCCGCGATACCGCGGTGCAGATATTGACGGGCTTCGTCCTGCTCTGCCTCCAGAATGCGACCTTCGACCAGCAACAGATTTTCTTTCAGTGTGATCGTCAGATCATCTTCGGAAAAACCTGCGACCGCCATTGTGATCTGGTAATCATTTTCATCCAGTTTCACGATGTTATAGGGCGGATAGCTGGAAGCGCCGCCGGTTGCACCAAGCTCGTTTTCAAGCATGCGCGTTAAGCGGTCAAATCCGACAGTGGAACGTAAGAATGGGGTGAGATCAAAATTTGTCATCGTCATATCCTCCTTTGAGCAATACTGACTGTTTCTTTTCGTCTTCGGAAACCACCACCATGGTCGGCCTCCTGTATTTTTATAGAGAGAATAAACCCGCATCGGCGGCATTTATTTTGCGTCTCTATACTCCCATTATAGCAAAGATTCGGAAAAATTTTCAAGGGCAATCGAAATTCGTCAAAAAAATCAGCCGTCTGACAAGCAGACGGCTGACTGAGGGGAGATAACTTTATAATAACGGTTTATTAGAAGCTGTAGCGTGCAAATCCGGAAAAGATATTACTTTTCGCCTTCTGCAGCTTTTTTCGGTGCTTCGAAACCGCCAAAACGCTTTTTGAAGCGGGCAAGCTGTCCGCGCTCCAGAACACGTGCCGTACCACCCGTCCATGCCGGATGGGTTTTGGGGTCGATTTCAAGCTTCATAACGTCGCCTTCTTTGCCCCATGTGCTGCGTGTTTTAAATTCCGTGCCATCTGTCATCACAACGGTGATTTCATGGTAATCGGGATGAATGTCTGCTTTCATCGTTCTTTTCCTTTGGTTTGCATTCAATCAATAACTGCGACTTGTAACCCAAATTCTGCTCTTTCGCAAGTGTTTTTCTGCATTTTCCGAAAAACATCTGAAAAAAGAAAGGAAGTTATGCTCAGTGTCTTGGAGCTGTAGTTTTCTTGCCTTTTTGCCAGTTTTCCAGTGTTTTTCTGTTGCGGGAGGAGGCACCTGCTGCGCCAAGCGGCAGGCCAAGGAACATCAACAGGCCAAGCGCGAGGCCAAGGCCGCCGAATGTCAGATATTGCTCGCCTGTGGCAAAGTCTTCGTCAATCGTGGTCTTGTTGATGGTGAAGGCATCATTTGACTGTGCCTGACTTTCACGCAAGTCTTTTGCGTCGGGGGTACCGGCATAGCCGAGTTCCTTGAAAGGGATGACCTCGTTCTCGAAACGGGTGATCAGGCGCTGGGCATCAGCTTCCGAAAGTTTTTGATCCGTCTGGATGTCGCGGGCGTAAATACCGGCGAAATGTTTGAAACCTTCCCAGTCTTCCTGCGCCTGTGCCAGCGGATCATCTTCATCATCGTCATCATCGAAGAAGTTGAAAATGGCGGAAAATTCTTTTTCAATAGAACGGGTCACATTGGATGTGCGGGCATCTTCATCCAGCACATCGGCATATTCTTCCAGATAGGTCTGGCGGCCTTCCGCTAGCAGATTCAAGGCTTCCGTGTATTGCTGATTGATTTCCTGCTGATAGACATTGCCCTCGTCGTAGTTCCCGATATTCTCCGCGATTTCCATCCCGCCAATCGCCCCCATACCGGCAGCCCAGACGGCGAGGATAGGCAGGACGCCTTTATTGCGTTTGACGACCTGTTCGGTCTTTAGCGCCGCATCGGCGAATTTTTTACGAAACATCATGGACGTGCTTCCTTTTCTCAAATGAAGCGGCAATATATAACATAATTTCTTTACAATGGCAAGTCGGAGGGGGCGTCAGGCGGCGACCAATTGCTCGCGCGTTGCCGTCAGGCGGATGCCGGGAGCGTTTTCCAAAGCATGATCCAGATGCCATGCATTGCGCGCCATGAAGACAGGGGCCCCGTCATGGTCATCGGCGATGCTGACCAGATTGTCGTCAATGAATTTTTTGACGGCTTTCGGGTCATCACCTTCGATCCAGCGGGCGGTGTACAGGCTGGTCGTTTCAAATTTGACCGGAATATTATATTCGGTGCGAATGCGGTCGGCGAGAACGTCAAATTGCAGCGAACCGACAACACCGACAATCCAGTGCGGATCCATGCGCGGCTTCAATACGCTGGCCGCACCTTCTTCCGCCAGTTGCTGCAGAGCCTTGCCCAGATGTTTGGCGCGCATCGGGTCTTCGGGCAGGATGCGTTTCAAAAGCTCCGGCGCGAAATTCGGGATGCCTGTGATGTGCAGGTCTTCGCCTTCAGTCAGTGCATCGCCGATTCGTAAGTTCCCGTGGTTCGGGATACCGATAATATCACCGGGAAAGGCTTCTTCCGCGACCTCGCGATCCTGCGCCAGAAACAGTTGCGGATTGTGGATGGTCAGCGTTTTGCCGCTGCGCACATGTTTCAGCTTCATACCGCGTTTGAAATGACCGGAACACAGCCGCGCGAAGGCGATGCGGTCACGGTGTTTCGGGTCCATATTGGCCTGAATTTTAAAGACGAAGGCGCTGACTTTTTTCTCGTCAGGGTCGATTTTGCGCTCGGCTGCGGGCTGCGGACGCGGGACGGGGGCAAAGCGCTCCAACCCGTGCAGCAATTCGCGCACGCCGAAATTGTTCAGGGCACTGCCGAAAAAGACCGGGCTCATATGACCTTCCAGATAAGCTTCCGGCTTGAGCGGCGGACACAAACCGCGTGCCATTTCAACACCGCCACGCAATTCTTTCAGGGCGTCGGCGGGCAGTTGCGTTTCCAGTTTCGGGTCATCAAGGCCGGTGCATTTCTCCCCTTCGGCGGGGCGGTCGCCCTTGCTGCGGGACAGCAAAATCAGCTGGTCATCCAGCAGGTCGTAACAGCCGAGGAAATTGCGTCCCATGCCGATCGGCCAGCTGGCGGGGGTGACATCCAGCGCCAGTTTCTGTTCGATTTCATCCAGCAGATCAAAAGTATCGCGGCCTTCGCGATCCATTTTATTGATAAAGGTGATGACGGGCATATCGCGCAAGCGGCAGACTTCGAACAGTTTCAGCGTCTGTGCCTCAATACCCTTGGCGGCATCAATGACCATGATGGCAGAATCAACGGCGGTCAGCGTGCGGTAGGTATCTTCGCTAAAATCTTCGTGACCGGGTGTGTCCAGCAGATTGAAAATCATATCGTGATAGCAAAAGGTCATCACGCTGGAAGCGACCGAGATGCCGCGTTCCTGTTCAACCTTCATCCAGTCGGAGCGGGCGCGGCGCGCATCGCCGCGTGCCTTGACCGCACCGGCAAGCTGGATCGCGCCGCCGAACAGCAGCAGTTTTTCTGTCAGTGTGGTTTTACCCGCATCGGGGTGCGAAATAATGGCGAAAGTCTTGCGTTTCATGGAAGGGATACGGCTTTCTTATTCTTTAAAGGCTGCCGACAAGCGGCTGATGGGTGATTTGCGGCGGTTCGCCGGGCTGTTGCTGCGGCACGGCGGCCAGCGGTGCGGCCTGCGATAACCCGCGTCCCAGCAGATCGGCATAGACGGCCAGTGTTTCACGGCACATTTTTTCATTCAGGAAGTTTTCCGCGACATGTGCCATTGCTTGTGTTGCCAGTACGGCGCGCTGCCGTGTGTCCAATCCCATAACAGCATCAAGCGTCAGTGCCAGCGCTTCGGCATCACCCGGCGGGATCAACCAGCCGGTTTCGCCGCTGCGGACACTTTCTTTAAAGCCGCCGTGATCGGTGGCAATAACGGGGCGTCCCATTGCCTGTGCCTCGATCGGCACACGTCCGAAACCTTCAGGCTGTGTTGTCGGGCAGACAATCGCGCTGGACAGCATATAGGCGGCGGGCATGTCATCGCATTGGTCAACGATGCGTACACGGCTTTGCAGGTTCTTTTCTTCGATCAGCTGTTCCAACTCTGTACGGAAGCGGCCTTTGCGATCTTTGCCGACGAAGACACAGAAGAAATCCTGATGTTTCATCTGCGACAGTGCTTCGATGCATTCGCGGTGGCCTTTGCCTTCGGTCAGGCGCGAGGGCAGCAGAATAACGGGAGATTCGTCGGGCAGACGCCAGTTCTTGGAAATCTTGATCAACCGGTCGGGCGTGACGGAATTGGGATGGAATTTCTCCAGCGATACGCCGCGATGGATCACCGTGATGTTGGCGCGGGGGATTTTATATTCCTCCACCAGGTAATCGGCCAGAAAATGCGAGACGGTAATGACGCGCTCCCCTTTGGCAATGGCGCTGTTGTAAAAACGCTTGAACCCGTTTTCAACGCGGTGCGCCGCATGGCAGCTGGTGACGTAACGGATGCCGCATTCGCGGGCGGCTTTGCGCGCGCTCCATGCCGGGGCGCGGCTGGCCGCATGCACCAGATCCACCTGATAATCACGGATGATTTTCTTCAGGCGCTCGATATTGCGCATCATCACGAAAGGGTTTTTGCTGTTGACCGGGCATTGGATATGCGTGCCGCCTGCGCGGGTGATTTCATGCGCGCGTCGTCCGCCTGCGGAAACGACAATGGATAGACCGCCTGCCGCGATAATGGCGGCATTCATATCAATCACGCCTTGCTCGACCCCGCCGCCGTCCAGTCCCGGAATAATCTGCATGATCACAGGCGGCCTGATGCCGCCGGAAAAGCTGACATTGGCGCCGGGATTTTGACCTTGTTCATGAATGCGCAGCATGGCGTGTCTCAACATCCCGCCTGTGGCGGCGGGTCTTTCCTTTAAGCGATATTTTGTTCAATCCAGCTTTTGCAGGCGTCTTTGCTCATTGCGCCGCGGGTTTCGGCAATGATTTCGCCGTCCTTAAACAGGATCAGAGTCGGAATTGCGCGGACACCGTATTTGGTCGGCGCTTCCGGGCTTTCCTCAATATTCACTTTGGTGATTTTGACTTTGCCGCTCATATCGCCGGCCAGCGCATCCAGCGCAGAACCCATAACCTTACAAGGGCCGCACCATTCCGCCCAGAAATCAACCAGCACCGGGCCTTCCGCTTTTAAAACTTCCGCTTCAAATTCCTGATCCGTAATCGGGTGTACAGACATCTTGCTTCTCCTCCGTCTTTTATTTCTGATTTTTACGGCTTC
>SBHI01000152.1 GCA_006226225.1 Alphaproteobacteria bacterium
TCGAATATGATGTCAATCATGCTGGATGAAGGTGCGGGATCTTACGACAGTCAGGCTTTTCAGAAAGAGCTGGCCGATCATGTCATCAGCCTGTCTTTTTCCGCAGGGCGCGACCGTTTTTTCGGATCAGTGAAAACACTGAAAAAATATCAAGACAAAGCCTTTGCGCTGACGCATCTGGCCCTGACACAGCCGCGTTTTGAAGAGGATGCGCTGGCGCGGATGAAACGCGCAACATTGAACGGCATCCGCCAAAATCTCGGCAATCCGGGCTGGACAACAGCGCGGCTGTTTAACGGCACAATCTTTGCCGGGCACCCTTATGAACGCCCGGGACAAGGCAATCCCGCAACCGTCGAAAAAATCACCGCCGCTGACCTGAAAGCGCTGGCGCAACAGCAATTTGTGCGCGAGGGTTTGCAAATTTCGGTTGCTGGCGATATCAGCGCGGAGGAACTGGCGGCAAAGCTGGATGATATTTTCGGCGGCTTGCAAAAAGGCACACCCGCCGCGGAAAGAGAGCATAGGCCCGCGCTGAATGAAAAGGCACTGGGCAAAACCTATGTCTATCAAATGGAGATTCCGCAAAGCATTATCCAGTTCGCGCATCAGGGCATGTCGCCGCAGGATGATGATTATATGACCGCAGGCGTGATGAACTATATTCTGGGCGGCGGCGGTTTTGCTTCGCGGCTGATGACCTCATTGCGGGAGGAAAACGGGCTGACCTATGGTATTTACACCCAGCTGTCCGATTCCGATGATGCCGCGCTGCTGCAAGGCCAGTTTGCCACCACCAATGACAGCGCAGGCAAAGCCATCGCGCTGCTGAAAGAAGAATGGGCACGGCTGGCCAAAGACGGGCCGACGGAGGAAGAGCTGCGGCTGGCGAAAAATTACCTGATCGGCTCATTCCCGCTGGCGCTGACCTCCAGCGATGCGCTTTCCGGCATGTTGTCGGGATTGCAGAAAAACAAGCGTGATATCGACTATATCAACCGCTATGCCGATATGCTGCGCGCCGTGACAAAAGATGACGTCAAACGTGTTGCCGAAAAGCTGCTGAAAGCCGATGACCTCAGCTTTGTCATCGTCGGCAAGCCGGAAGGTATTGAAAACGCCGTGACGGTGACGAAACTGCCGGGGATGTAGGTGCTGTGAAACTTTCCATCACGGTAATTCATATAAAATAGCGAGAGAGCATGAAAGTGTATTGCTGTGAACGGATGTCGCAGGAAGTTAATAGAAAGTGTGATGGTCACGCTGCTCCCTTTAGATGTCCAGATAAGTTGATTAATTACGACTCCTGTTTTGATGAATATAGTTTAATTATTCATGATGGTGGTCAATCGGCTATGCTGATTTTTTATTGCCCATGGTGTGGTACAAAACTACCCAACTCTAAAAGAGAGCAATGGCACAGCAATCTTGAAGCACTCGGCATCAACCCCTTAGAAGATAATGTTCCACCAGAGTTCGAAAATGATGCTTGGTGGAGATTAGGATCAAAGAACTCAGAATAGACCATCCCTTCTCTGCAAACAGCCTTGGTTCTGGAACAGGTAATGCCTTACCCGCCCTTATGGAACGGCAGCAGCAGCAAATCGCGCAGGCTGCGGTCTTCATCACCCGGCACACCGAGTGCCATATCCGCGCTGCGGGTTCCCTTTGTCGTGCTGTGAAAGACATGATCCCAGATGCTGAGCAGCAGGCAATAGCGGCTGTGCATATCGCGGCCGTCGGCATGGTGATGCACCCAATGGATGGAGGGCGTGACGATAATGCGGGAGAGCGGCTTTTCCAGTTTTTCCGGCAGGCGGATATTGGCATGTTGGAAGAAGGCCGCCATCAGCAGCACCGTTTCAAAAATGACGATATCGCGAAACGGGATGGAGAACAGCAGAATGACGGGAATGCGCGCCAGCGCGGATAAAAATACCTCCCCGAAATGGAAACGCACCGCCGTTGAGGTGTCCAGCATGTTATCGAGATGATGCACGCGGTGAAACCGCCAGAGAAAGTCAAAATGGTGATTGGCGCGGTGCCACCAATAGACCCAGAAATCCAGCAGCAGGATATGCAACACAATGCTGACAATGCCGCCCGCGCCCCGTTCCCAGAAATCGACACCTGCGGCAAGCTTTGTGACAGGCAGGATCACCGCCAGCGACAGCAGCGCATTCACACCCCAAAGCGCAAAGTTTTTTAGAATATCTTCCGTATGATGTTTGTTTTTTCTAACAAATGATCTTAACCGTTCCAGCAGGAACAGAATGGCCAGAACGGCAAAAACAATGGCAAGTTTTCCGGCAATCATCTTTTACGACTGACATAGCGGCGCATATGGCCGGGAATATGTGGATCGATTTTTGCTCCGCCGCCCTGTTTTTTCAATTCCTCGAAGGCTTCACGCACAAAGCCCTGCGCATTAACAGGGATATCGGCGAAATAGGTTTCCGTCGTCAGCATGGATTTGGTATCAAAATCGCGGATGGTACGGCTTTGCCGTGCGGCGCGGAAATTAAAGGTTTCGGAGATTTCCGTCATGCCGTCATTTTCGTAGCTGACATATTTGATACTGTCATCGGAGGTTTTGCGCCACGGGCCTTGCAGCTCCTCCAGCTTCATATGAAGATAGCGGTAGACGGTTTCCATCTGCGGCTCTTTATGCCGTTTTTCCGCTGCCAGTTCATAAGCCGCTTTGGCTTCAGCGGAGGAAAAATCCACGCCGTCATATTTCGCCATATGCAGTGCCAGCGCAGTATAATTATTGGCGATGGCGGCACGCAAAAGCGATTTTTTGCTGCCGTCCACGGCGTTGACATTCGCCCCGCCCGCGACCAGCACATCCATCATCTGCGTGTCTTTCGTCCGGCTCATCACGTAGAACATTGCCGTCTGATAGGTAAGATCACCATCATAAGCGCGCGGCACACGGATTTTCACTTCCGGATTTGCACCATTGGCCAGCGCCTCTTTGACGCCGTCATAATCCGTCGCCTTTAGCGCCTTCACAAATGCCGCCTGCCAGTCGATTTTTTTCTCTTCTTTTTTTTCAGGAGATTGTGCAGGTTTGGGTGTTGGCGCAGGCACCGAAGCCGCTTTCGGCGTTCGGTCAAAGAAATCATCACCGCCCCAATATCCCCCCATGATTACCCCCTCTTCACAGTGCGGCGCGCCACATAGCGCATGCCTGTGAATTGATGGGCCGTCAGCCCTTTTCCGCCATCGGCTTTTTGCAAGGCGGTGAATGCCTCCCCGATAAATCTGTGCGCAGCGCGCGGCGCGTCATCAAAATAGCAATCCGAGGAGGTTGTTGTCTCGGTTTCAAAATCACGCACAATATGCGTCTGTTTGCCGCTACGGAAATTGAACACATCCGTAATTTCGATCATGCCTGCGCTGGCGAATTCCGTATATTGCACACTGTCATTGGAGATTTTGCGCCACGGGCCTTCCGCTGTTTCAATCCGCGCCTTCAGGCAGCGATACAGTGCATCATATTCCTCATCATCATCGCGATTGCTCTCGGCATTCTCGTAAACCTCTTGCGTGTCTTTGGAAAACAGTTCCAGTTTTTCATGCATCGCGATGGCCAGTGCCTCATCCATCAGGTCTTCATCCACCGCATATTGCAGCGGCAGATAGCTGTAATCCGCATCCTTTTTATTCGGATTGACGTCATATTTCAGCAGGGTTTTCACCAGCCCCAAATCTTCTTCAATCAGCGCATACCACAGTGCCGAACCGTATTGGTCACCGTCAATCGTGACTTTGACATCGGGGTTTGCGCCGTTTTTCAGCGCTGTATCCAGCGCCGTGCAATCTTTATCCTTCAGCGCTTTGCGGAAGTCCTTTTGCCAGTTTTTATCGTCTTTCTTGCTCATGATTTTGTCTGTACCTGTTTACTGCGGCTGCGTTGTTGAATATGACGCACACCCGACAAACTGCGCGGGTCAACATCCTGACCGCCATCCTGTTTCTGTAGTTCCGTCAAGGCTTCGATCACCTGCCCGCGGGCATTTTGCGGCAGATCGGCGAAATAGGTGCTTTCAACATCACTGCGTCCCGTGGCGTAATCGCGTGTTATTTCCTTCATTTTCGCGGCGCGGAAATTGAAAATCGTCGTGACTTCGATCATCTGATCCGGCGTGCGGGAAATATGCTGGATAGAGGCGTCATCCATCTTCTTCCAGCCATTCACGGTATCAAAAATATTCTGCATCAGGCGATAGATTTGTGCATGACGCGGGCTTTCATTCTGATAGCGCTCTGCCAAGACCCAAGCCTTGCGGTTTTGCGGTGCGTTTGGATCAAAGCCTTTGGCTTCGGTAATCTGGCGGCAAAAGCTGAAATAGCCTCCCTCTACCGCTTTGTATAATGCTGATACGTTCTCGGTTCCCAGATTGGGGTTGCCGCCGTTACGCAAGGCAATATCCGCCAGTGTCGGGTCTTGCTTATACACACCGAAATATAAAAGCGTTCCTGTATTTCCATACGAGTCTTTGATCAGCTGGTTCGGGTCCGCACCTTCACGAAGCGCCGTCTCAATAGAGACGTAATCCTTATTCTCCAGAAATTCCTTCAGCTCTTTTGCACTTACTGACATTCACTTCTATCCTTTATGATTACTGCGCCTGTGAAACACGGCGGGTGACTTGACGCAGGCGTACGGTATTCATGCTCTGCTGATCAACATTTTTCCCGCCGCCTGCGGCTTTTAATTCATCCCACGCCTCTTTCAACTGCGCGCGCATATTGGCGGGCATATCGGCGAAAAAGCAGGATGTTGTCTGAATACTGCCGAATTCAAAATCGCGGACATGGCGGATACGCTCTCCCGCCTTGAAATTAAACTGGTCGGTGACCTCCAACATACCGTCCTTATCAAAGCTGACACGGCTGATGATATCGTCATCAACCAGCTGCCACGGCGCGGACAGGACGCTGACAACATATTTATACAGTTCTTTTTGGGCTGGCCCGTTATGTTTTATGTTTTCCGCGTTTTGCAAAGCGGCTTTGTTCGTCTCTTTTGTACGGTCAAAGCTTGGCGCAGTCGCGATTGTTTTTATAAAGCCTTTGTTTTCCTTGTAAATCGCCGTTGTCAGCAAAGAGGTTTTATTTTCGTCAATCCGGTTAACATCAGCACCATGCGCCGCCAAAAACGCCAGCAACTGCCCATCCTGATGCTCCAGCGCGTAGAAAAGCGGTGATGTATATGTGCGCGTATAATAGGAACTGCCGTAGTTCCGATAACCGCGATACTGTTGATCAGTTATTTCCGCCTCAATATCCGCGCCCTGCGCCAATGCTGCGGAAATTGCGTCATAGTCACGGTTTTTAACGGCATCGATGAATTGCTGTTGAATTTCTTCCGGCGTGGGACGCGCAATCTCCCCCTCTGCCCGCAGCTGCGGATCCTCGGGAAGTTCCGGTGGTACTGTGCCCGATCCCCCAATCATCACGTTTTTTACCTCTTATTGCCTGCCGTTATTACAGCGGGTATCTTAACAGTTTTTTAACATTATGTCAAATATATAAGAGGTAATCGCGGCAAAATAGCGCTTCCGGCAAAAACTTTATTGACATATGGAATATAATTATTAACATAGCAATTATCAAACAACGATAAGACCAGAGGGGAAAAATGGCAGCACAGCCTCAGATCACGCGGCAACTTTGTGCAGAGGAGTTAATCTCCCAGGTACTTTACGCGCATGAGGTCTTGAAAAATGCCAGTGACCGCTCCCCCAATAATCCTCTGATTACCGAAACGCTGTCTGCACTGGTGGAAAACATTGTGCTGGCCGAAGAGCATTTTTCCGAATCCGACAAAAAACAGGTACTGGATAACCCGCAAATCCGCGCCGTGCGCCGCGCCATGCTGACGGAGCTTTCGGAAGCGGAATATGCGATGGAGCTTTATTTCTCGGACAAATTCCTGCAAAACCCCGATTTTGAAGAGAAAAATCTTAATGAATTCTGGTACTTGCAGAACTATCTTGATCTTGTCGATCTTGAGCTGGAAAAGGTCTCCATCAGCAAACATCCGGATAAGGAAGTCGTGTTTATCGGCAGCGGCCCCCTGCCCCTGACCGCCATTATCATGGCGCAGAAAACGGGAATGAAAATCACCTGCCTTGATATGGACGAGGCCGCCGTCAAACGCGGCGAAGCGCTGGCGGAAAAGCTTGGCATGGGTGACAAGCTGCATTTCACGCAAAGTTCGGGCAGTGAATATGATTACCGCGATACGGCGCTGGTGATGGTTGCCAGCCTTGTTGCAGACAAAAAACAGGTGCTGGAACGTATCAAAGACACCGCGCAGGATGCGCCGGAAGTCGCGCTGCGCTCCGCCGAAGGGCTGCATGCGTTGCTTTACGACCCCGTAAAGCCCTCTTTGCTGGAGGAATTCAATATGCGGGTCGAACGCGAAACCCGTCCGACACCTGCGGTGATCAATTCAACGCTGGTTTGTTCGTTCAAATTCAAGTGATTTCATTAAGACAGCCAGTGATCACCAAGTAAAAAGGCCCCGTTTAGGGCTGTTCTTTTTGCTTTTTGCACTTGCGTCTAAGCCTCAAGATGCGCGGATTGTAAATCCGCTGTCTTTCGGCAAGTCTCCAGTGACAAGCACAAAAAAACAGCCCGTTTAGGGCTGTTCTTTTTGCGCTTGTGGTAGCGAGGGAGGGATTTGAACCCCCGACACAAGGATTATGATTCCTCTGCTCTAACCAGCTGAGCTACCCCGCCATCCTTCACAAAAGCGGAATAGATATATCAAACTTCCTAAGGCTTTTCCAGCACTTTTTGCGCTTTTAACGCATCAATATACTCTTGCGGCAGACCATGCGCCTCTGCGCCGCTTAACATCCGCGCCAGATAGGCGCTGACAGGCAAGAACGGTGCGCCTTCCTGCGGCGTAGCAAAATAGGACCAGCAGGAAAAAACTTCACCTTCCAAAGGCGTAACGCTGATTTCCGCGCGGAAATAATCATGCGGATGACCTTCATAACCATCCATTACCTCAAGATCATCTTCGGTAAGATCGTAAACGACACCGAAAACCGTTGCGCCTTGGTGGCTGAGAATACCCGCAACACCGCCGCCGCCCCATGTGCGGGAAATGCGCGGAAAGCAAAGGCGGTGATCCTTAAGCGCGGCAATGGTGACAAAACGCGCGCTGGTGCAGCGAGTCTGCATCTGCTGCAGGCAAAGATTGCTGCCATAGGCGAAGTAAAGCGGCATGTTTTCTCCCTTTTCTCCCGCGAGTCTGGCAGAGCGCGGAGAAAAAGGAAAGTGCCGAAAAAAGGTTGACAAGCCCCGCCGCTTGCGGCTATTCATATATCCGATCTTTACACATGGTCAAAGGGCGTATAGCTCAGCGGGAGAGCACTACGTTGACATCGTAGGGGTCACTGGTTCAATCCCAGTTACGCCCACCATGACCAA
>SBHI01000175.1 GCA_006226225.1 Alphaproteobacteria bacterium
CATGAAAAACACGGGCTGGAACTGGTCGCAGAGCAGCAGCAGGGCGGCTGGAGCATTCTGACCTTCAGGAAACCCGCTTAACGTTTCGCCTGCGGACTGCCTGGATCGAACAAAGCACCGTCTGTCTGGGCATGTTCAAAAACCGTCTGCGTTAAATCCGCGCCGCGGAAGTCGGTGCCGCGCAAATCACAATCCGTTAAATCGGCATGAGACAGATCAGCATTGCGCAAAATGGCGCCACGCATCTGCGCGCCTGTTAAATCGGTATAGCGCAGCCATGCGCCTTCCAGATTGCAGGGGGTGTGGCGCTCACTGCCGTCTTTCTGGGTAAAAGACAGGAAGCTCAGATTGGCATTGCGCATATCGGCACGGTTTAAAAGCACACCTTTCAAACTGCTGGCACGCAGATCAATGCTACGCATATCGCATTTGCGGAAATCGGATCCGTCCAGAATGGCGCTCTGCATTTCCGTGCCGGTAAAATTCACGCCCGCAAACATGGTTTTCATGGCTTTGATGGCGGTCAGTCGCGTTCCTGAGAGGCTTTCGATATTACGCATATCGTAATCGGACAGGTTCAGCTGTTTGCCTTGGCGTCCGGCGGAGCTGACCCATTGCGTATGCTGCTTGACCATTTCATCCAGCGTCAGCGCCACTTCTTCATAGGCGCGGCCGGACTGGTCATCGGTCAATGCGCCGGCAAGGTCAGCACCTTTGGTATCCGTCTGTTCCAGATTGGCACCCAGCAGAATGGAATCTTTCAGATTGGCGGAGCGCAGATCGGCCTTGCTCATATTCGAACCGGTCATATCCGACCCTTCAAGATTGGCGCTTTGCAACTGTGCCCCGGACAAATCCGCCCCCGACAGATCGGCATTGCCGAAATCGGCTTTGGTGGCATGGGCGTTCTGAAGGCTCGCACCGGACAGGTTACTGCCTGCCAGCACAACATTGCCTTTTTGCTGCTCTTTATAAATATCGCGGCCTTCGTCGTCGGTTTGCGCCCGCAGTACAGAGGCGCCTTCGCGCAGATCGGCGCCGTCCAGAACAGCTTCACGCAAGTCCGCGCCGCTGATATCCGCGCCACGCAGATCGGCACGGGTGAAATTTGTGTGATAGAGTGTCGCGCCGGTCATGTCACAGCCGAATAGAGTGGCACTTTCAAACTGCGCGCCCGACAGGTCACAGCCGCGCATGATGCAGCCGGTAAAATCCGATTGTGACAGTTTTGCCTTTTCAAAAGACAGTCCGGAAAGATCACGGTCGCGGATGACGGCGCGCGCGCCGCCCGCACGGGCATTCATGAACATATCATGTTTTTTGATAAGCCCATTCAGCTCTTTCTGGTCCATTTTTTTGAATTCAGTCACAGGCAGACACTTTCCGGAAAGACGATTATTATGAAGCTGTTCCCTAGGCTGTTGGGCCGTGTTTCTTCGGACTGTTTTTCCCGTTATCATTCAGCAGCGGGTTTAAAGCACCTTTGGCATCCAGCGCATACAGCTCGTCACAGCCGCCGATGGATTGGTCATTGATAAAAATTTGCGGAACGGTACGGGCACCGGGATTGCGCTTTTGCATTTCTTCCAGCAATTCCGGTTTTTCCGACAAATTGTATTCCGTCACCTCTACGCCTTTTTGTTTCAGGAGATTCTTTGCCTTGACGCAATAGGGGCAGACAGTTTTCGTATACATTTCGACTTTTGCCATGGAAAAAAACTCCTCTAAATAAAATATCCGTTGCCGTCCGGCGACGCAGAATACGGAAAGCAATACAACCGAAGGTCATTATAACCGCGCCAAAAACAGAACGAAAGTCTAAAATTTCACAGCGCAGTGCAGCGACTAAAACTATGGACGCATAGGGAAAACAACGTTACAATACCTCCACATTTGGCGGAAAACCGATAATATGCAAGGAAAGCGGTAAAAACGACCTATGGCGATTGATGCGGCAAGTCTTGAAAAAATGATTCTGGAAGGCGTTCCTGATGCCGATGTGCGGATCGAGGATCTGCGCGGTGACGGTGACCATTATGCGGCCTATGTCGTGTCGCCGTCTTTTGAAGGATTGTCGCGGGTACAGCAGCATCAGATGGTCTATCAGGCGCTGCAAGGGAAAATGGGGAACGAGCTGCACGCCCTGTCGCTGCATACATCCGTTCCGGATAAAGGATAAAAGAGTTTTTGATTTAGAGGAGTTATGAAGTTATGAGCAATGTCGTTTTCGAACGTATTCAAAATGATATCAACAATAACGATATCGTGCTGTACATGAAAGGCACGGCGGCGTTTCCGCAATGCGGTTTTTCTGCGGCGGTTGTACAGGTGCTGGAACATCTCGGCCTGCCGTTTAAAGATATCAATGTTCTGGAAGAGCCGGAACTGCGCGAAGGCATTAAAGTCTTCACCGATTGGCCGACCATTCCCCAGCTTTACGTGAAGGGCGAATTTATCGGCGGCTGCGATATTGTGCGCGAAATGTTCTCCAGCGGAGAATTGCAGGAACTGCTGCAGCAAAAAGGCCTGATGGCGGCTTAAAACACAATCAACAAACAGATACGGGAATAGTGAACCGATGAGTGGAAATACGCGTTTTTGTGACGGGCTTTATGATCTGGTGGACAGCTATGACGGCTTTATCCTCGACCAATGGGGTGTTCTCCATGACGGCATCAAGCCTTATGACGGTGTCTTGAACGCGCTGCGCCAACTGAAGGCGCATAACAAACAGGTCATTATCCTGTCCAATTCGGGCAAACGCTCCGATTACAATGTTGAGCGTCTGTCGGAATACGGTATCAAGAAAACCATGTACCGTGCCGTTGTATCTGCGGGCGAGGTCACATGGCAGAATCTGAAAGACCGCCACGAAGGCGGCAGTTTTCGCGACTTGGAAGGCAAACATCGCTGCTATCTGATTACGCGCGGCAATGATAATGTCCTGCTGGACGGGCTGGATGATATCGAGCTGGTCGCGGATGTCGAAGATGCCGAATTCATCCTGATTACCGGCACGGATGCGCCGCAGAAAACCATGGATGATTACGAACCGTTGCTGCGCCGTGCAGCTGTGAAACGTATTCCCGTTGTTTGCGCCAACCCTGATGAAGTCACGGTCTTTGGCCGTGAGCGGGCGATGGGGCCGGGGGCACTGGCAAAGAAATATCAGGAATTCGGCGGTGTGTCGCATATGATCGGTAAACCCTATGCGCCGATTTTTCGCCATTGCATCAGTCAGTTTGACGGCGTGATTCCTTCACGCACGGTTGTGATTGGCGATTCCCTGCATCACGATGTGGCAGGCGCAAATGCGCTGGATATTGATGCCGTCTTTATCATGGGCGGGTTGCATGCGCCGGAATTCCGCACTGACCAGACCGAAGATGCGCGCCAGCGTCATGTCGAACATCTGATCCACCAATATGGCGCACGTCCGCTCTGGGTGATGGATCATATGATTTGGCAAAGCCCCGAGGCCGCACGTCTGGAAAAAATCCGCGAAATGGCGAACGACTGATCTCTTGGATAAGATTGGAAAAGGCTTTTAGCCTGACGGCGACATCTTGACGCCGATGGCAACGCGTTCGCTTAAAATTTCCTTGCGGAACTGGAACAGGGCAGCAGGGCGGCCGCCGGTTTTTTTCGACATTTCACCGGTTTCTTCCACCAGACGGTTGTTTTCCAGCAAACGGCGGAAATTCTGCTTATGCAGCTGATAGCCGCCGATGGCTTCCATGGTTTTTTGCAATTGCAGCAAGGTAAAGCTTTCCGGCATCAATTCAAAAATAACGGGGCGGTATTTGATTTTACCGCGCAAACGTCCGATGGCGGTTGCCAGAATGCGGCGGTGATCGTAACGCATGCTGCGTCCCGGCACCAGCTCGTGTTCTTCCACAGGCGGCAGTTTCTCGCCTTTATCACGGAACACTTCCGGCAACAGCCGTGCGGAATACAGCAGCTCGTAACGTTCCAGTACCGGTTCGTAATCCCAGCCTGCGCCGTCATCGCGCATGGCAAAACAGGCGGCACAGCGGCGTTTACGGTCATCGCGTTCCGTCTGTGTTTCGGCGCTTGCAATCCAGCGTTTTAAGGACGGCAGGATATGTTTGTCGATCATTTCGGGGCGGCCTTGCCGCCAGTCTTCCCAGGGCAGAAATTCATACCAGCTGCGCCAGGGGGCCAGCCGTTCCGCCTGATCTTCCTCGCACCATGTCAGTGCCAGATAACCGACGGACACAACCCGTTTGGCTTCTTTACCCTTCATGGCGACGCGGCCGCGATTGCCAAAGGTGTAAAGCTGTTCGACATAGCCGGGGGTAAAGGGGGTCTGCTCCATAATCCAGGCACGCAGGCCTAGCTCCAGCGTTGTGTGATGCACGGGATCAAACGGCCCGGCGGGCAGTTGCGCCACGCCTTTTTCGTCTTTAATAACAAGAACTTCGGGCGTGTCAAATTCGTTGACGGACACGATCACCGCGCTGAGTTCCAGTTCAATATTTTCTGTTTGGATATTTGTCGCCATGCTTCTTTATATCGTAATTTCGACTGTTTTTCTTTAGTTATTTGTTCACTTTTCTTAATTTTTTCCCGTTCTCAAAAAAAACGTTAACCTTTCTTAAAGAATTTCTTAATATATTGTTAGGGAGGGTTAAATTTACGCTAAAAGCCCTAAAAATTAAGAATCATAACAAGAAACGCAGTTTAAAACTGTTAGAGTGAAGGAGATAATAATGCGCGTTTTGTTGGTAGAAGACGATCCGTCCGTCGCAAAAAGCATCGAACTGATGCTGAAATCCGACGGTTACACGGTTGATACGACGGATCTCGGGGAAGACGGCCTCGAAATCGGTAAACTCTATGATTATGATATCATTATTCTTGATCTGATGCTGCCCGATATGGACGGTTACGAGGTTCTGAAACGTTTGCGCGCCGCCAAGGTCGAAACGCCGATTCTGATTCTCTCCGGTCTGTCGGAGCTTGACAGCAAAATCAAGGGCTTGGGTTACGGTGCGGATGATTATCTGACCAAGCCGTTTGACAAGCGCGAGCTTTTGGCGCGTATTCAGGCCATTGTCCGCCGCAGTAAGGGACATGCGCAGAATATTATCCAGACAGGCGATTTGACGGTCAATTTGGATAGCCGCACGGTCGAAGTCGGCGGGAAATCCGTCCATCTGACCAGCAAGGAATATTCCATTCTGGAACTGTTGTCGCTGCGTAAAGGCGCAACGCTGACCAAAGAAATGTTCCTGAACCACCTTTATGGCGGTATGGATGAGCCGGAGCTGAAAATTATTGACGTTTTTGTCTGCAAACTGCGCCGTAAAATTGCGGAAGTTGCCGAAGGCAAAAACTATATCGAAACCGTCTGGGGGCGCGGCTATGTCTTGCGTGATCCGGATCAGGAAGGCGCAACAGCAGCCGGTTAAGGTTTCCAATCCTGAATTTCGGAAAGGCGGCGAACGGCATGTTCGTCGCCTTTTTTCGCGGCTTTTTCATACCAGAATTTTGCCAGCGCGTGGTCGGGCGCAAGATTTCCCTCTCCGGTGAAATAGGCATCACCGATCCGCCTGTACCAGAGGCGGGATTTTGTTTTTTCCGCCGCTTTCACAGCCCATTGCACGGATTTTTGTGCGTCTTTTTCCAGACCGTTTAGACCGTGCTGATAGGCGCGACTTAGCGCAAGCACGGCATGAAGATTATCCTGCATGGCGGCTTTTTCCATCCAGTCATGCCATTGCTCTTCGTCGCGGGGTAGCCCGTCACCGCTTTCCAGATACATCATTGCCAGATCATATTGCGCGGCGCTGTGTCCGGCCTCTGCCGCAAGCCGCAGCCAGTGCCGCGCTTTTTCAGGTTCCGGCGGGTTTTTGGTCAGGCGGTAAAAGACACCGAGACGAAAACGCGCATCCCCCGCATCCTGTTCGGCTGCTTTTAAAAACCAGTGCTCGGCGCGGGTCAGATCAGTTGCGACACCTGTAAAATGATCTTCGGCATACATAAAGCCCAGCCGCAGCTGCGCCATGCCGTGTCCGGCCTCGGCCGCTTCAAGGTAATACCGTTCTGCAGTGGGATAATCGGGGGGCTGTGCCGTGAAAAGTTTTTCACCTCGTTGAAACAGCGTTTCCGGATCAAAGGCGATGCGCGCTTCTGCCGTCCATGACAGAATCAGAATAAAAAAGACGGGCAGGAAATACAGCTTTTTCATGAGGGCATTTTCCGTTTCTTATGCGCCATTTTTGTAATCAGCGGGTCAGTCAGCCAGACGGGCAGGCTGGCCAGCAGCCATGCCGAGATGGCCATCGGCAGCGGAAACAGCAGCCGCTTTTTGTTTTTTTCGATGGCGCGCGCGATAATGGCTGCGGCTTTTTCCGCAGACATCAGGAACGGCATCGGAAAAGGATTTACATCGGTCAGCGGCGTTTTGATAAAGCCGGGGCAGATGACATTCACGCCGATACCGTAACTCTTTAATGTCGGGCGCAGCGCATCCCCCAGTGCCCGCACGGCGTTTTTCGCGGCGCTATAGGACACGGCGGTCGGCATTCCGCGAAATCCTGCCAGCGAACTGAGCACGGCAATCTGTCCGCAGCCGCGTTTTTTCATCGCGGGGATCAGCGGATAGATGGTATTGATTACACCGCCAAGATTGACGGCGATAATCTTCTCGACACTCTCGCGGCTTTCCTCGCCTTTCTGGCTTAATCCGGCATTGGCAATGACCAGATCGATGGGGATGCCTGCATCCCATGCACTGATCAGCCTGTCCATCGCCTCTTTGTCCGTGACATCGGCGGTGGCGGCAAAGACGGCGGCACCGCGCTCTTCACAGGCGGCTTTGACGGCGTCAAGACGGGTCTGGTCGCGTCCCGTCAGAAACAAAGTGATATCCTTTGCCGCGTAATGTCGCGCCAATGCCGCGCCGATACCGCTGGATGCCCCTGTAATCAGAATGGAACGGAATTTTGTTGCCATGAAGCCCTTGCCCTTATCTTGTTCAGATTGTATAAAAAAACAATCACCACTCTAGTCAATATAAGAACAAGAAAGTGTCTGGGCAAGAATGATACCGCAAAACATAAACCGTCGCGGCGTAATGCTGGTTCTCTCATCCCCTTCCGGGGCCGGAAAAACAACGATTTCGCGACGTTTAATGGAAGAAGACAGCGGAATCAGCGTCTCCATTTCCGCCACCACCCGCCCGAAACGGGAAGGGGAGGTTGACGGCGTCCATTATCACTTCGTCAGCCGCGAAAAATTCGAGGAAATGATTGCAAACGAGGAATTCCTCGAACATGCGACTGTTTTCGGCAATCTGTACGGCACGCCGCGCCAACCGGTGGAAGAAGCGCTGGATCGCGGGCAGGATATTCTGTTCGATATCGACTGGCAGGGCACGCAGCAATTGAAGGCCGTGGTGCAGGGCGAGCTTGTGTCGATTTT
>SBHI01000090.1 GCA_006226225.1 Alphaproteobacteria bacterium
CCGACAGACCACGGCACATCCATATGCATGATGTGCTCCCATAATGTCGGTGCATCATTAAAATAAAAAACCCACGCACCGCCGGTACAGATGCCGATTAATATCCAGATACTATGCGTCAAACCCTTTTTCCAGATTTTCTCGAAAGACAGCGGCGACCTGTCCAGTTTCATCCGCGCATTACGGTCACCCTGTACAATACGCTCAACCCAGACAAACAAATCCGTCCAGACAGTTTGCGGACAGGCATAGCCGCACCAGACACGCCCCAGCAGCGCAGTGGCAAAAAACAACATCAAGGCTGCAAAAATCAAAATGGCCGTCAGATAGTAAACTTCCTGCGGCCATATCTCGATAAAGAAGAAATAAGCACGGCGACTGGGCATATCAATCAGCACCGCCTGATCCGGCACATGCGGGCCCCGGTCCCAGCGCAGCCAGGGCACACCGTAATAAATGCCCAAAAGCACCACCATCGCGAGCCATTTCAGCTTGCGGTAACGTCCCCAGACGCGTTGCGGGTAAATGTTCTGCTGTTTTTCAAAATAAGTGATCCCGCCATTATTGCCGTCATCACTCATTCACCGCCCCCGAGAGAGTGTACGTAAAGTGCCAGCTGACGGATTTTATCGTCGCTGATAACACCGTGCCAATGCGGCATCACACTATTACGCGCCGAGAAAATCACAGAGGAAACTGCATCACGGCTGCTGCCGTAAAGCCAGACCGCATCCGTCAAATTCGGTGCGCCGACCTCACGGTCGCCTTTGCCGTCCGGGCCGTGGCAGCTGGAACATTGTTCCTGAAAGATCACCGCACCGCGGGCATTGTCTTCATCCAGTCCGGACAATGCGCGCACATGATCCGTCACCGCCAGAACCTCGGGCCGCGTTAAAACGCCATCCGTTCCGAAGGCCGTCATCGCGGAAATGCGCGTCTTGTCATGGGATGAGCGGATACCGTATTTGATGCTGCGATAAATCTCTTCCACACTGCCGCCCCAAAGCCAGTCATCATCATTCAGGTTCGGGTAATGCGCCATACCGTCCGCACCTGTTCCGTGGCAAGCCGCACAATGGTTTTTAAAGGCTGCAGAGCCGCCAGCCAGTGCAAAGGCGTAAAGCGTGGGGTCTTCTTTAACTTCGGTCAGCGGCGTCCGGCGCAGCATTTCAAGATATGCCGCCTGAATTTCACGAATTTCCTCTTGCCCTTCCGCCAATTGCTTATGCTGTGTCCATCCGTATTTCCCTTTGGTATGGCCTTGGATTGTCGGCCATGCCGGATACACAACCCAATACCCCAGCGCCCAGACACAGGTCAGAATAAACACCCATAACCACCAACGCGGCAACGGGTTGTTCAACTCTTTCAGGCCGTCCCATTCGTGACCGGTTGTTTCAACACCCGAAAGTTTATCAATTTCACGCCCCGCTTTTCCCTGCGATGGCTCTTTTTTATTTTTCACCGCCATAAGGCTCCTCCTTAAACGGAATTCTGCCGTATTCTTCGAATTTATCTTTATTGCGCGGGTTATAAAGCCAAGCAATCACCCCGCAGAAGAAGGCCAGAAACACGATCAGCATCAGCGAGGGCATAAATGTCGCCGCATCGGTAAAAAAACGTGACATCATGTTACTGCGCCTCCTGATAGGTTTCAAAATCAACCATCGTGCCCAGAACCTGCAAATACGCGATCAGCGCATCCAATTCTGTCGTGACCATCGGATTGCCGTCAAAATCACGCATATTCAGTTCTTCACCGTAACGTTCCGTCAAACCGTCAGTATCACCATCATTCTTCGCCTGTGCCAGCGCATCCCAATAAGCATTTTTGATCATTTCATCGGTATAGGGAACACCGGCCAACTGTAAAGCCTTCATATCTTTACCGATATTATGCAGACGCGCGCCGCGCTTCGCCATAAAGGCATAGGCCGGCATGATCGATTCCGGCACGACATCACGCGGGTTTTTCAGATGCGCCGCATGCCAGTCATCGGAATATTTACCACCGATACGGGCCAGATCAGGCCCTGTGCGTTTTGATCCCCATTGGAACGGATGGTCATACATGCTTTCCGCCGCGATGGAATAGTGGCCGTAACGTTCAACCTCGTCACGCAAAGGACGGATATGCTGGCTGTGGCAGGTGTAACATCCTTCGCGGATATAAACAGCCTTCCCTGCCAGTTCCAAAGGCGTATAGGGGCGCACACCCTCAACGCGTTCAATCGTTGTTTCAACGCGAAACAGCGGCACGGCCTCGACAAGTCCGCCGATAGACACGGCGACAACAATCAGGAAGAACAGCAAAAAAGGACTGCGTTCAATTTTTCCGTGTTTATCCATCATGCCGCACCTCCCGCCGGCAGCGCCGTTTTCGTTTTCACTTTCACCTTGACGGGCGTGCTGTGAACCGTTTTGTACAGATTATAGACCATGATAAAGGAACCGCCTGTAAACAACAGCCCTCCCAGCGCACGGATAATATAATAAGGCCGCATCGCCATCACGGTTTCACTGAAGGAATAGGTCAAAAAGCCCATATCGTCATAGGAACGCCACATCAGACCCTGCATAATTCCCGCAACCCACATCGCGCTGATGTAAAGAACGATACCGACCGTCGCAACCCATAAATGCGTATCCACCAGACGGATCGAATAAAGCGGTTTATTCCACAGTTTCGGCACAAGATAGTAAAGCGCGCCGAAAGTAATGAACGCATTCCATCCCAACGCACCGGCATGAACATGACCAATCGTCCAATCCGTATAGTGGCTGAGCGCGTTCACCGTTTTAATGGACAGCAGCGGCCCTTCAAAAGTCGACATACCGTAGAAGGCCAGCGAAATCACCATAAAGCGCAAGATCGGATCTTCCCGCAATTTGTGCCAAGCTCCCGACAGCGTCATCACACCGTTAATCATACCGCCCCATGACGGCATCCACAGCATGATCGAGAAGGTCATACCCAGCGTTTGCGCCCAGTCGGGCAGCGCGGTGTAGTGCAGGTGGTGCGGCCCAGCCCAGATATAGATAAAGATCAGCGACCAGAAGTGCAGAATAGACAAACGATAGGAGTAAACCGGGCGGTTCGCCTGTTTGGGAACAAAGTAATACATCATTCCCAAAAATCCTGCCGTCAGGAAAAACCCTACGGCATTATGGGCGTACCACCACTGGATCAGTGCGCTTTGCACGCCCGCCCAGAGTGAATAGCTTTTGGTTTCAAACAACCCGATCGGAATAGAGACGTTATTCGCCAGATGCAGCACCGCGACAGTGATGATAAAGGCCAGATAGAACCAGTTGGCGACATAGATATGCGGTTCCTTCCGTTTTTTCAACGTCATCACGAAAACGGCAAGATAAGCCACCCAGACAACCGTCAGCCACAGATCGGCATACCATTCCGGCTCGGCATATTCTTTCGCCTGTGTCACACCGAAAAGATATCCAAGCCCCGCCATCAGGATAAATGCCTGAAAGCCCCAGAATGTAAAACTGGCCAGCTTGTCGCTCCACAGCCGTGTTTCACAGGTGCGCTGCACAACGTAATAGCTGGTGGCAAATAGCGCATTTCCGCCAAAGGCAAAAATCACCGCCGAGGTATGCAGCGGGCGCAAACGTCCGAAGGTCAGAAACTCGCCGATGTTCAGCCAAGGAAAAACCAGCTGCAATGCAATCAGGAGACCGACGGAAAAACCCGCGATCCCCCAAAAGATTGTCGCAATTGTAAAAAGCTTAACGATATCATCATTATATCGTGTATCACGTATTGCCGCCATACCTGCCAAACCTTCCGTTTATACTTTTCTTATTCTTAGAAACGGTAAGACACACCGGTACCGAAAATCCAGGGATCAAGGTCAACATCTCCGGTAACAGCGGGGCCTGTGGTGGTGACATCCGTGTTCAGCCAGACTTTTTTGACGTCAAAATTGATGGCCCAGTGCTCGTCAATACCGTAGTCAAAACCTGCCTGCAAAGCATAGCCCAGACCGTTATCGTAATCAATGCTCGCGATACTTGTTCCGGCTTTTTCATTATAGAAGAATGTGTAGTTCAGCCCGGCACCAAGATAGGGACGGAATTTCTGATCCGGCATAAAGTGATATTGCGCCGTCAGTGTCGGCGGCAAAATCCAGACATCACCCAGATCGATACCGCCTCTTGTCGACATATGATGTTCAGATGTCGCCAGAATCAGCTCGGTTGCCCAGTGATCCGTCCAGAAATAGGTGAAATCCAGCTCCGGAACGGCCTGATTACCGGCTTTTGCTCGGTCAGCAATACTCAGCGTGCTGCTTTCATCCGGCATCACATCAATCGCACGCAGACGAATCATCAGGTTTTCTTTTTGGAAATTAAAGCCTTCGGCCAGAACCGGCCCCGCTGTTGCACAGCACAATAAACCGCCCAGCAGTGTTGTTGTTGCAAGTTTTTTAAGCATCGTCGCCCCCTTTGTATAAAGTTTCTTTGCTAAAATCTTATATATAAAGACAGCCTTCACCGTCCTTGATTCAAATCAAGAAACACCTGTTTTTTGACACGTCGCTGACAGGCATGCCTCCTGCGCCGGACACTGTTCAGGATCAAAATGCGGACAACGATGCATCAAGGCGGGGTCACACACGCCGCAAAGCGCTTTCGCATGCGGCAAAGTCACTTTGTTCCGCTCGATCTCTATTCCCGTTTCCTTTAGACGCATCAACACGCGGGAAAATGTTTCCGCCGTCATGCCCAGCTCACTGGCAATCAGGGATTTTTTATAGGGCAACGTGAACTCTTTGCTCTTGCCGCCATTGCGGATAAATTCCTGCAGCAGGAAATAACTGACGCGCTGCAAGGGGGTTTTAAGCGTCATGTCCATAACTTTATTTGTCAACGCATGGAAATGTTCGGCCGCATGCCCCAGAATTTTCTGCGCAAAAGCCTCATTGTGACACATGATATCGCGCATCGTATCAGACGGGATCATAAAAATATCGGTATCCCGCAATGTAACTGCCGCCGCCGGCGCATTCAGCGGAAAAAATGCAGATAATTCAAAAAACCAGTCCCCTTTCGGAACAACCCGCAGAACGGCATCTTGTCCGTTTTCATCCGCACGGTACAGTTTCACCTGCCCTTCGCCGACAAAATACATATGGGCGGTCTCATCGCCAAAACCGATGATTTCCTGTCCGGATGTGAAGTGCTTCAAAGAGGATAGATTGGCAACCTGCTGTTGCTGCGCGGGCGTCAAATCCGAAAAACAGGAAAATTTTGTCATGTTCTGCATTTTTGAGCCGCAAACTTGATTTTCGTCAATTAATGAAAACTTTTTATATGATAAAACCCTTCCGGGTGTCCACTATAAATTCGAGTCAAACAATGCCCGTTATTAAAAGCAAAGCAACTCAAAAATACGGCAAATACGCCTTTACGGGATGGATCCTCTACCAGACGGTAAAAGGCACTTTGACAACCGTCTTTATATGGGCACCTCTCATTTATTATTATTTCACACATTGATATTGCCACAGTGCCGCAAACAAAGTAACAATGGCCGGCATGGAACAAGGCAATCTAAAAAAACGCTCACTGATTGTTGTGGCTGCGGCGGCAATTTTGCTGAACGCGCTGCTGCCTTTTTATGCCACCTATGACAGCGAAGCACTGGCGGCAAAACTGGCCGCAAAATCCGAAACCCAAGAACTCTCCGCCCTGCTGGGTGAGAAAGTCCTGATCTGCACCGGTGACGGTTTTAAATGGGTCAAGCGGGCTGATTTGCAAAACGGGGAGGAACAGCCCGCACAGCATCCGCGCCTGAAATGCCCTTTATGTTATCTGGCCGTTTTCGGCGTAAAGCAAATCCTGCCCCCCGTCATTGCGTCTCTGGATCATGTTCCGGCATCTGTTAATGATATTCTGCAGCCACCAGGCAGTGATCTGCAATACGCCTCTCTGACATATCGCAGCTATGACAGCCGCGCACCGCCCGCCTCCACCTAAAGGCTTCTTTTCAAAGAACAATAATATAAAACAAAGATAATTTCCGCCGGTTTTCTCCCGCGCGGATTTTATGATAACGGAGGCATAAAATGCTTAAAAAACACGCAATCACTTGCGCCCTGTCGCTGCTGATTCTGACTTCGGCAGGCACAGCTTGGGCGCATGAAACCGCAACAACTCTTCCCGATGACCATGCACCGATCGGCGTTATGGGTGACCACGCACATAAAAAAGGCGAATGGATGCTGTCCTACCGCTATGCCCGCATGGAAATGAGCGGCAGCCGCACCGGCCGGACGGATATCAGTCCGGCAGCCGTCTTGGGCAGTTTTATGGTCGCACCGCTGCAAATGGATATGGAGATGCATATGTTCGGCGCCATGTATGGCATTTCCGACAATCTGACCGTCATGGGCATGCTGCCCTATATCCGCAAGGAAATGAGCAGTGTAAATGTCGGGCTTGTACGCTTTAAAACACAAAGCGAAGGCATCGGCGACGCCAAATTATCAGGGCTGTTCACATTATATAATAAGAACAGCGGCACGCCGCAGCAGCGCAGAAAAGACACTCTGTTGCTGAAACTGGGGGCCAGCCTGCCGACGGGATCAACGGATAAGCGCGATACCACCCCGATGGGAAATATGAAACTGGCCTATCCGATGCAGCTCGGCTCCGGCACGGTTGATCCGATGCTGGGGATTACCTTTACACAACGCCTGCAAAACTGGTCATGGGGCGCGCAGGGCAATACCGTCTTCCGTTTCGGCAGTAACAGCGACGGTTACCGTCTGGGCAATGAATACGGTGCGACGGGTTGGGTTGCGCGTAATTTGAATGAGTCCGCCTCGCTATCTTTCCGTCTGGAAGGAAAAAGATGGGGGGATATTCACGGCCGCGACCCCGCTTTAAACCCGGCGATGATGCCCGCATCCCGCCCCGATCTGCGTGCCGGTACGCGGGTTGATGCCGCTGTCGGTGTCAACTTTTACCAACAAGGCGGCGCATTGGACGGTCACCGTCTGGCGCTGGAACTGGCGATTCCCGTTTATCAGGATCTGGACGGCCCGCAGCTGAAAAGCGATTACCGTCTGATTGCCGGGTGGCAAAAAGCCTTTTAACGGCGGATAAAGAAACACCCCGCCCGGGGCGTAATCGGGCGGGGTGCTGTCTTCTTACAGAGCGTTCTATCTTTTAACGATTATGGCGTTGACCGGACGGACGGTGTTTACGCTGTCCACGGTGTTTTCCTTGAAAATCACCTCTATGTTTCCCGGCATTTTCACCTTTTCCTTCAAAACGGCCCAATTTGCCTTTTGACGGGCCGTTTTTATAGTCGCGGACATCTTCACGACGGTCAAAACGGTTTTCACGGCGGTCACGGCCATCTTCGCGGCGATCCCATTTGTCTTCCTTACGGTCACGCACATCTTCACGGCG
>SBHI01000166.1 GCA_006226225.1 Alphaproteobacteria bacterium
CGCTCGATCAATCCCGCCATTGATATCGGGCAGATCGAAGGTGGCTATATTCAAGGAAATGGCTGGCTGACCTCCGAGGAATTATGGTGGGATGATAAAGGCGTTCTAAAAACCCATGCACCCAGCACCTATAAAATTCCGACAGGGCGTGATACCCCGAATGATTTCCGCGTCGCACTTTATAAAAATGAAAACGGGGAAGATACGGTCTACCGCTCCAAAGCGGTGGGTGAGCCGCCATTTATGCTGTCCATTTCAACATTTCTTGCCATCAAGGACGCCGTCTGTGCCGCACGCGGTCACGGCAGCATTCCGCATCTGGATGCTCCGGCAACACCCGAAGCGGTTTTAAATGCCATCAACGGAAAAACACGGAGAATGACATGACAGCATCAGATATCAGCCACCGCTGGCTTTCCGATTTAAGTGAATTGCGCAAACATGAGACCCCTTGCGTATTGATAACCGTTGTCACCGCAAAAGGCTCCACCCCGCGCAAATCCGGAACAAAAATGATTGTGACCCAGTTCCAGCAATTCGGCACAATCGGCGGCGGCAATCTGGAATTCGAGGCCATTGCCGCAGCGCGCAAACTTCTCGCGGAGGCGGCGGATACACCGGAAATCCATGACTATGCTCTTGGCCCGTCTTTAGCACAATGTTGCGGCGGTGCTGTGACGATTTTGCTGGAGCCGTTTCTGGCCAACGGCAAAACGCTGATTTTATTCGGTGCCGGCCATGTCGGAAAAGAAATCATCAAGGTGCTGGACGGCCTGCCCGTGAAAATCAAATGGGTGGACGAACGCGCCAATGAATTCCCGCAAGAGATGCCGGGCAATGTCGAAAAAATCATCACCGCTGCCCCTGCGGAAGAGCTGAAAAACCTTGCCGAAGATGTCTATATTCTGGTTATCACCCATAGCCATGATCTGGATTACACCATTGTGGAACAGGCGCTCAGCCGCAATAAATTTACCTATCTGGGGCTGATCGGGTCAGACACCAAACGCGCAAAATTCAACAAACGGCTGAAGGCAGACGGTATCAACGCCAAGCGTCTGGCTGATCTGACTTGCCCTATCGGTGTCGAGGGGGTAAAAGGAAAGCACCCGCGCGAAATTGCCATCGCCGTCGCCGCAGAATTGCTGCAAAACGGATTGGTGGCATCCGCAGCAAAACAGCCCGCAGAAAACGGAAAAGAGGAGAGAAACAAAAATGCCCGCACAGCCTGAACCCCTTTATTTCGATTACCATGCCACAACGCCTTGCGCCCCCGAAGCGGTGGAAGCGATGCTGCCTTATTTTCATGACAAATTCGGCAACCCGCATGCGCAGTCGCATAAAAACGGGCGTGCCGCCGCTGCCGCCATCGAAACGGCGAAGGAGCAGGTTGCCGCATTGCTGAATTGCGATACGGGCGGATTAATCATCACCAGCGGTGCGACAGAAGCCAACAACACCGCCCTGCTGGGGCTGTGCCCCGAAGGAGGACGCAATGAAGTGCTGATCGGCGCCTTGGAACATCCCAGCATTCTCGCCTCCATCCGGTCTCTAGAACGTAAAGGTTTTACCGTAAACATCATTCCCGCCAGCAAAGACGGCTTTATTACAGCGGATGCTTTGCGGAGCATCATTTCCGAGAAAACGCGCATCGTCTCCGTCATGGCCGCCAACCATGAAATCGGCACGATTCAACCGATCAAGGAGCTCGCCGCTGTTGCACATGAATTCGGCGCGTTGTTCCATAGCGATGCCGCACAATGCGCGGGAAAGGTGCCGATTGATATCCGTGATGCGGAGATTGATATGCTGAGCCTGTCCGCACACAAACTTTACGGGCCTTGCGGCATTGGCGCGCTTTATGTCCGTGCAAAACCGCCGCTGTCGCTGGAACCTGTCTTAAACGGTGGGCTGCAACAGCGCTGCCGTTCGGGAACGGTGCCGCTGGCACTGTCTGTCGGCATGGGCGTTGCCGCCGAAATTGCCCGCACACGCATGACGCAATATACCGCAAAACTGAACGGGCTGGTTGACCTGCTGCTCTCCGAACTGCCGGATGATATCCGCATCAACGGCGCACGCAGCCCCCGCATTCCGGGATCCATCAACCTGCTGCTGCCAAGCTGTGCGGCGGAAGATGTGCTGCTAGATCTAGCGGATGATCTGTGCCTGTCGACAGGCTCGGCCTGTAAATCAGGCAGCGGCAAGCCCTCCGGCGTTTTGAAAGCTATCGGCCTGACGGATGAGGAAACCTTCCGTGCCCTGCGCATCTCTATGGGACGTGACACAACGGAAGCAGATGTGCGTTTTGCCGCCGGAAAACTCGCCCCTTACTGTGCGGATACAAAGACCGACCGCGTCGATGCGGCCGGTCGTCGTTCTGCTTAAGGCACCGTTTGCCTAAGGATTCCCGCGCCACTTCCTGATGGCTTTTCCATCCCCTCCGCCTGTGCGGCGGTTGCGGATTTTATCCTGCAATTCCTCCCGCCGGATATGCTGGCCGGTATTCTCGCGGCGCTGCTGCAATCTTTCCTGCAACTGGCCTTTTTTCTCACCGGGTGTCATGTCACGGCGCTGCTGCATTTTTTCCTGCAATTTCTCTTTAAACTGCTCGCGCTGCTGCGGTGTCATCTCTTGACGTTTTTGCAGATAATCCTTCAGCTTCTCTTTGCGTTTTTCCCGCAAATTCTGCGCACGTGCACGGATTGCTTCGCCGCGCTTCAAATGAACAGCCTGCCGCATGCGCTGCAAACGTTCCGGCTGCCATTTTTGAGGATGCCAGGGCGCGATGCGTTTGTTTTTGATAAATGTTCCCTGCCCCGGCGTTAAAAACATTTTACCGGCATCATTGGCAACCTCGATTTTTCCCTCATCAACATAAATATCGTAACCGCCGTCACCATCTGCTGCCGCCGTAATATCGGTGCCGCGAATACCGATCGAGCCGACGGATGTATCAATCGCAATATCGGGCTCCTGATTTTTGGCAATCATGCCGCTGACATAACGAAATGCACCGGACACAACGGAATAGCGCGCTTTATTCTTATCCGGATCTTCGGGGTGAAACGCATAATGATTAACCTGAAAAACCGCATTTTCCGACAATGTCCATTCGGTGCCGTCCATCAAAAACAAAAAAGCGCGTCCATCCGCGCCGGTTTTAATCACATCATCAAGAAAGACCTCATCATCCACAGCAGCCTGTTTTACGCTGCCGTTGGTGCGGGTAATCGTTGCCGTCCCTTCAACTTCCAGCAATACGCCGATTGCGCCCCCTTCCGCCTTTGCCGCAGCAGGCAGAAACAGTGTAAAAACCGCGAAAATCATCAAAATAAATGCTATTTGTCTCATAATAAATTCTCCCACTATCTGTAATACGTTAGCAGTCTTAAAAATCCTGCGCTATTTTTTTGTTTTCTCTGCTCCGAACATCAAGAAAAACCTGTAAATGCAAGCTTTTGTTAATGATTTTCATATATTTTAGAGATAAAAGGAGGCGACCAGTCCCCGAAATGGGTAGAATCCGCAGAAAATTCCGGCAAAAAGCCCTCAGCGAAAAAGAGCTGCATGCTCTTGAAACCGCAGCTCTTGGCTATCCCCTTGTGAAACATGATGATTTTAAGGAAGGCTTCCTCTTTACGCATGAGGGCGGCAATGATGTTTTTCGCGGCTTTACACCTGAAAATATCCGCATTACCCCTGGAAAAGAGATCGAATTGCCCGGTGCGGAGCGTAAAACACCCTCCTACACACTGGAAATTACCGATACCCAAGGCAATCTGCATATCCTGAAAGACCGTGTCGCCATCGCCGGTATCGGCTCAAATTCGTCACAAAAAGTGCTGGCACGCAAATTTCACCACTTTCAAGCGGAAGAAGAGACACCGCTGGCGGTCTGCGTCATTCCCGCCACACTGGAAAACCACGCGGTGGTTCACGGCGCCTTTGTCGGTGCACGCGGCCCCGTTCCCGCCACCATTCATGAAGATCAGGGCACGGTTGCCACAATCACCATCGGTTTTTACGATGCGAAGGCCGCCGGTCATATCACGGGAACCGAGCCGAATTATGACGGTCTGCTGCTGGATACGCCTGCCATTCTGCAAAACGGGCTGAAGATTAACCAGCCATTGGCTTATGTTGCTGTCTGGGGTGCTTTACAAGACCCGCAAAACCCTGACCGCCCGCTGGCACTTGCCGCCATTCCCGCGCAAACTTCACTGGCTTTCATGTCGAATAAGGATGCGCTGATCGAAGCCATCCGCATCAGTGACCATGTTGATCTGGCCCATGCGCCGGAGGATATCAAAGAAAAAGCCATGCGCCACTATATCCGTGAAAATTTTCAAGATGAACAGCAGCGCATCAAACGTATCAAGGCACTGCAAAATCACAGCCTGCCTCCCAATATACGCGGCAAACGCGTCTTTGCCGCCAGTTTTACCAAAAACCCGCAAGTCGCCGCATTGCTGCCGCAGGGAAAAACACCGCAAAAACAACCCAAGCGCTGATCTTTTCATACTTGACAATTTCCTGAACCCCCTCTAGCATAAGTCATAATAATTTTTCATACCAATAAGAGCGGCGAGGGTGAAGACATCATGGCATTCGGGCAGGAATATGCGGACCAATACGCACATTTTATCGCGGGCGGGCGTACGCTTGAAATCATCAAACAATATGAAGCCGATTGCGAGAACCCGCAGCTGCTTCTGGATGACATTGCCCGTGAATATGGTGCGGAATCTCTGAAAGGCGGACGCTACAATGCCACATTCCGTTTTGCCGAGAAAACAACGCATCCTGCGTTGGAATTCATGCAGGAAAAAGAAGAACAAGACGGCAGCACCGTTTACCTTTATGACATTAATACAGAGACACCGGAAGGTGCAGCGCTGTACGACAAGATGGCAGATATTCCGAGCGGTCTGGAAATGACCTATGCGCTGTTTGCAAAAAGACTGACCGGGCAACAGGATGTTGCGACCAATCCCGATCATCTGCGCGATCAGTCATATACAAGCGGCCATTACAGTCTGGAACACAAGACCACATCGGCCATGTACCGTAAATACGGCGATACCTATGTCGTCAGTGTTCCACGCACGGTGCGCGGTGTTTTCAATGTCGCATCGGAAAAAGATTCCGAAGAAAACGGCTATCCCTGCGCTGCGGGATATCGTTATGAATGGTTTACACCGCAAGATTCTACGCCGATTCCATATTCCAAGGTTGTAGAGCTGCGTGAAAAAACACTGGGCGATCAACTCGCACCGCGCCGCGTACCGCAAAAACTTCCGGCTTTTCCGAACCGCAAGAACTAACTTCGCAATAGCGCTGCGGCAAAGAATTTCCTATAGTGGAAAAAAGGACGGCATAATGCCGCCGCCGCATTCGGAAAAAAGCCCATGTTTACACAGCTGTTACTCGGCACATTTATGATTGGCCTGACTGTTGTTTTCCACGCCTTTGCCTTCGATTTTATCATCAAGAAAGTGCGCTGGCTGGAAGACAGTGTCCTGCGCAGCATCCGCAGAATCTGGAAGGCACTGCTGCTCGCCATCGTTGTGCTGGCAGTCTTTGCAACACTGGTCATCGAAATGTGGGTTTGGTGCGGACTTTTCTACGGATTAGGTGCCTTCCCCGATCTGGAACAGGCACTGTATTACTCCATTGCCACATTCACAACGGCGGGCTATGGCGATGTTCTCCCCACAGACAACTGGCGGCTGCTTGGCAGCATCGCGTCAGCCAACGGCTTTTTACTGTTTGGGTGGAGCACGGCCTTTATCTTCGAGATCACCGCAATGATCTACCGCCGCGAAGCAAAAAAAATCGAAGTTTGATTTTTCACCGCTTACCGCCGCCGAAAAAGCCGTGCTTTTTCTTCGCCGCAGGTTTTTGCACCGCTGCCGGTTTCATCTCGTCCACCGCGTCTTTAATACGGGTGCAGGCCTCGGTCAAATCTTCCTTGGACAGCGCATAGGAAATGCGGAAATAGGGTGACAGGCCAAATGCTTCGCCATGCACGACGGAGACACTTTTCTCTTCCAGCAGATATTCGGCAAAATCCTGATCGTTTTTAATTTCTTTGCCGGAGGGCGTGGTTTTGCCGATGACGCCTTCACAAGACGCATAGACGTAAAATGCGCCCTCGGGCTTCACACATTCAATGCCATCGATTTTATCCAGCAGCGATAAAACCAGATCACGGCGCTCCTGAAATTCCTTGCGCCAGTCTTTCAAAAACTCCTGATCACCGTTCAACGCCGCAACTGCTGCGGCCTGACTGACCGAGCTCGCATTGGAGGTGCTTTGGCTTTGAATATTCGACATCGCCTTGATCAGCTCTTTCGGTCCTGCGGCATAACCGATGCGCCAGCCTGTCATGGCGTAAGCTTTTGATACACCGTTCACCGTCAGGGTACGGTCTTTCAATTGCGGTTCGACCTCGGCAGGGGTCACAAACTCAAAACCGTCATAGACCAGATGTTCGTAAATATCATCCGTCAGCACATGCACATGCGGATGTTTCAGCAGCACATCGGTCAGTGCCTTCATTTCCTCGCGCGTATAGGCCGCACCGGTCGGATTGCTCGGCGAATTCAGCACCACCCATTTCGTGTTTTCGGTAATGGCGGCTTCCAGTTTTTCCGGCGTCAGTTTGAAATTATCATCAGATGTGCATTCCACCATAACCGGCGTACCTTCCGCCAGTTCGACCATATCGGGGTAAGAGACCCAGTACGGCGCGGGAATAATCACTTCATCACCCTTATCCAGCGTCGCCATGAAGGCGTTGTATAAAATCTGCTTGCCGCCCGTGCCGACAATCACTTCATCAGGAGCGTAATCCAGATCGTTTTCACGTTTGAATTTTTCACAAATCGCCTTGCGCAGCTCCATTGTGCCGTTCACAGGCGTATAGCGCGTCTGGCCTGCATCCATTGCCGCCTTTGCCGCATCGCGGATATGCACGGGTGTATCGAAATCAGGTTCACCAACCCCCAGATTAATCACATCGCGGCCCTGCGCCTTCAGCTCTCCCGCTTTTGCGGACAGCGACATCGTCGGAGAGGGTTTAATCGCCTGAACACGGCGCGACAATAGATTGAATTCCTTTTTCACTTCCTTTTTCATGAGAGAAAGGCTCCTGTTTAAATGCACATGTTTTGAATGTGCAGAGCCTAGCATGCGCGCCGCCACTTGTACATAAAGAATTGCAATATCATGAAAGCAGTTTCGCCAGCACCTGACGGTAAGCCGTATCGG
>SBHI01000223.1 GCA_006226225.1 Alphaproteobacteria bacterium
GTTACGGGTGTTTTTACAACGCTTGCTGCGAATGGCGCATTGTTTTTGACATCCGGCTGCGCCTATACGCCGTGGAAGGGAACGGATCCGCGCGGTGATATTGACGCGATTGCGGCGCCGGAACTGGATCATACCGGCATGGTGCTGGATGATGTCACAAGTGAGGCTTCTCGGCAGACGATCTCCGGACATAGCATGTTAAAAATTGATAATCTGTTGCACCGCAAAGATGATTTTCAAATCGAAAAACTGTCCTTCACCAGCAGCAGCGGCGAAGAGGCAACGGCCTATCTGACAATTCCCGAAGGCGCGGGGCCGCATCCGGCAATCGTGGTTTTCCCCGTTCTGTCTGATAATATGGCGATTTCGGAAATGCTGGGCAAGCAATTGGCGCGCAAAGGCTATGCTGTTTTGCGCATGACGGCGCATCCGCTGGAATTCGTCAGCACGGATAATATTGAAACGCCGATGACGGCCTACCGCCATGCGGTTCTGGATGCCCGCAGGATGATTGACTGGATGAAAGAAGAGCGCAGTGATATTGATGGCGATAAAATCGGTGCCGCAGGCATTAGTTTGGGGTCGCTTTTATCTTCCACACTTATGGGGGTTGATGAGGATGTGAAAGGCGGTGCGTTTTTTCTGGTCGGCGGCGGTCTTGCAGAGATCATGTCCGACAGCACGAATGATGATATTGAAGCCTTCCGCCACCGTGTGATTGCCGCACAGATGATCGAGAACCGCAGTGATCTGGTCAGCCATTTGCATGAAACGACACAGCCGGTTGATCCGCTGAGCTATGCGGCCAATGTCGATCCCTGCCGGGTATTGATGGTAACCGGGCGCGCCGATACGGAAATCCCGACGGAAAATTCCGAGATGCTGTGGAACGCTTTTGGAGAGCCGGACTGGCGTGTGATGCCGACCCAGCACAAACGGCATGTCGCCATGTTTTTTTACTGGATGGTCAACCGTGCCGCCGATCATTTCGACAAAGTATTGTTGGAAGGCAGATGTGAAAAACCCTCTGCTTCCGCGCCGCTTTCTTCTGCAAGATCACAGACGGTTTCCGCAAAGGGTCTTCATTAATCTATAAAACAGGCGGGAGGCCTTATGCCCGCTTTTTGTTTTTACTCTTGTCTTTCCGTTTCACAAAATGCGGCTTTCCGCTTTTAAACGGCTTTTTGCCGCTAAAGGGTTTGTTCCCGCGTTTTTTGTTGCGGCTTTTCGGTTTGAAGGGTGTCACGGCCGCATCCTCGGTCTGAATTCCCATCAGCCGTGCAATCGCCTGCCATTTTTTTCCGTCCTCGGGAGAGACAAAGCAAAGTGCTTCGCCTTTTGCTCCGGCGCGGGCGGTACGGCCGATGCGGTGGATGTAATCCTCCGGAACTTGCGGCAGATCGTAATTGATGACATGCGCGATATGCGGAATATCAAGACCGCGGGCAGCGACATCCGTTGCGACCAGAATACGGTATTTTTCCTCGCGGTAATCGCGGATGACTTTATCGCGGCGGTTTTGTCTTAAATCGCCGTGAATGGCATCTGCACGCAGACCTTCCCTGTTCAGTCTTTTTGCCAGACGTTCCGTACCGTATTTTGTTTTGACAAAAACAATGACGGAGCCGTCGCGTTCACCCAGCTGGCGGAGAAGTTCGTTATATTTTTCCGCAGCGGAAAGATGAATGACATCCTGACGGATGTTTTGCACGGGTGTGACGGTTGATCCGACAGCAACGCGTTCCGGATTATGCAGATACTGCTTCGACAGTTTCAGAATATTGTCCGGCATTGTTGCGGAAAACATCAGTGTTTGACGTTTTGCGGGCATATATTTCAAGATCCGGTCGATCTGGACGCTAAAGCCCATGTCCAGCATGCGGTCGGTCTCATCCAGAACCAGAAAGCGCGTATCCTGCAAAGACAGGCTGCGGCGTTCCAGATGGTCATTAATACGGCCGGGTGTGCCGACAATCAGGCGTGGACGACGGTTTAATTGCGAGAATTGCTTGCCCATCGGCTCACCGCCGATAAGAAAGGCGGTTTTAACGGGTGATTGCGGCCCAAGCAGCTGATGCATGATATCCATGATCTGTTTGCCGAGTTCCCGTGTCGGGGTCATAACAAGCGCCGACCCGTGCGGTGAGGATAATAGTGCCTCCACCAGCGGGATCGCAAATGCGGCGGTTTTTCCCGTGCCCGTCTGGGCGGTTCCCATGATGTCTCTGCCTTTAAGTGCCGGCGGTATCGCCTGCGCCTGAATAGGCGTCGGCACAGCATAGTTCATGCGTGCCAGCGATGCGGTCAACACGGCGTTGAGGCCGAAGCCTTCAAAATTTTTCATTATTTTTTCCTTTAATGGCATATGCCGCCCAACAGCAGAACGCATCCGGCACATCGCCGGATGACATTCACTGCTTGAAAAGCGCATAGCCGTTCCTGATAATAGGAACCGCGTTAAATTATGCGGCTTCTTTCAGGTTGGTTGCGCTGGTTTTGCGGCTTTTCGGATCTTCTTGCAGATCGAAGGTCACTTTCTGGCCTTCCAGAAGTGTGTGCATACCGGCTTTTTGTACTGCGCTGATGTGAACGAAGATATCTCCGCCGCCATCTTCGGGTTGGATGAAGCCGTAGCCTTTTTGATCGTTAAACCATTTTACTGTGCCTGTTTTTTGCATTGTTTTGTCCTTTCGCTGAAACAGTTCATTTTAAGGGCATAGCCGCACCGTGCGACCATAACACCTTAATAATTCGATTAGAGAGCAATATTCGTGGAGAAACTGAACTTTTCAGGAAAAGCGAGATTTTTTAAAGGCCCGCCGCATTCTTCCGCAATTCGCGGAATAAACCGCAAGTAAAAGCTCTGTTTAACGAGAGCATCTTTTCGAACAGTCCGGAAATTATCAGTAATTTACGTATTTGTCAAGAAAACAGCGCGGACGCAAGAAACTGCTGGCGGCATGCTTTGATGCGGGGTAGGATAATGCTGCTATGTTACGGTTTAAAAACGATATTCCTGCGGAAAACGCAACTCTTCGTCATGATATTTATGGCGGCGATGTTTATGTGACGCCGCCTTGTGATGGCTCGCAGAGACTTGTGTCTTATGCAAAAGATATGATTCGGGATATTCTGAATGTACCTGACATTCGCCGCGCCCATCTGGAACTGGATGAAGATACCTTCTTCACCCGTATCGGTACATTGCGCCGCACGCTTTATCTTGATGAAGATTATCACAAACTGCTCTCTGCCACTTTGGCGGAAAACGGTTTTGATCCCGACAGGATGGCCTTTGACCCGTTGCGGCTGCGCGTGATTTGTCCGGACGGGCATCTGAATAAAAAAGCTGCACCGGTTTATTTCCCTCACCGCGACACATGGTATGCACATCCGCAATGTCTGATCGTGTACTGGACGCCGCTGGATGATCTGGATGAACATGAAACCTTTGCGATCTACCCCGAATATTTTGACCGTGAAGTTCCCAATGACTCCGAGGTTTTCAATTATGATGACTGGATCAAAGACGGGCCGGATTTAAAAATCGGTTGGCAGAAACAGGATTCCGGTATGACGGCGACCTATCCGCGCTCTGCCGAAGGTTTTGCGCCGGGCGAAGATGTCGGTTTTTCCTGCCCCGCCGCAGGACAGGTTTTTATCGCCGGTGCGCATTACCATGCCACGCGCCCGCAGAATACCCGAAAGATCCGCTTCAGCCTTGATGCGCGTCTGGTGCATCTGGATGATGCGGCGGCAAATATCGGTGCGCCGAATGCGGATAACCGTTCGACGGGCGATATTCTGAAAGACTATATCAAGATCAAAGCCGCTTAATAGAGTTCCGTGACAGCGGCAATAGCGGCGTTGAATTTATCATCCCAGCTGCCTGACAGACGGATATAGGGTTTGTTATCTTCTTTAAGCCGCTTCATACAGGAGGTCATAAACCTTTCCTGCGTTTCAATGCCGTAGCGATGGGCATCGTCCTGCCATTCCGCATCCGTATCCATCAGCAGGTAAAGATCGTAACGCTTCTCTCGCGCACCGGCATCCAGCCAATGCGGGCATGTGTCCAGCAGCATTTCGCTCCAGATTGCCGTCGTCATAATTTCGGTATCGCAAAACAGGACGCGCCGTGCCTGATAGGTCATCGCTTCAACAGATGCGGCCTGTGCCTGTGCAATCATTTTGAAATCATCTTCGTTTAAATCACGGCCACGGTGCATGATCAGTGTTTCCGCATATTCCGGCACGAAGACGGTCTGGAAATGTTGTGCCAGTTTTGCCGTTAAAGTCGATTTTCCTGTTGATTCCGCGCCGATCACGGCGATGCGTTTCACAAAATAGGGGCGCACGACTTCAGGAATATAGTCCCAGTTTTCCGCAGGGTTGGTGCGCACATCCGTGCCGCTGGTCGGGATGATGGCGCGCCCCATATTGCTGGGAACGAAGATGCCGTCCAGAGTTTCCGCCAGCGGTGCGCCGTAATCTTCGCCTGCAAAAACGTAATCAGGCTTTCCGGGTAAAACCCGCATTAGCGTATCATACCAAAGCTGCCAGAAATCAGGATGTTCTTCCGGCAGTTGTGGTAATTCATCTGTCACATGGATGACATTGCAGTCGGGAAACATGCGGTGCATCCAGTCGTAACGCAGATGCCCGGGAATGGGCTCGTTTTTCAAAGAGCAAACAACAATCGACAATTGGTCGACATAGTTCTCGGCAAAACGCGCAAGATAAACATGCCCGTTATGCGGCGGCATAAATTTTCCAAGCAGCATTCCGGTCGTTGTCATGCGGTTCTCCTGTGATGGGCGGGGCTGGCGAAAATATGGTCAAGATACAGGCGGATCAGCGCATCTGACGGTGGCGGACAAGCTGTGCCGTAATCGCGTGTGCAATGCGCCGTATCAAAGGTGACACCGGTCGCCTGAAACAAATCCATTGTACGGTAACGGTCAAAATCGTCAAGACAGCGACACAAGGCAAGATAGGCGGCGGATTCTTCGGTGGTCATGTCCTTGTTTTGAAATGACTGCTGCCATTGCTGTGCGGGCATTTCACGAATATTGCCGATGGCTGCCGTCAGTTTCTTGAGTGACAACGCGCCCGATCCGGCAATGTGATAAATCTCTTCCGCTCCGTGCAGGGAAAGATGCGCCATGGCGGCGGCGGCATAGTCAACGGGGGTGATATCAATCAGCAGTTTTTCACCGAAACCTTCCGGAACTGCGCCCAGACTGCGGATACCGCGGGCAAAGATTTTTAGGAAATCCGTTTCGGAACAGCTGCCTGTTTCGCTGTCGCCGGTAATGAGGCCGAAACGGTAATGGGTGATATCGCAGGCAGCCTTGGGCACTTGCAGCAGCATATATTCTGCCGCCCATTTCGTTTGTGCATAACCGCCATAGACATATTTTGTGTTTTCCAGACGGTCGCTTTCCAATAAGGTGCCGCTATTTTGATCTGTCGCAACAAAAACGGAAAGTGTGGAGGCGATATGCAGTTTTTTGCGTTTTCCCGTCAGGGCAACGCGCAAAACTTCGCGTGTGCCAGCCACATTTGCCGTACGCAAGACTTCATAAGGCTGTACCACATTCACCCGTGCCGCGCAGTGATACACGGTATCGATGCCGTCTGCCAGTTCTTGCCAGACATTTGCGGGCAGGCCGAAATAAGGTTGTTCCAGATCGCCGCTGACGGTTGTGATGCGGGAATCTTTGATGCTCATACGTGATGGATCGCGGACAAGGCAGACAATCTCCGCTGATGTCTGTGCCAGCAATTCCGAAAGCAGCCGTCCACCCAGAAAGCCTGTCGCGCCTGTCAGAAAAATCTTTGCAGGTTTTGTTGTTTCGTTTTGCGGGCGTTTTGCTGCCGCATTAATCAATGTTTGCCAGTTGGTATCAAAAGCGACATCACGCTTTAGCCAGTCGCAGGGCAGGGCGCCGCTGTCATCCGCGCGAGCGTCCAGCGCCTCTGCCAGTTTGCGAATGGTCGGATATTGCACCAGCAAAGCGGGGGAAATACGTAAATCCTGTTTTTCGGCAGCAAGGCTGAGATGAATAACGGCAAGGGAGTCACCGCCGATGGCAAAGAAATCATCATCAATGCCGAAATCGCTTTTCTTTAAAATGGCTGCCCAGATATTATGCAGCGTTTTTTCCTGTGCCGTTTCCGGCAAGGTCGTGGCAATTGGCGCGACCTGCAAATCCAGTGTGCGCAGCTGCGCGAAATCGGACTTGCCTGTCACAGTCTCGGGAATTTGCGGCAGACAGGCGATATGCTGCGGTAGCATCCATTTTGGAAGTTTTTGTGCAAGATGCGTTTGCAGATCATCTTCTGCCGCACCTTCGATGAAGGCGACCAATGCTTCTGCGCCGCCGTCATAAAGCGGACGTTTCAACACGGCGGCTTTCGTGACTTGCGGATGTTCACGCAACTGTGCCTCGATTTCTTCGGGCGCGACAAGCTGTCCGCGCAGTTTGAATTGGCGGTCATTGCGTCCCAGAAAGACGATTTGGCCGTTGTCATCACGCTGCACCTTATCGCCTGTTTTATAAAAACGTTCCGTTCCGCGCAGGACAAATTTCTCTGTATTTAAATCGTCACGGTTCAGATAGCCACGTGCCAGTTGCATGCCACCGATCAGTAATTCGTCATCTTCAATAATATAAGTGACATTTGGGAAAGGCGTGCCAATCAAAGGCTTGCCCCAGTCATCGGCATCACATGCGATGAGACTCGTGCAGACAGTCGTTTCCGTCGGGCCGTAGACATTGATGACGCGAAAACGCCGTGCCCATGCGCGAACCGTGTCGGGCGGGCAAACCTCGCCGCCGATGATAATCGTCTCAAGGCTCTCCGGCATATCGTCAATAGACAGGATACCCAGCAATGACGGTGGCACATCCATATGGGTGATGTGTTTTTCCTGTAGGGCGGCGACCAGTTTTTTGCCGTCACGCAGCGTGCTGTCATCTTCAATCACCAGCGCTGCACCGGACAGCAGTGCCGTGCCGATATCGGAAATGGAGGCATCAAAGGCGATGGAAAGATAAAACAGGCTGCGGCTGTTGTCGTTGATATGAAAGGCATCAATCTGTGCATCAAGAAAATTGACGATGCCGCGCTGTTCCACCATCACGCCTTTTGG
>SBHI01000109.1 GCA_006226225.1 Alphaproteobacteria bacterium
GGTAGCCATATTCTCGCAGTTTGTGTTGCCAGTCTTCACGGCTTTTTTCATCTTCTGCACCCAGTAGAACGCAGGCATCAGCGCGTTTCAGGCCGTTTTTAGGATGTTCGCGCAGCGGTCCGGCGGGAAAAACCGCGCCATTGCCGAAACCGGCACTGGCATCAATAACCAGAAAAGAAAGGTTTTTGCTTAGTGACGGGTTTTGGAAACCGTCATCCATGATGATTGCTCCTGCGCCGCCCTCAGCTGCGGCGACAGCGCCCGCTGTACGTTTGCGGGAGACCCAGCAAGGTGCGTGCCGTGCCAGCAGCAACGGTTCATCTCCGGTATCTTGAAAACTGTGCTGTGCAGGTTTGACAAGCACGGGGCCTTTTAACGTCCCGCCATAGCCGCGCGTTAAAAAATGCGGCAGAAATCCAAGATCGTGCAGGATATGAGAAACGGCAATGGCAACAGGTGTTTTGCCGCTGCCACCCATCGTGAGATTGCCGATACACAAAACCGGAACTTCCGCATGGTATGGCGATGCCAGCCGCCGCCGCAGACGTGACAGGCGGTCATACAGCCAACCCAGCGGTTTTAATGCTGGTGGCGGAGGGGTTGTGCCGTACCAAAAAGCGGGGGTCTTGCGCATTATAGCTCCTTCTAAAAAGAAACTTTAGCGCAGCTGCGGAAGGTATGCCAGCGTTAAGGATGTGTTTCTTAACGGAATTTTAGAACGGGACTGATAATCTGTAAGAAGAGACAGTATAAGGAGATAATATGGCTCTGCGATATACATCCGTTCTTCCCAATGATCTTTTGCTGCGTGATATTAAGGCACATATGGATTGGTTCGAGGCTGTGTTGCGGCAGTCTTTCTTTTCCAATGCAACAGCGGCAGACGGCGGAGAATTCACTATTCCTACAATTTTTGCCAAATGGTGTGCTGATAATACCCACCGAGATTCTGTTGATGAGGCGGCAGTAGAGCAAATGCGGCAAGTCCATGACGCATTGGCAGAGACCGGGGCGGATTGTCTGCGTGCAGAAGGCGGTATGACACAAGAAAACTATACGGCACTAACGCAATGTATGGATGCTTATATCAAGCAGCTACAGAAATTCAGCGAAGATCTGGCCGGGAGTAATTTCAGCATCGATACGGTGACGGGGCTGCGCAGCGCGGCGGGTATGAAAAACGAAATCGCTCGTGAGCTTGACCGGCGTGACCGTAAAAGCGATGTGTTTTGCGTTTGCGCTTTATCCATTGACGGGCATAAAGCCTTGGCAGAATCGCGCGGTGAACGTCGTATGAAAGAGGTTTATGCGCATATTGCCGAATTGCTGATGGATTCTCTGCGTTCTTATGATGACGGCTACTATCTGGGAGAAGGTGAATATCTGCTATGCCTGAAACATGCGGAATTACTGGATGCCTGTACGGTAATGGACCGTATTTGCGCCAGGATTGCGACGACACCCGCCCATATGAGCGGTACGGATGAATCTGTTAGCGTCACCATTTCTTGCGGTGTGGCCGAACCCGTTCCGGGGGATAAAATCGACGATATTTTTGCCAATGCCGCACGTGCTATGAAAGAGGCGCAGGAAGAAGGCGGTAATCAGGTTATGGACTGGAAAGAAAAGAGTGCCCTGCAGCAATATGCGGAAGATGCCGCCATATTTGACTGACGGCATCCCGCTTGAATTTAAATTTTATGTTGTTCTTTATTTCTTCGGGCCGCCCGGCTTTTTCGCACCGAAACGCTTTTTAATCATGTCAAAGCTGGCACGGATAGCGTAAGCCTCCCCGCCTTTCGGTGACCCGGGTTTGGATGTCGGATTCCAGCCATAGGTATCGATATGCACCCAGTTGATATCCTTTTCCACGAATTTTTGCAAAAACAGCGCAGCGGTAATCGCGCCGGCGAAAGCACCGCCCGAGTTATTGACATCGGCGATATCGCTTTTGATCATGGATTCGTAGTTTTTCCACAGCGGCAGACGCCAAAGCGGATCGCTGGTACGCGCGGAGGCGGCCTCAAAATCCTGTGCTGTTTTGTCGTCATTGGTGAAAATCGGCGGAATTTCAGGCCCCAGTGCCGTGCGTGCCGCACCGGTCAGGGTTGCAAAGTCAATCAGCAGGTCGGGTTTGTCATTACAGGCTTCGGCAAGGGCATCGGCGAGAATAAGACGACCTTCTGCGTCGGTATTGCCAATTTCTACTGAAATACCTTTGCGGGTGTCGATCACATCGCTGGGACGGAAAGCGTTGCCGTCAATATTGTTTTCCACAGCGGGGATTAGAACACGCAGACGTACGGGCAGTCCGGCCTCCATAATCATTTGTGCCAGACCCAGCACATGGGCGGCACCGCCCATATCCTTTTTCATCAGCGCCATATTTGCGCCGCCTTTCATATTTAAGCCGCCGGTATCAAAACAGACACCTTTACCAACCAGTGTGACTTTCGGCGCATCTTCATCGCCCCAGCTGAAATCCAGAAGACGCGGTGCTTTGTCGCTGGCGCGGCCAACGGCATGAACGGCGGGATAGTTTTCTTTTAAAAGATCGTCGCCGCGGATGACTTTCAGGCTTTCGGTATTAAATTCTTTCGTGAGGGCGCGGGCGGCTTTTTCAAGGTCGTCGGGGCCCATATCATTGGTCGGGGTGTTGATCAGGTCGCGGATCAGGAAAATAGCTTTTACTGTCATATTTACCGCGTCTTTATCGGCATTTGCCGGCCAGACCAGTTTGTTTTCCTTTTTGGCAGTATTTGTTTTTTTCGATTTATAGCGGTCAAAAGCGTACTGTCCGAATGCCCAGCCCATTGCGGCTTCAGTGGCTTCATCTTTGCTCATTTTGCGGTCTATATGATAGCCGCCCTTATGTTCCGGCAGATTTTTCGGCAGGGCGGAATAGCTGTAGATCGAATCTTCTTCCGGCAGTCCAAACAGGAAAGATGTCGCCTGTCCGTCTGTGGCGGGCAAAGGTAGGACGCTGCCACTTTTAGCGGAGAATCCGGCACTACTGACCCAGTTTTGCGTTTCCTCCGGCTGTTTTTTCAGCCAGTCTTTCAATTCGGACGGCTTGACGGGAATAACGGCGCGGGAGGTTTTGCCTTTACGGTCGAGAAAATTCATGGACGGATCCTCGTTGTTGTTCTTGTATGATGTGGAGCCGAGATTAGCATGAAAATAGATAATATGTCAATAAAATATACGGGTCCGCGTTAATCAGCTGTTAGTCCTATGGCGAGCGGAGAAATGACTAAAGGTTCGCTTTGACTGCGTGATAAAGTCCAGATTTGCAGTAGTTCCGTGGCCCCTTCCGGCAGTTGTATATCCGTGGAAATGGGCGGTACGCCGCTGACGGCACTTTCCGTGAATAATTCAAACAACAGTTCCAATGTAGAACGGCGTGGTGGGTATTGTACGACAGGAACGGCTTCTTCAGGCTTAAATCCGGCCATTTCCTTTGCCTTTTGCAACGCGTCTTCCAGTCCACCGAGACTGTCAACCAATTTGGCATCCAGTGCCTGTTTTCCTGTCCAGACACGTCCCTGTGCGACTTTTTCAACCTCTTCCGTCGTCATACCGCGCCCTTCGGCAACAAGGCTGACAAAAGTATTATAGATATGGTCAAGTAAGGCATTGAAGCGTTTGCGTGCGGTGGGTGAAAACTGTGATTGTGATGACCACATATCGGCATTTTTACCAATATTGACAGATTCCCATGTGATACCGAGTTTTTTCCACAAATCCTCCAATACCATTTTCCCGGCAAATACGCCGATTGAACCAGTCAGTGTTGCCGGTGCGGCAACGATATGGTCGGCGTTAACAACAGCCCAGTAGCCGCCGGATGCGGCAGCTGCCCCCATTGATACGATGACTTTTTTTTCTTTTTCACGGGCGTAAACGACGGCGCGTCGAATGGCTTCGGCAGCTGTCGGTGATCCGCCGGGGGAATCCATTCGTAGTACGATGGCGGCGATATCATCATCCTGTGCCGCACTGCGAATAGAAGAAGAAATGCGGTCTGCGAACATAGGCTCTCCGCCTGACATCGGTGAAGCGCCGCCGCCGTCTTTGCTGGGTACGATCGCGCCTGATGCATAGATCAGAGCGATTTTATCTTTGCCCTCATGTGCGGTAACGGGGGCCTTTTTCCGGATTAGCTGTGACAGGAAACCAACCATGCCTTCTTCGTCCTCTTCGACTTTGGCACTGAAGCCGTAGCCAAGCAGGTCGATGGTTTTGACCTTTTCATTCTCTTCTTCATCTTCATCGTCATTTTCATTTTTGTGCGCATCAGCTTTTATCTTTTCTGCGGCTTCTTTTTTTGCGGTCTCTAGCAGGACATCATAATGTTCCAGCTTGTTAATCAGCTTGTTTTCGACGGCTTCCGTACCGAGATGTGGTGCCGTGTCGATCAGTTTGCGTACTTCTTCAGGTGTCAGGCTGCGGTCGGCCGCAATCCCTTCAGTGATTTGCGCGGCAAGATCACCGAGCAGTTCCGTCATCATCCTGTGGCTGGCTTCACTCATCCCCGTACGGGTCAGGCTTTCCATGGCGCTTTTATATTGGCCGCGATGGTCGAACGAGGCTTCGACGCCGAATTTTTCCATGACGCCTTTTAAAAACGGGGTTTCGCTGCTGATTCCGGTGATGGAAACAAGGCCGAGCGGTTGCAGCCAGATTTCGTCAAAAGCTGCGGCAAGGTAATAGGATCCTGTGCCGCCGCCCATGCCTCCAAAACTCTCGCTGTAGATCCATGCTTTTTTACCTTTGTCGCGGAAGCGGTGAATGACATCACGCAGCTCTTGTATTTCTGCAAGGTCGTAATGGCTGGCACCAGCATGAATAACAAGACCTGACACGCGGTCATCCGTTGCGGCCATATCAATCGCATCGACAATTTCATGTAATGTTGTCGGCGGACGTAGTAATGGGCCGCGCAGGGACGGTTTTTGGCTGGTTTTATACAGATTTGGTTTGAGTTTATAGGTCAGCAGAATATTTTCCGGCAGTGGCGGCGGTGCGTAATTGACGGCCCGGTGAACCGTTGCCAGAAAAAAGCAGATGGCGATAAAAAGCGCAAAGCCGAAAACGGCAAAAATACGTCCCAAAAAAGAAAAAAAACGGCCGGAACCTTTGTCTTCTTTACGGCGTGTGTGTTGGGATTGCATGCAATATCTCTCTCGAATCGGTAAGGCGGGCGGATGAAGGGCAAGGAAAGGCCGGAATCATCCTCTTATCCCCCATTCTGACGGAAAACTCTAAACAGAGTGTAAAAATTTCCTTCCGCAGAAAGGGAAAATCTAAAAAAAAGACGCGACCAAAGGGAAAAGCTTTGCTATCCTAGACAAACGTACTAACGGTACGTTTCAGATAACCGCAAATAAACCACAGCATCGCAGGAACGAAAAAATATGTTCGGAGGCAAAAAAGATAAGCCGCGCGTCGGCGCAAGCGCGAAACGTATGCAGGCGGAAATGATCGCACGCAAACACCGTGGCGAAGATGTGAAAGGGGCAGGGCAAAAGCAGGATGTGACCGGCCCGATTGTTTTGATTTTTTTAATCAGTGTCGCTATGGCTTTTTTGATGACCGATCAGGGAGTTTACGACCGTTATGCTCATTATTTTCGCATCACGAATAACGCCTTGGTTAATCAGTTGCTGGTCGGGCCGGGAAAACCGTCCTTTATCGGTAACAGCTTGGCGGATACGGTAATCGTGTCGATCACCCGCGGGCTGTTTCTGTTTTTATTGGCGGGATCTGTTCCTTATATGGTGCGCCTCTACGCCCGCGCGACTGACCGGATGCAGGGAAATCTGTATGTTATGCATTGGGGTTGCCTCATTGTTGTGCCTTTTATCGTTTATGTTTCGCAAAGCTTTATCTGGCCGCTTTTAAAAGATGTGTATGACATTTTCTTCTACACAGGATAGGGAATAAGAAAAATGACGGAATACAGACCACCGCTTGAGGATCTGGCTTTTGTGCTGGATCATATTGCGGGTTTTGACGGTATTTGCGGTGCAGACAGCGAGATCAATATGGATCTTGCACGGGCCGTGCTGGAAGAAGCTGGCAAGCTGGCTGCGGATGTTTGGGCACCGTTGAACCCTGCTGGCGATAAACATCCTGCCGTTATGGAGAATGGTGTTTTGAAAGCGACACCGGGCTTTAAAGAGGCTTACCTGCAATTTGCCGAAGGCGGTTGGAACGCGATTTCTTTTGACGGGGCTTTCGGGGGGCAGGATATGCCCTGGTGTCTTGCTATGGCGGCGGCAGAAATGTGGCAGGCCTCCAACCTGTCTTTGAGTTTGTGTCCCCTACTGGGGCAGGCGGCAATTGAGGCCATCCATAAACACGGGACGGTGGAGATGCAGGAAAAATACTTGCCGAAGCTGATCTCCGGTGAATGGACGGGAACGATGCATCTGACCGAACCGCAGGCAGGGTCGGATTTATCTGCCATTCGTACCACAGCGAAAAAAGAGGGTGATCATTACCGCCTGCACGGGCAGAAGATTTTTATCACTTTCGGCGATCATGATTTTACCGAGAATATCATCCATATGGTGTTGGCGCATATTGACGGACTGCCGGAAGGTAATAACGGGCTGGGTCTGTTTCTGGTGCCGAAATTTCTTGTCAATGACGACGGTTCTTTAGGTGAACGCAATGATGTTTTCGCGGTGTCTATCGAACACAAGCTGGGAATTCACGGATCCCCCACCTGTGTGATGAGTTACGGTGAGAAAGGTGGCGCAATCGGCTATCTTGTCGGTGAAGAGGGTAAGGGGTTGCGCAACATGTTTACAATGATGAACAATGCCCGTATCGGTGTTGGCCAGCAGGGTGTCGCCTTGTGCGAACGTGCAATGCAGCACGCAAAGCTTTACGCAGCTGAACGCGTACAGGGTGCGAAAATTGGTGATAAATCCGGTAGCGATGTGGCTATTATTAACCATGTTGATGTGCGGAGAATGCTGGCGACGATGCGTGCCTTGACTGAGGCCGGTCGCGCGATGGCACTTTATGCTGGCGGTTTTATCGACCGCGCGACACGTGCGGAAGATGCGGAACAAAAGCAGGCGCTGGCGGCGCGGGTTGACCTAATGACCCCGCTTGTAAAGGCGTGGTGTACGGA
>SBHI01000083.1 GCA_006226225.1 Alphaproteobacteria bacterium
ATATCTTCACCGTCAAGATAGACCAAGAACCCTTCATTCAGCAGCTGGTCATCCACCACCAGCGCCACAATCAATAACTGGTCATCCGGCCTTTCCGTAAATTGTAGCTTACCAGGTTTTTCTTCTACGGCAGTGACACTATCCAAGTCACGGTATTGTTCCGCAGTCTCATCGGTGTTAAATCCCAGAAAACCGCTGTTTTTCTGCTGTACTGCCGGTGCGGCAGGCAAAAAAGCGTCCTGTGCCGTTGCAGATGTTGCAAAAGCGCAGAACAAGGCTATCATCAGCCCGAATGCCAGAACGGACCTAACGGCGCATGAAACGCGCCCGGCCCCGCACAGATATGTCATCGTCTAAAACAGACTTTGCTTCGATATACGAATTTCAAAACCGCAGAACACGGCTTTAAAGATATTTTTCCCACAACCAGAGTAACAAAAAAGAGAGTTGAATACAAATATATGTTTTTGCATGTCATTTTTAGCGAAAAGGCCGATGGGCACATATTTCCGCTGGAAGCGGGAAGAAAGCTGCGCTAGAGTCTGCTCTCAGGAGTAACAGCCAAAGAATCTGCGGGAGTGTGTGATGAGCAGCAAAAAAGACATCTGGCGGAGTTTATCCGCACATCAGAAAAAAATGCAGGATATCCGTATGGGCGATCTGTTTTCCAAAGACAGTGCACGGGCGGAGAAATTCACCTTATCCTATGACGCGCTGACACTGGACTATTCCAAGAACCGTATCACGGAAGAAACACGCGACCTGCTGCTGGAACTGTTAGAGGCTTCAGGATTTCAGGAAAAACGCGCCGCCATGTTTGCGGGGGAGCGCATCAACACTACCGAAAACCGCGCCGTTCTGCATACGGCCCTGCGCAATGTCGCCGAACGCCCCGTCCTGCTGGATGATGAGGATGTCATGCCCGAAGTGATTGCCGTTTGGGAGCAAATGCAGGCCTTTGAAGAGGCTATCAATTCCGGCGACTGGACAGGGTTTTCCGGTAAAAGAATGACCGATATCGTCAATATTGGCATCGGCGGCTCGGTACTGGGTTCGGATATGGTGATTGACGCGCTGAAGGATTTTCATACCGGCAAACTACGCTGCCATTTCGTCACCAATGTCGATGCCACGGAAATCAACGACGTTATGCAGTCGCTGAATCCCGAAACCACCCTATTCCTTGTCGCGTCGAAAAGCTTTACGACGCAGGAGACGATGGCAAATGCCCGTACAGCACGGAATTGGCTGGTCTCACATTACAACGGTAAAGAAGAAGCTGTCGCCGATCATTTTGTCGCCCTGTCCACCAATGAGGATGCGGTCAAAGAATTTGGCATAGACACGGATAATATGTTCCCCTTCCGCGACTGGGTCGGCGGGCGTTACAGCAGCTGGTCATCCATCGGTCTTGTCACCTGTCTGATGATCGGCTTCGATAATTTTAAATCCTTGCTGGAAGGTGCCTATATGGCAGATATGCATTTCCTGAAAGCGGATCCGGCGGAAAACATCCCCGTCATGCTGGCTCTGGTCGGTATCTGGTACCGTAATTTCTGGGATGCTCCCTGTTACAGTGTTGTGCCCTATTTCTCACGATTGAAAAAACTTCCTCTGTGGCTACAGCAGGTTGATATGGAGAGTAACGGCAAATATGTCACCGCAGCAGGAAAAATCGTAGATACGGCGACAGGGCCGATCGTCTTCGGCTATCCCGGCACCGATGCGCAGCATTCCTATTTCCAGCTGATGCATCAGGGCACAGATATGATTCCGGCGGACTTTATCGGTATTCTGAAACCGGCCCATACCGTACGCGCACAGCATGACATGCTGATGGCAAATATGCTGGCACAGGCCGAAGCGCTGATGCTGGGACAGGAAAGCCCGAATGATCCCGCCCGCTATTTCCCCGGTAACCGCCCGACCAATACCATGCTGCTGGAAAAGCTGACCCCTTACACGCTTGGCCTGCTGATGGCCGTTTACGAACATAAGATTTTCGTGCAAGGCATGGTGTGGGAGATCAACAGCTTTGACCAGTTCGGAGTCGAGCTGGGCAAGGTTTTGGCTGACCGTATTCTGGGAGAGGTTGCCGCGGATGCGGCAGGGGCGCATGATTCCTCGACCATGGAACTGTTTGCGCGCTGTTTCAAAAAATCGTAACATTTTGCTTCCCGGTGAAGACCGTATTGAAGAAAGGACAGTCTATGAGTGAATGGTGGCGCGGCGCGGTCATGTATCAGATTTATCCCCGCAGTTTCTGCGATGCCCGCGGTGACGGCATCGGTGATCTGAAAGGCATTACCGAAAAAATTCCCTATCTTGCCGCGTTGGGCGTTGATGGTATCTGGCTGTCGCCTTTCTACAAATCACCGATGAAAGATTTCGGCTATGATGTGTCCGACTATCTCAGTATTGACCCGCTATTCGGCACAATGCAGGATTTCGAGGAAATGCTTGCCGAAATGCACAAACACGGACTGAAGCTGATTATTGATCTGGTTTTAAGCCATACCTCCGACCAGCATGAATGGTTCAAGGAAAGCCGCCGCGATACGCATAATTCGAAAGCTGACTGGTATGTCTGGGCCGATCCGAAGCCCGACGGCAGCCCGCCGAATAACTGGCTTAGCATTTTCGGCGGCGTGGCATGGGATTACGAAGGACGCCGCGGCCAGTATTATATGCATTCTTTCCTGACCTCACAGCCCGATCTGAATGTCCGCAATCCCGAAGTACAGGATGCACTGCTGGATGTTGCGAAATTCTGGCTGGAAAAAGGCGTAGACGGTTTTCGTCTTGATGTCGCGAATTTCTATATGCATGACGAGCAGCTGCGCGACAATCCGCCACAAACCGAATTTGAACCGGGCAGGGTCTATAACGGACTTTATACCAAGCCCTTCCCCTATGATATGCAGCGTCATCTCTATGATAAATCACAGCCGGAAAATCTGCTGTTTATCGAACGTCTACGCGCCCTGACCGATCAATATGACGGCAAGATGATGGTGGCAGAAATCGGTGATGACAACAGCATGAAAACCTGCACCGAATATACCAAAGGCGATAACCGGCTGCATACGGCCTATAACATGGAACTGCTTGGCTGGCATGACGGTGCGGAAGAAATTCACGAACTGTTTACCCGCTATAACAGCTATGAAGGCGGCTGGCCGGCATGGGCCTTTTCTAACCATGATGTTCTGCGCATCGCCTCACGCGGAAAACAGGATAATCCTGACTTGCAAAAACAGCGCGTCAAAATGCTGACGGCACTTCTGACCAGTCTGCGCGGCACGATCTTCCTGTATCAGGGCGAAGAGCTGGGGCTAACCGAAGCCGATGTACCTTTTGAGAAACTGCAGGATCCGTTCGGTATTTTCCTTTATCCCGACAGTAAGGGACGCGATGGTTGCCGTACACCGATCCCCTGGACAAGTGCGGAGAAAAATGCCGGTTTTTCAGCGGCAGAGGACACATGGCTGCCGATCCCCGAAGAGCATCGGCTTTCCGCCGTTTCAACGCAGGAAAACGACCCGTCTTCCGTGCTGAATTTTGTCCGCCAGTTTCTGGAATGGCGCAAACACCATAACGCGCTCATCACGGGAGAGATTGATTTTGATATCGCCAAAAACAATCTGCTGGTTTTCAGCCGCCAAACAGGTGATGAAACGGTGATTGCCGGATTTAATCTGGGCAGTGATGTGAAAAAACTCGACAAAGCCGCAGACTGGGAATTGCTGGACGGGCACGGTCTGCCTGTAACCGTCAATGACAACGCAATTGAGCTCCCCGCTTTTGGCGGCTTCTTCGCAAAACGGGTGTAAAAACAATGACGCGCATCTTATTGATTTCAGGACTTGCATTCGCCGCCTTTTTTTCCGTTCCGGTACACGCAAAAGCACAGGGCTATTACCTGACAGCGCAAGAACTCCTGCAAATGTGCAGCAGCAGTTTTAATACCGATTACGGTTACTGTGCGGGTTATGTGACAGGTGTTGCCGATGAATTGCTGGGTAGTGCCTCTGCATGCCACAAGGTCAGCGTCAAAAGCCAGCAGCTGCGCGATATTACCGTGCGCTATATCGAAAAACATCCCGAGAGCTTAGACCAACCGGCCCGCAGCGTAACTGCTACAGCCTTGGCAGCTGCTTTCCCATGCCGCTAAAAGGCGTATCGCAGACATTAGAAAGGCCTCCTAAAAGGAGGCCTTTCTTTTTACTGTGCTCCAAATTCTTTTGTTATGGGGCTTGCTGCATCGGCGGTTGCTGACCGCCTCCCATCATCATCATCATGGCATCCTGACCATTCACCAAAAGCTTTCCGTCACGGCTGATGACAAAGTCATAGGTCAGAACGGATTGGCCTGTCGCTTCATCCGTGCCCGGTTTGCCAAGCTGCTGTACCAACATCAGCGGCATCAGTGCCTGTTGCATCACCGGCGGCAGTTCCTGCGCCTTTGCCTGCGATTCCGCCAGCATCTCGTTCAGGTTACGCAGACGACCGAAGAACTGTGCCGTAAATCCGTACATCGCCGTTGCATCTGCAACAGCCTCCCCTTTCAGGGACGTTCCCAAAGCCGGCATATCCACAGCATGATTTTCAAGTACGTATTTGGTTCCCGCCTCGTTCAGCATTTGCTGGATTGCCCCCAGATTAAAGGGCTCAGCACCACGTGCATCCGGCTGTAATGCCGTTCCCAACAGCGCCATCAGCCCCTTCATCGGCATATTGACAACACTCATCTTGTATTCGATCAATGACGGGATATATTGCTGGAAATCAGCCTGAATACCCGGAATAGACAATCCGTTCAGCTTTCCGCTCAGTTTAACCGAAGCCGCTTCCTCGCGCATTCCGTTTAAGCCGAAGCCGAAACCCGCATCTTTTAAAGAGAAGGAAGACGCTTGCCCGCCGTTTTGCTGGAAATTCACTGTCATATCTTTCAGTGAGAAATCCGTATCCATACCGTTTGACGATTCCAATATGCTGGTCATGATATGACTGCCATAGGCCGCGCTTTCCTCGGCAGACATATTCGTCATATCAATATTCCCCAGATCTTTCTGGAACTGTGTCATACCGGCCAGGTCAAAAGCCTCGTAAGAACCGGCAGCCACAAGATCACCGATCCCGATAAAGAGGCTCCCCTCATGTTCGCTGGCCATATCCAGTTTCAACATCTTCGCGGAAAATTTACTCGGCCCGCTATAGTAACCGCTTGCATCTGTTTCAAGATTCATCATTCCGCTTAAGTCATCCAGCGTCAGGGTGATACCCGCCGCAGGCATGGTCATTTTGACATCCTGATAAGAGAAACTGTATTTCGGTGTCGCCGCAATTGACGGCACATAAAGCGCATGCGCTTTCTGCTGACCGATATTCAGTTGAAACACTTCCTGCCCTGTGGAGTCCTTACCGAGAATCGGCATCGGCATCGCGACACTCATATTGAGCGCATCATCGCCTTCCGGCACAACATTCATCACCATCTGGCCAAAATCAACCAGCAGCCTATCCGCCGCATTCGTCGGATGTTCCATTTCCATCGCATATTCCGGCAGCACTACCTGATAATAGCCGTCATGTTGGGTCACCGTCACTTCGCCTTCATGCCGCAGTTCCAAAGACGGTATACCGCCGTAAACCTTGTCCGCGTAATCAATCTGCTCTTGAATGATCGTTTTCAGTTTTGCTGCACCGGCATCGTCAATCACTTGTGCATAAGCCGGCGATGCGGCAAAGAGAAATGTGGCCGCTGCTATCGCCGTAACTGTTTTTGCCGTAATCGTCTTGTTCATTAAAACACACTCCTAATCTATCATGGTAAAATGCGGCTGTTATCTTCATGAAACACGGAATCAGTATGAAAGACAAGTCTTGCCGGTAAAATATTTTCTCCTTAATCACGGCCTATCCTGACAAAACTTCCTTAAAAAAACCTTTAAAAGATGTTATGCTCCGGTTCCATTCCAGAAAACAGCCGAAAAACGGGCAGAGTGATGATGAAAAATTTTGCAGTAACCCTGATTTGCGCAGCGGCACTATGCCTGTGCTTTCCGAAAAAGAGCGATGCCGCCTATTTGACGGCACTGGATCTGCTGACCATGTGCGACAGCGGCGAAAAAGCGCGGCAGGAGACCTGCGCCAGCTATATTGCAGGTGTCATCGACTATCACCGCCTGATCCGCTCGCTGGGCACTGCCCCGACGGTTGATTTCTGTGTACCGGGAAAAATGAAACTGGAAGATGTCATCCTGCATGTGACGCAATATTTAAAAAAACAGCCGCAGCATGACGCCTTTATCGCCTCCCCCGCGATTGCGCTGGCGCTGTATCATTACTTCCCGTGCAAAGGGGGCACGCGCAACGCCTCCCTGCAGCGCAAATAGGCGCAGCCCGTCATGGTCAAAAAAACCATGCTCGACCCTGAAATTCTTTACGATGGCGATGGCGCGGAGATTCTGCCTTTCCGGCTGGAAACCGACTTTACCCCCACAGGCGACCAGCCGCATGCGATTGCCGAGCTGATAGCCGAATTAAATCAAGGTGAGGCCAATCAGGTCTTACTGGGCGTGACCGGATCGGGAAAAACCTTCACCATGGCGCAGGTCATTATGCAGACACAGCGCCCCGCTTTGATTTTGGCGCCGAACAAGACGCTTGCCGCGCAGCTTTATGCGGAGATGAAAAGCTTTTTCCCGCATAATGCCGTGGAATATTTCGTTTCCTATTACGATTATTACCAGCCCGAAGCCTATATCCCGAAAACCGATACTTATATCGAGAAAGATTCAGCAATCAATGAACAGATTGACCGCATGCGCCATGCCGCCACTCGCGCCATTCTAGAGCGGCGGGATACGATCATCGTCGCCAGCGTCTCCTGCATTTACGGTATCGGGGATGTCGAGACCTATCAGGCTATGGCCTTTTCCGTCAAAAAAGGCGCCATCATGGACAGAAATGATTTCATCCGCAATCTGGTCGCGCTGCATTACAAACGCAATGATATCGATTTTTCGCGCGGCTGTTTCCGCGTGCGCGGCGATACCGTCGAACTGTTCCCCGCCCAC
>SBHI01000030.1 GCA_006226225.1 Alphaproteobacteria bacterium
ATGACCGCATCACCTTCTTCCACCAAAACCGTTTCAACGCGTCCGGGCACTTGCGTGGAAACTTTTGCCCAGCGCACAGGCTCAACTTCGCCCGTTGCGTAAACCGCTTGAACAATTGCGCCGCGCTGCGGTGTGACTGTTGGCGGCGGAGCTTTGTACAGAAAGTGCTGCCATGCAAAAAATAGCGCAGCCCCCAACCCCGCCAGTATTAACAATGTTCCGAAAAATTTTTTCATACCGTGACCGATTTTTGTAACGACCGTCTTTGAATTTTTATAGCACAACGGAGACGCCTCCGTCACAATTTATCATTCCGGTGAGAGAGGTTTCAGATGTTTAACCCAAATATTGACGGTTCCGTAAGCCTGATCCAGCACAATACCGCTTAGATTATATTCTGTGTTTTGTTCCAATTTATCCATTGGGTATATATCTACCGGGTGCAGGCGTACCCACCAACTACTCCCTTTTATATACCACTGAAAGCTCCCCTGTAGCCCCCTGACTTCTTGATAAGCCAGGGTAAAGTTTTCCGGGGGTGCAACGTTCTCCAACATCTGGTTGATGCGCATCGTTTCATCCGGGGCTGCGTGGGTTTGTAAAGGATAAAGGAAGGATATAAAAACGGCAGTCAAAGTAGTAGTGGTAAGAATATGAAGGGTGTTTCTCACAAAAATCATCTTTCTCTAAAATTACGTGGCACCTGAAGAAAAGGAAATACGGCCCTATAGTTGATATATTGCCTGCTCGCGACTATCATAAAAAGAAATTTTTTACTCGCGGTTCAGGAGATATACCATGAAAAAGAAACTCGCCATCGGCATTCCCTCAAACCGGCCTTTCGAAACTTGTCGGGAGTCGATTGAAAGTGCGGTAAATTTTTGCCGGAAAAGCGGGTATCATCTGGTAGTGTCAGACAACTCCGGAGACGAGGTCAAGGCGGAAAAGCTGCGCGAGATGATGGCGGATGACAATATGAATTATATTGAAACGCCGCCAACGGATATGATGACGAATTGGTCAACGGCTTTTGACGCAACAGCCGGATATGATTACGTGCTGATGATGGGGGATGATGATACGATTTTCGGTTTCGGCCCGTCTCCGTCTTTTGACAATATTCCGGCGGATATTGTCGGCATCCGCCCCGGGGTTTTCGGTTATGCAGATCTAAAAGGCATTATCTGTGTGAACACCAGCCAGATTACATCAAAAAACGCGTCCGAGCGCATTGCCGAACATTTAACGACCTCAAACGGGTCGAATATCGGCATCTTTACCTTTTGGCGGCGCGATGTTTTTAAATCCATTATGGATCTGTGGTTGGGGCCACACCCGACGCGGGGAACCTATTGTGACTGGGCTGTGATGAACGGTTTTGTGTCCTCGGGGCGGGTGATGTCCGAGCCGGGCAGCAGTTATTTCTACAATTTGCAGAATTGGGCCGGTGGTGCCAAACAGATCGAAGAGCAGGTAGAGCGCGCTTATACCAAAACAGGGCTGCCGAAAGGCTCCAGTGCTTATTCCAGAATTTTTAACGCGGTGGATTCCTTTATTTTTGTGAACCGCAAAGATTCACCGGTATCGCCGCAGGAACGTTTTGTGACGGGGGCGTTCTGCCTTGATCTTTATATCAAAAACTATCTGAATAATCTGCCGCGCAACACGGCGCATACGAATTCTGCGAAAATCGAAAAGATTTCGCAAAAGCTGGTCGGAAATGATTCCATACCGTCAATCTTCTCTGTTTTTGCGGAAATTCTGGATGCGGTGAAACCGGGATTGGCTGCGAAATACAAACAGTTCTATAAGGAAGCAATCGGCGATGAATGGGGCGTTTTCGCACCGCTTCAGGAAGCAATATAAGGAGAGAGAAAGATGTCGGGCGGCTTACAAACAAATCACGATCCGCGGGCCTTGATGAAACAGGCCGTTACCTTACATCAATCCGGACGGCTGGATGAAGCGCTGGTCATTTATAAAGGATTGCTGAAAGTTAATCCCCAGAATTTTGATCTGAACCATTTGACGGGCGTTGCGCTTTTTCAACAGGGTTTAACGGATCAGGCTTTCCGTCTGATTAAAAGGGCGTTGAAAATTGATAATAACTCGGCACCGGCATATAGCAATCTCGGCAGCGTGCAAGAGGCTTTGAATAAACCGCAGGCTGCACTCATCAGTTATGACCGCGCTATCAGCCTTCAGCCCGATTTTTATCAGGCGCATTTTAAAAAGGGAAATGTTCTGCAGGTTTTGGGGCGCCCCGAAGAGGCGTTGGAAAGCTATGAAAATGCCGAGAAGCTGCAAGACAAGGATATGAATCTTCACAACAACAAGGGCGCAGCGTTGCGAGACTTGGGGCGTTTTGATGAAGCATTGGCATGTTTTGACCGTGCTATCGCGTCTAATCCCGATAATGTGAATGCTTATATCAATAAGGGCAACACACTAAAAGATATCGAAAAATATGATGAAGCCGTTGCCTGTTATGATCAGGCATTGGCGATGACGCCCAATCAGGTGGATGCCCTGATTAATAAAGGGAAAGCTCTGAAAGAGGAAGAACGTTTGGAAGAGGCGCTGGAATGTTTTGATCTGGCGGTGACGCATCATTCCACCTCTACGGATGCGTTTTGTCTGCGCGGTATTCTGCTGCTGCAAATGGAGCGGAATGATGAAGCGCTGGAAAGTATGAATGCGGCGCTGAAACTGCATAATGATGACGCAGCGACGGTTTGCGCAAATGCGCGTGTTCTGTCGGATACGGGGCAGTACGAAGAGGCGCTATCGGAATTTGATCGTTCTCTGAAACTGGATAGCTCTAACGCTCATACATGGGCTTACCGCGCCTCCCTGCTAGAGAAAATGAATCGCTGGCGTGACGCGCTGGGCAGTTATGACCGTGCCATTACGCTTTGGCCGGGTTTTGTGCAGGCGCATATTAATCGTGCCAGCGTGCTTAGGGCGCTAAAACGCTATGACGAGGCATTTGACAGTTACAAACGTGCGGTGGAACTTGATCCGAATAACATCGCCGCCCTGACCAATCTTGGTAACGCCCATCAGGAGCAGGGGCAGTATCAGGAAGCTGTTGACAGCTATAACCGCGCGTCCAAAATCGACCCGCGCAATGTGTCTGTTCTTTACAACCGCGGTCAGACCTTGTCCTATATGCACCGACAGAAAGAAGCATGTGCCGATTATGATCGTGCTTATAAGATTAACCCTGACCATAAAAACCTTGCTGGTGTGCGCTTGCATACGAAGATGATGCTGTGTGACTGGTCGGCCTGTGACGAGATTGATGCGTTTTTGGAAAAGATACGAACGGGCAAGGCGGAAACGCCGCCCTTTATCCTGATCGGTCTACCGTCCACACCTGAAGACCAGATGATTTGCGCACGCAGATATATGGAGGAAAAATATCCGCCGTTGCCGCCGTTGTGGAACGGGGAGAAATACAATCACGATAAAATACGTGTGGCTTATTTATCAGCGGATTTCCACCGCCATGCAACGTCGTACCTGATTGCAGGACTATTCGAACAGCATGATAAGGAAAAATTTGAAACCCATGCCTTTTCTTTCGGCCCGAATGATCATAGCGAATTGCGGGCGCGTCTCGAAGCCTCCTTTACCGAATTTGCAGATGTTGCGGGGGTAAGTGATGAGGAGATTGCACAGAAAATCTTTGAAAAGGAAATCGACATTCTGGTCGACTTAAAAGGCTATACCAATAACAGCCGCATCAATATTGTGGCACGTCGCCCGGCACCTGTTCAGGTCAGCTATCTTGGTTATCCCGGTACGATGGCGGCGCCTTATATGGATTATTTTGTCGGCGACCACCGCACGGTTACGCCGGAAATCGCGTCTTTCTTTTCCGAGAAAATTATTTATATGCCGGGCAGTTATCAGGTGAATGACGATAAACGCTTCCTGCCTGAAGATACGCCGAACAGGAAAGATTACGGACTGCCGGAAGAGGTTTTTGTATTCTGCTCTTTCAACAACACCTATAAAATCATGCCGGAAATCTTCGACATCTGGATGCGGCTTTTGAAAGAGGTGGAAGGTAGCGTATTGTGGCTGTTTGAAGGCAATGACGGCGTCGCCGATAATCTGCGCCGCGAAGCAAAAAAGCGGGATGTCGATCCCGAAAGGCTGGTGTTTGCCCCGAAAATGAAACTGGAAGAGCATCTGGCGCGGCAAAAATGTGCCGATCTGTTTCTGGATAACATTCCCTGTAACGCGCACACCACAGCTTCGGATGCGCTCTGGGTCGGGCTGCCGCTGATTACCTGCACAGGTAACACATTTGCCGGACGTGTGGCCGCCAGCTTGCTCTATGCCCATGATTTGCCGGAGCTTATCACGGACAATCTTGCGGATTACGAGAAGTTGGCGCTTGATCTTGCCCGCTCTCCCGAGAAGCTTGCCGCTTTGCGGGATAAGGTCATTGCAAACCGTGAAACGGCGGCATTGTTTGATACCAAAGCCTTCACAAAACATCTGGAATCAGCCTATCAAACGATTTGGCAGACCCATCAGGACGGTAAAGAACCCGCGGCTTTTGATGTTGCGCCCTAACTGGTGACGGATATCTTCTCGTTTAAGGAGTTTGCGGTTTAGGCTTGCCGGAAGAAGTGCGTAATTTGGGTGTAAGGTTCAATTGTTGCGCGACGTAATGAATGATTGCGGGATTGTCTGTCCCCAGAGCTTCTTGTTGTATTGGTGGTAATTCCATGAATTGTTCTTCAAAGGCAACCAGTTCGCTATAGGTGGGAGCATCCTGACGGTTAAAACCCGCTTTTTGCCATTTGTTCAGGAATATGCTGGTGTAAATCATAGCTTCGGCGAAACTTTGTGTCAGACCGCCGGTTGCGGATATTTTGTGTCCTTTTCTGGCGTCTTCCAGCCATGCGGGTGGCATGGCAACCCCGACTTCGGGATGAACCTGCGTTCCCAACATGAAAGTGGCAAGTTTGTTACCGTTTGCATCACGTCCGGCTTCAACTGCTTCAACAAAACGTTCTTCAGACCATGCGGCGATGTGTAACCCTTTGTCCGGGTCAATGGAATCCCATTTTAATGCCTGATGATGTGAGTGATATTCAACGATCTCGATGGTTTGATCTGCTGTGTAATGCATATTCGGGAATGCTGTGCGTATGAGGGCGTGCAGATTTGTGCCGGAGGTGACTTTAATAGGTTGCACAGCATCACTGTGTATAAAAGGGTTCTTGGATTTTCCGGTAATGGCGGTAATGTATTCGCCATTATCAACAAATGCGGCGGTGACTTTGCGTGTGACTCCGCCATACATTGGCTTGATATGTGTTTTGGTATCTTTGTTTTTCGTATGACCATGATCGGGAATGTCTTGTATCAACCAGGCGCCTTTTTTGCTGTCATCTCCAAAACCTGTGATGGCCATCATCTGGGCGCCATAGCACACGCCCAGCATGGGAAGATCTTTTTTCCCGGCATAGGCGACAATATTTCTGTCGATGTCGGGACGGATATAAAGCGGATTTTTTCTGATTTTGGTTTTTGGGTGCGGGGATTTATCGTAGAAATCCGGCGGTACGTCACTGGCATTACCGGCAAGAAACACCATATCGGCTTGCGCAAGTTGAGTGGCGGCATTGTCATGTAGTTTTTTTGTTTCTTTCTCCAGTAAAGCGGTTTGCGTAGGGGTGAGCGTAAAACTCCCATTCTCTAAAGCTTCGGCAAGTATTACTTGTGGTGTAAGCGGCTTGTTGGGGGTGGCTGCTTCCAGCTTTGCACGGTTGCGCTCAAAACAGTCCTGTTGCTCTGCTGTTAGAACAGGTTGTCCACTGGAATCAATTAAACCTATTTCTTCCGGCGCGACCTCAAAGGCGATTTCAACAAGTCGTACGCCGTAAAGATCGGTAAACAGCTTTTTTACCATCTGGGCATAGGGGCTGTTGTATGTGCTTTGCGCAATCGCAAGCTTTTGCACATCATCTGCGCAAAAGCCTAAAAGTCTTTGCCGTTCTGCCCATGTCGGTATCATGCCACTGCCTCATATGCGAATGTTGCAGGCTATATAAAGAGTGTAATCTATAAACGTCAATAAAAGGTTGAGATATGGATATCTCGTACCAAAGGAAAAAAGACTGTTTCGGGAAAGAATAAAATGGCTCCTCGGGCCGGATTCGAACCAGCGACCAAGTGATTAACAGTCACCTGCTCTACCACTGAGCTACCGAGGAACACTAGAAAAATGTTATAATCAATTTTTTTAGGACTCACAAGTAGAAAATCCATAGGGGCGGGTAGTTTTTGGGTTGTTCGGTAAAATCTATTGGCAAGCTTTTGAGGTTCTCCGGCACACTTTAAAGACCACTCTGGCAGCTCTTTAATAGAGACGGGACGGGACATGGGGACGGCAGGAGAGTTTAATGCCCTGCTAACTTATTGGAAATATAATAATAAATACGGATTTTGAGCGGTGTATTTTAGGGACATCCTTATGTGTCTTTAAATGGTTCAGCCACGACTTGATAACGGTCTTCATAAACGATCACGCCAGGCCTGAAGGTCTTGATAACTTCTGTAGTTATTCCGTGCAATTCCAGAAAAGACTTTAGTTCATACATCTTGGAGATATGGTTTATTGCAGTCGGTTTGTACCAGCTTAAAGCAATATTGACGGTGTGATATTTTCGGGATTTACGGAGTCTGGTAGGCTCGGGTAAGTTATCATCAAACCATTTCAAGATACCTTTTAGAATGTCTTCATTCATAGCATCTAATACTTCGTCGTCAATCAGATCGTGAGCGGCAACGATCAAACCAAGTTTTGAAGCGGACTCTGGACAATATTCAGCTGTGATAAAACGAATATACATAGCTTTAGCTCGTTACTAAGCCTTGTTGACGGATGCATTGAAACACTTAAAGGATAATTTAAACTGTCCATCGGGCAGGACGGGCAAGAAATTCACCACGATATAGGGTGACATTTTATTGCCATCAGTCAAATACCCTCTTTCCTCTAATTCAATGGTAAG
>SBHI01000081.1 GCA_006226225.1 Alphaproteobacteria bacterium
TGTCCTTCAGCGAGAATATTCCCGAACGCTTTGAAAGCTATGGCTGGCATGTTCTCAGCATTGACGGCCACGATCCCGATGCCATCAGCCGCGCCATTGCCGAAGCGCAAATCCATAAAGATAAGCCCAGCATTATCTGCTGCCGCACCAAAATCGGTTACGGCGCCCCCAATAAGGAAGGCAGCTCTTCCTGCCACGGCTCACCGCTGGGCGAAGAAGAAATTGCAGGCGCACGCGAAAGCCTCGGCTGGCCGCATGCACCGTTTGAAATTCCCGATGCCGTTCTGGACGCATGGCGCGGCGTTGGTCGCAGCGGACAGGAAGCCCGTAAATCATGGCAGTTACGTCTTGATACGCTGGAAGGCGAAGACCGCGAATTATTCGACCGCTTCCACAGTGGGAAAGTATCCCATCTGATTACGGAGACGATCGAGACATTCAAGAAAAAAACCAGTGAAGAAAAACCGAAACTGGCAACGCGTCAAGCTTCCGGAAATGTGCTGGATGTTATTGTTCCGCGTATCTTCTCACTCATCGGCGGCTCTGCGGATCTGACCGGATCGAATAACACATTCGTCAAAGACCATATGCCGATTGTCAGCAAAGACAATTTCGACGGACGCTACATCCATTACGGTGTCCGCGAACATGGTATGGCCGCGATTATGAACGGTATGGCGCTGCATAAAGGCATGATCCCCTATAGCGGAACATTCCTGTGCTTTGCCGATTACTGCCGCCCCTCCATCCGCCTGTCGGCGCTAATGAAACAGCGTGTCGTCTATGTCATGACGCATGATTCCATCGGCCTTGGCGAAGACGGCCCGACACACCAGCCTGTTGAACATTTAGCTTCGCTGCGCGCCATGCCTAATCTTCTGGTGATGCGTCCCGCAGATGCCGTCGAAGCGGCTGAATGCTGGCAGATTGCGCTGGAAGAAATGGAAACACCTTCCGTCCTGTCCCTGACTCGTCAAGGTCTGCCGACGGTACGGACAGAGCACAACAGTGAAAACCTGACCCGTAAAGGCGCCTATATCCTTGCCGAGGCAGGCAGCGCACTGAAAGTGACGATTTTCGCCACAGGCTCCGAAGTGCATCTCGCGCTGGAAGCCCGCGAGAAACTGGAAAGCGAAGGTATCGGTACACGCGTCGTTTCCGCGCCCTGTTTCGAGCTGTTCTTTGCACAGGATGAAAAGTACCGTGATGAGCTGATCGGCAATGACAGCGTAAAAATCGCGATCGAGGCTGCCTGCAAACAAGGATGGGAAGCCTTTATCGGTACCAAAGGCAGCTTTGTCGGCATGAAAAGCTTTGGCGACTCCGCCCCTGCGGAAGAGCTGTATAAATATTTCGGCATCACAAGCGAGGCCGTTGTCAAAGCTGCCCATAAAGCCCTGTAAAAAAGGCTAGTCTCATGGGTAACGACACGGGTCCCGTTACACCGGCGAAACCGGTACCGCATTCCACCTCTATCAAGACAGAGGCCGGGAATACGCGTGCTGCGGCGGGAAAAGCCGGAAAGCAGGAGGGACAGGATCGCCCCGTCCCGCGCCCACAACCGGTAGAGATTATCCTGCTGCCGCCGACTTTGGAAAGCCTGCCGCGCGATGCCCGTCTTGAAGGCGAAGTCCTGCGCATCGATCCCCGCACACAGCAAATCCATCTCCGCACCCCGCAAGGTGATATCGTGTTGGCACCGCCGCCTGCGGAAGGAAAAGCGCCGCAACAGGCTCAGCCTGCTCTTCCCGTCAAAGGGCAAAAACTGACCGTTACCCTGTCTGCGGGAACGCCGCCGGAAAGCGCGCAGATACAAGTCATTCCGCAAGAAGCGCCCGCAACGCGGGAAGCGGTAAAACCGCAAACACCGGAACAACCCGCCCCGCCGCCACAAAAACCGCTGGCTGCCGGTGACAGTGTAACCGCGATCGTGACACATGCCCCTGCACCCGCCGCAGAGGAAGCGGCCATCAAAGCTTCGGAACAAATCCGTGCAGCTTTACTGCAGCAGGCAGAAAGCCCTACCGTCAACGCACCACTGCCGGAGGCGGTTGATCTACAAGCCGCTGCCGTCATCGCCACCCATGCAACAACAGCGGCCGCAAAGCCTGCGGAACAATCTGAACAACAGACCGCCGTAACGCCGCAACCACCCGCTTCCCCTTTATTGGCGGTTTTATCAGTGTTAGAGGATGGGTTGCTGGCAGAACAGAAAACGCCCGCGGCACAAAAACCGCAAGCAGAGTTGCAGCATCTGCGCGGACAAATTTTCCGTTTTGATATTATCGATGCGCAAACGCCGCAAAAGCAGGCGACAGCAACAGCACCAAAAGCTGACACGAAGAATATCGCAACAACGGAAAAAACGCCTCTAACCGTAACCGTGACGGAACATAGCCCCGCAGGATTGCCGATTGCAACTGTCACAACCTCCAATATTCCCGAATTGCCGCAAGGTGCACAAATTGTCCTGCAAACCTCTCACCCTGCGCCTATTGGAACAGTCCTAAGCGTCACCGCCACACCCGTCACACCCGAGCAATTTGTGCAGCAATTGCAAACACCATCCTTTGTGCCGCAACAGGTCGGTGCGGCTGCATCTGTATTGCCGCCGCTTGTACCGCTGCTGAGCACCTCATGGCCGGCGCTGGAGGAAGCACTGCGCGTGTCCGATGCCATCGCCCCGGATGCTGCCGCCGCATTGCGCGGCACAATTCCTGCCCCGACCTCTCCAGCACGGCTGGTGCCAACCGTGCTGTTTTTCCTTGCCGCTTTGCGTATGGGCAATCTGGAAGGCTGGCTGGGCGAACGCAATATGGACACGCTGAAGCAAAGCGGACGTCGTGATGTGATATCACGGCTGACCTCTGATTTCCGAGGCATTGCCCGTCAGGCACAGGAGGTTTTGTCCGGTGACTGGCGCGGCATTTCCCTGCCGCTTTTGAATCGTGACGATATTGATATGATTCAGTTTTTCACACGCCAACAGCATGTCGAAGACGAAGAGAATAATCAGGAAGAAAACAACAATGGTGGCAATGACGGCAAAACCACGCGGTTTTTGCTGAATTTGCGCCTCAGCCGTCTTGGTGATGTGCAGATCGACGGTTTTCTGCGTCATCAACAAACGCTGGATGTGTTTTTGCGCACCCGTACGCCGCTGCCTGCCGATACGCGGCAGGACATCTTACGTGCCTTCCATGACGGGCTGGAACAGGCCGGACTTTCCGGCGGTCAAATGGCCTTCCAGACAGGCGAAGCGCATTGGATGCATGTTCCCGCCGCCTCCGGGCAATCCCCGCTTTTCGCTTGACAGCTTTTACATATCATGCTAGTTTTTCCGTCATAATTATTGAATAAAACGGCGGATATACAAATGGCAGCAAATTTGACCTACCACGCAAAGCTTGCGGGATATCACATCGGAAAAAAAGCAACCCTTGGCGCAGGCCCCGTTATCGGCGGCATTGCTGCGGCTCTTTTACTCGGCACAGGGGCGATTGATTTTATCAATAATGACCTTGATCCGACCGGAACAGATCAACAACAGCAGGTTTTGGAACAGTTACAGACGCAAAAAGCCTCCCTGCTGACGCAAATTTCGGAATATCAGGACTTGCAACGCCAAAGCCACGCGACGGAAACCGATGAAACCACGCTTCAAGCCGCCCAGACGTCTCTGCAAGAATCCGGCATGCGTTTTTTTGCCGATCTTTTGACCAGCGGCTCCATGCAGCATGGACTGGATATCGGCGAAGCCGATGCCAAAACCTTGCTGGAGGAACTGAAATCCGATGCCGGCGACTTTGACTGGGGCCGTCATGTCAATTCCGCCATTCCGGATATGATTGCATACGGCATCGACTATGCCGAAAATCTGGATGAAGCACGCGCAGACCACCGCCATGAAGGCACCGAAGCGCTTGCACAGCGCTTTTCCATCGCCAGTGAGATCACGGCGGATGCCAGACAAGCCAATGAAATGGATTTTCTCGGCTATTTTATCGCGATAATGCTTTCCGCATTAGCCGGACTCGGCGCCGGTGCAGCACTGGACGAAGGCGGCAAAAAAATGCGCTATGCTTCCAAACCGACAAAGCCGCCCGCACAGCCGAAACATTAATCCGCCTTGAAAGGCACCTATTCCGTTTTAATCGGAATACCCGGCTCGTATTTGCAAAGCTTCACGGTCAGTGAAGATTTGACATGGCTGACATTCGGTGCGGCCGTCAAATGCTTGGTCAGGAATTGCTGATAATCATCCCAGTCTGCGGCAACGATTTTCAAAAGGAAATCCGCCTCACCCGCAACCATATAGCATTCACGAACTTTCGGCCATCCGCCGACCATTTCGATGAAACGGTTCAGATCGTTTTCCGACTGATTCCCCAGACCAACCTGCGCAAAAACCGTCACGCCGTAACCCAGCGAGGCCGCATCCAGATGTGCATGATAACCGAGAATGAGTTTGTTTTCCTCCAGCGCGCGCACACGACGCAGGCAGGGAGGCGCGGAAATACCGACTTTCTCGGCCAAATCCACATTTGTAATACGTCCATCGTCCTGCAATTCCTTAAGGATTTTGCGGTCGATACGGTCAAGTTTGACTTTTCCCATGATGTGTCTTCTCTGTGCTTGAAAAAAATATCTGTCGTAAAATAAAAGGGTATGTTTTACACCCCCTGTGTAATAATATTACCATACAGCAAATGCAATAACAAACTTTAGAAATTCAAAAAAAAATGACGCAGCGCAGCATATCTTGTTGGGTGGTAACAGAAGGACTTACAGGAACAGAGAACCAATGTCTGGGAATCGCAGATGCTCTGGAAGTTTCTCCCGTTGTGAAACGCATTAAATTGCGCTTCCCCTGGAAACAGCTTTCCCCTTATTTGCGCTGCGGTCACCAATGGGCTTTTGACAGTGCCGGAGACAACCTTTCTCCGCCTTGGCCTGATCTGGTTTTGGCAAGCGGGCGTAAAAGCATCGCCGCCGCCCTGCATATCAAACAGCAAAGCCAAGGCAAAACACTGGTTGTGCAGGTGCAAGACCCACGCATCCCTGCCGGTTTATTCGATCTGGTCACCGTGCCGCAGCATGATCCAACGCGCGGAGAGAACGTCGTCACCACCACAGGTGCGCTGCACCGCGTCACCGCGGCAAAATTGGCGACAGAAATGGCAAAATTCCCTAGCTTGCGGGAACTGCCACAACCGCGCGCAGCTGTCATGATCGGCGGCAACAGCAAGGCACACCGCCTAACAGAAGAAAGTGCCGCAACGCTGGCAGCCCGTTTGCAAGAATTGTCCGCAGATTACAGTCTGATGATCACCGTTTCGCGGCGCACGCCCCCCGCCTGCCTCGCTATTCTGCAAAAAGCGCTGACGGATAACGACCGCGTTTATTTCTGGGAGGGCAGCGGCAATAACCCCTATTTCGCTTTTTTGGGACTCGCCGATTTTCTGCTGGTGACGGAAGACAGCGTCAGCATGACCTCGGAAGCTATCTCAACAGGAAAACCCGTCTACACCATCCCGATGGAGGGCGGTGCCGCGCGTGTCGACAAATTCCATCAACTCTTGCAAACGCAGGGCTATACGCGTATCTTGCCTCAAGAAGGCAAGCTTAAAACATGGCATTATACGCCGCCGCAGGACACTGTCGCAGTGGCAGAGAAAATAAAAGCATTACTGGAAGAAAGGGTGAAAACATGACAGACACGAAACACAGCAAGGTTTTGATCATCGGCTCCGGCCCCGCAGGCTATACGGCGGCTATTTACGCGGCGCGCGCCAATCTTTCCCCTCTTCTTGTCACCGGCATGCAGCCCGGCGGACAGATGACGATTACGACCGATGTCGAAAACTATCCGGGTTTTGCCGATGTCATTCAAGGCCCGTGGCTGATGGAACAAATGCAAAAACAGGCTGAAAATGTCGGTACGGAAATGGTTATGGACATGATTACCGAGGTTGATTTCTCCGGCAATCCCAAAAAAGCCATCGGCGATTCCGGCACAGTTTACACCGCCGATACCGTCATTATCTCCACCGGTGCACAAGCGCGCTGGTTGGGACTGGAAAGCGAACAAGAATTTAAAGGCTATGGCGTTTCCGCTTGCGCAACCTGTGACGGTTTCTTCTATAAAGGCAAAAAAGTTGTCGTTATCGGCGGCGGCAATACCGCTGTCGAAGAAGCACTCTTCCTGACCAATTTCGCCGAGCATGTCACGCTGGTTCACCGCCGCGACGAACTGCGCGCCGAACGCATTATGCAGGAACGCCTCTTCAACCATGAAAAAGTCTCCGTTATCTGGGACAGCGTGCTGGAAGAAGTCGTCGGTAACCCGCCGGGCGGCAGCGATGCGGGCGTCACAGGCGTTAAATTGCGCAATGTCAAAACCGATGAGGTAACGGAACATGACGCGCATGGTGTCTTTATCGCTATCGGACATGACCCGGCTACAGCCATTTTCAAAGGACATGTGGATATGGACGGCGACGGCTATATCCTTGTCAAATCCGGATCGACCACCACCAATATTTCCGGCGTTTTCGCCGCAGGTGATGTTTGTGACCACACCTACCGTCAAGCCGTCACGGCCGCCGGTATGGGCTGTATGGCTGCGCTGGATGCCGACCGCTGGATTGCCAAAAACGGCGGTCATGTCAAACAGGAAAATGCCGCGTGAGTGAAAGCCCGCGAGAGCTTCAAATCACTATTCCCGAAAATTTGGATGGCGGGCGGCTTGATGCCGCCCTCGCCGCAGCTCTTGCGGCAGAAGACCTATCGCGTGCACGTATCCAGTCCTTGATTGCCGACGGACAGGTGTTTAAAGACGGCAAAGCCGTCACCCGCACATCTGGCAAGGCAAAAACAGGCGAAACCTATCTTCTGCGCATTCCGCCCGCAGCCCCTGCCGCACCCGTGGCTGAAGATATCCCGCTGGACATTCTTTATGAAGATGATGATATCATTGTCATTAATAAAGAGGCTGGCATGGTGGTACACCCCGCCGCAGGTCATGCAAAAGGAACGCTGGTCAATGCCTTGCTCGCACATTGCGGTGACAGCTTGTCGGGAATCGGCGGCGTAAAACGCCCAGGCATCGTACACAGGCTGGACAAAGACACCTCCGGCCTGATGGTTGTGGCCAAAAATGACGCCGCGCATAAAAACCTGACCGCACAACTTGCCGCACATACCGTCCGCCGCATTTATCGTGCAATCGTCTGGGGCGTTCCCACACCCGCCTCCGGCATGATTGAGGGCAATATCGGGCGCTCTTCATCCAACCGCAAAAAAATGGCCGTGCTGGAAAACGGCGGCAAAGAAGCGATTACCGAATATCAGGTCGATACGATTTTTGAAGGAGGCGTCGCCAGCCTCGTCACCTGCCGTCTGCATACGGGCCGGACGCATCAGATCCGCGTCCATATGACCCATATCGGGCATTGGCTGATCGGAGACCCCCTCTATCGACCCAACAGCTTTAAACGGCTGCGCAAAGGCCCTGTCGACATCTTTGATATGTTGCACGAATTCCCGCGTCAGGCGCTGCATGCAGCCATGCTTAGCCTGCAGCATCCGCGCACGGATGAAGAGATGTCATGGCAAACCGCCCTGCCTAAAGATATGCACAATATCCTCTTGGCGGGTGCGAAGCAGTCGTGTAGCATGGAAGCGTAGTTTTGAACTCTTAAAAACACCTGAAGATAACGGAGAATATCATGGTCAGCGACGAACTCGGTCAACCTTTTGATCCCTTTGCGGCAGAGCAGAAAAAAGAGGAAGAAGAAGCAAGGAAGAAGGCCGAAAAAGACGCGCGCAAAGCGGCTGAAGAGAAACTGAGTCCCGAAGAGCGGGAAGCAGCAGCACAAAAAATGGCCGAAGATGAAACGGCACGCCTTGCCGCGATCGAGAGCAAAATGGTTCCCGCCTTTGATCTTGAAAAACTTGATTTTAAGAGCACTGACACCAGCTCTTCCAAAGCGCTTTCCAAAGAAGAAGAACTGAGCCTTGAAATGGAAGGCGGCGCCAAGCTCAACAGAGCCCTCATCGGTCTGGGCTGGGATGCTCCCGAAACCACAGGTGAAGGTGACGAGTTTGACCTTGATGCCAGCGTTTTTCTGCTGACGCCCGATGGAAAAGTCGCCGAGGACGCGGATTTTGTTTTCTACAACAATCTGGCAGGTGCCGGCGGTGCCGTACGTCACCACGGCGATTGCAAAACCGGACGTGACGACGAAGGCGATGACGAAATCATCACCTGTCAACTGGATCAAATCCCCTTCCGGTCCGACAGGGTCGTTATCGTCATTACGATCCATGAAGCCTATGAGCGGCTCCAGCATTTCGGCCTTGTTGAAAATGCCTATGTCCGTCTTGTTGATTTGGACACCAACCGGGAGCTGGTACGTTACAACCTCACGGAAGATGCTGCCGAAAAAGACGCACTGATTATCGGTGAGCTGGCACGCAGCACCACCGGATGGATTTTCCGTTCACGTGGCGAAGCATTTGAAGGCGGATTGTATCAGGTTGCAAAAAGCTTTGGCGTCTACGTCGCGCCAACCTGATTGAACGCATCAAGAAACAATGCCAACAATCTGTTTTTTATGATTTTATTGCACTGGATACAGCGCAGCTGCAATGCGGCGTTCTTCCGCCAGTAACACATTATAGGTACGGCAAGCCGCACCGGTGTCCATAGATTCCACATTCAGCCCTTGAGCTTCGAGCATCTGGCGAATATCCGGCGGCAGAAATACCGCCTTTTCTCCGCCCCCGAACAACACGACCTCCACATCATCCGCGCCGATCAAAGGCGCAAAATGAGTGATTTCAAGCTCTTTGGGATTCGCAGGGATATCCCATGATGTCACCAGAGATGGAAAAACCAGCACCGGGCCTGCGAAAGTCTCATTGCTAATCTGAAAACTGCCTTCGCCATAGGACTGGATGACCTTGCGGTCCGCCGCGACCATTGGCGTCACATCAACCATTCGTTTCGCTTTCCGGCGCGCTTGTCACAACGCGGTTTCTGTCGCGCGGCCGTACATACAGCAGCAACGGCGTGGCAATAAAGATCGATGAATATGTTCCGATAAAGATACCGAAAATCAGCGCCGTCACAAAACCGCGGATAACCGCACCACCGAATTGCCACAATGCCAGCAGCGCCAACAAGGTTGTCAAACTGGTCATCAATGTCCGTGACAATGTCTGGTTAATTGACAGGTTAAACAGCTCGCGCAGTGGCTTTTTCTTATATTTGCGCAAATTTTCGCGCACGCGGTCAAACACAACAACGGTATCGTTGATCGAATAACCGGCAATCATCAAAACAGCTGCCACCGTGGCAAGGGTGAATTCCATTTGCGTCACACTAAAAAAACCGACAGTAAAAAGAATATCATGCGCCAGCGCCAATACGGCCGCGACACCGAATTGCCATTCAAAACGCATCCAGATATAAGCCAGCAGCCCGGCAAGTGCATAAAACAGCGCCTTACCACCGGCCTCAATCAGTTCTTCCCCTACCTGCGGGCCGACAAATTCCACGCGGCGGTAGTCTTCGACCTGATCATCCAGCTTTTCCCGCACTTGTTCCATTACGATTTTCTGTGCCGCTTCATCACGATCTTGTTGCGGAATACGGATCATAACCTCATTGGGAGCACCGAATTCCTGCACGCTGACAGCACCGATATCCAAAACGCTCAGCTTTTCCCGCAACCCAATAAGATCAGCAACCTCATCCTTTGTCTGGATTTCGATCAGTGTTCCTCCGGTAAAATCAATCCCGAAATTCAAACCTTTCTGGAAGGTCACAAACATGCCCGCACAGATAACGAGAATCGACAGACCAAGAGCAACTTTATGCCAACCCATAAAGTCGCAATTTGTTTCATCAGGAACCAGTTTCACAATTCCACGCATCATTATACTCCTTATATCGGCAAGGTTTGCGGCTTTTTCGCTTTCAGCCACATCACCACCATCAAACGCGTCAGCAGAATTGCCGAAAACATAGAGGTCATGATTCCGACCCATAATGTTACCGCAAAGCCTTTGATCGGCCCCGTCCCAAAAGAAAACAGCATCAGGGCGGCGATCAGCGTCGTCAAATTCGCATCAACAATCGAAGACATTGCCTGTCCGTATCCGGTTTCCACCGATGACAGAATCGAACGGCCATTACGCAACTCTTCGCGGATACGCTCGAAAATCAGCACATTCGCATCCACCGCCATACCGATGGTCAAGACGATACCGGCGATACCCGGTAAAGTCAGTGTTGCCTGCAAGACCGACAATACGGCAAAAATCAGCGCCACATTCACCAACAAGGCAATATTGGCGAAAATACCGAACAATCCGTAGACTGCAATCATAAAGACCAGCACAAAGCTCATCCCCATCAAGCTGGCAACTTTACCTGCGCTGACGGAATCCGCCCCCAGGCTGGGCCCGACCGTGCGTTCTTCCATAAAGGTCAAAGGCGCAGGCAGCGCACCTGCCCGTAGCAGCAACGACGTATCGACGGTTTCCTGCACGGTAAAGCGACCGCTAATGCGCCCCGCACCACCGCAAATCGGTTCATTGATCGATGGCGCAGTCACGATTTCCTTATCCAGTACAACGGCAAAGCGCTTATGCTGGTTTTCGCGGGTAATACGGCAGAATTTATCCGTCCCGATCCGGTCAAAACGGAAGGTAACAACGGGCATACCGTCTTCAAAACTCGGCTGTGCATCCACAAGGCGCTCACCCTGCAGTTCTGCGCGTTTTTTTACCGCTAGCTGTATTTGCGGATTTTCCTTCATCGGATACATAATGGAGGACGGTGAAAGCCTTGCGCCGGGTTCTGACGAATTTTCATCAACCAGATGGAACGTCATGCTTGCCGTTTTTACCAGCAATTGCTTGATACGCTCGGGATCATCCACGCCCGGAAGCTGCACCAGAATGCGCTCATAACCCTGACGCTGAATGACAGGCTCCCGCGTACCGGTTTCGTCAATACGGCGGCGGACAATTTCGATCGACTGGTTCAAGGTTTGGGTCTTGATCTCGGTCACTGACATTGGGCTTAAAGTCGCCGTAATCAGGCCGTCATCTGAAATATCAGCTTCCACCCCTTTGTAAAGTTTCCGGGCAATTTTCAAAGCCTTGCTGCGGGTTTCATCATCCTGCGCACGCAGCTGAAACAGCACGCTTTCCCCTTCGATCCGCAAACCGACATAGCCGATTCTTTCTTTTAAAAGGTCACGCTTGGCCGCTTCGCTCATGTCATTCAGGCGGTTCTGAACTGCGTAATCCATATCAACCTGCATCAAAAGATGCGCCCCGCCTTGCAAATCAAGGCCGAGGCTGACGGATTTATTCGGCAGCCATGAAGACATTTCGCTTAACTTGGCTTTCATCGCATCGGGCATCAAATTTGGTGACGAATAGCTAATGCCCCAAATGCATACAATTACAATCAACCAGATTTTCCAGCGTTCAAAATACATCATTGTCTTTATCAGTCCTAACGGAAGGGAATAAAAATCTTGTCAGTGTCAGCGGGCACCTTTACGGGGAGCGCCATCTTCTTTTTTCTTTTTATTTTCGCGCAAACGGGAAACGGTGATGCCTTTACCGCCTTCATCATTGGCGCTGGACGAATCACCTGCCGTTACATGAGACACAGCTTTCTCGCGGATCGTCATAATGGTCGAGCGCACAGCATGCACACGCACACCGTCAGCAAGGTCGATCATGACTTCATCATCACCTGTCAGCTTATAGACTTTACCAATCAATCCGCCGCCCGTGACAACGCGGTCACCGCGCTTTAAGTTGTTGACCATATCATTGTGTTCACGCATCCGCTTGTTCTGCGGGCGGAACACAAAGAAATAAAATACGAGAAGGATAAGAAACATCGGCAGAAGAAAGCCGACCAGACCGCCGTCTTGCGGTGCGCCGCTCGCAGCAGCGTCTTGAGCCCATGCGGGAGTGACAAACATGATTGTATCTTCCTGTTAATTTGTTATTTTACCTTGAGCTACTATCTAACACAACAGCCGCATAGGCAACAAGGGGAAATCCGAGGGAGCCGTAAATGTCACACAGCTCTGAAAAGAAAATTTCACGCGGCATTGCCGCAAGCGTTAAGTTTTTAACGCGCCTGATTATCTGGAGCTTTTGCTTTGTATTGGTATGCGGCGGGTTGTACTGGCAGCGCGATGCCGTTGCGCGCTATGCACTGCTGAGCTATCTGCACAAAAACGGCTTTCCCGCGGCAAGGCTACAACATATCAATATCGAGCTTTATTCCGCCAAGATCACCAAACTCAAGCTCTCAGATGAGTTCCGTATTGATGACTTGCGCACCGATTTTCATTTTACACCGGGCGATGACTACCCCGTCTTTATTGATTATCTGGCGTTAAGCGGCATCTCTTATCAGGAACCGCCATTGCAGGAGAATGTAGCGGAAACCGACATTTCAGCATTACTGCGTAAAAGTTTCGTGCTGGCGCAAAAGCTGCCGCTAGATAAAATCGATATCAAACAAGCGACAGCTCGTTTGCAGAAACGTGGCGCTTATCTACCGCAAAGCATTACAATTACGGCAGCCAGCACCGCACTTAAAAACATCACGGATCATCTTAAAATAAACGCCGCCATTTCCGCCCAAAACGGTGACAGCCTTGCTGGCATCGATTGCGCCGCCATCTTGTATGAAAATGGAAATGCCGCCGCAGACCTGACTTTACGTGATGAAAGCGTTATTCGCCATCCGCTGATAAGCATGTCCAATATCGACGGCGCAGCACATGTTGCACTGAAAAGCGGCATGATAACGGCAGAAAATGCCGCCATAACCATCGGTGCCGCCCAGCTTGTCCATTTGCCGCTGGAAAACATTACCCTCTCCTACAATGAAACAGCGGAAGGCAAAACACTGGAGGCTGCCGGTAAAAGCCCTGGAGATATTGCCGGATTTAATGCGGAGTTTAACTTTAACAAAGATAGAGAACTATCTGGAAAAGCAGATATAAATGCAAAAAATCTTGAACAGTTCTATGCGTTAAGCAAAGAAAGTTTTTCCGGCTTTGAGAACTTCGCCGCCCTTGAAAAGGATTTAAAAAATGTAAAAGGCAGCGCTCGCCTCGTATTGAATTTTTCCGGCAAAAAACCGCTGGCAGAGCTCAATACTGATATCGCTACATGGCAGGATTTTTCCGGCAATTTGCAAATCGCGGCAAAAGGGCTGACCCTGCCGCCGCATCTGCACAAAACCGGTGCTGATATTAAACTGCATTTCTCGCATAATGCAGATGGTATCCTGATCTTCCCCGAAAGCCTTGCCGCCGATGGAAAAACAGGCAGCGATAAAACCGCCTTTCAGCTGAAACTTGATCCAAAACCGAACAGCACCCATTTGCTGCTTAAACACGCGGGAGATGTCGTTGATTTCCGTCTGCCGCAATTGCAATTATCCTATGGCGACATGCTGGATTACAGCGGCGGATTAAGCGGCACAATCGACCGCATTGGATCAGGCTTTGAACTGACGGAAGCAGCAGGCCGTTTAAAGCTGCCTGTGCAGAAAATCACCATTGATCTCTATGAAGCCACCGCAAAAGGCGGCTATCACAGCAAGGCCGAAACCAAGGCCAGCGTCAAAACAGCCGTGACACTGCCGGATAATATCGCACCGGTACTGCGCGTTGATGCGGATCTCACCTATACGGCCGCAAAAGACCTGCTGCGCTTTGACAGCAAATTGCGTGATCAGGCCAGCCATGCCAATGCCCATATCACCGGATTTGTGACACCGGCAACACAAAAAGGCGAAATCAATATCGAGATGCCGCCCGTGACATTCGATCCGGTCGGCACACAGCCGCATCATCTTTCGCCAAAGCTGGCAGGTTTGCTGCAAAAGGTTTCCGGCAGTGCCGGATTTTCTGCCAAGCTCTCCTTGCCGGATTTACGCGGTACAGGACAACTATTGCTGAAAAACCTGTCGGCGGAAATTTCCGGCAAACCCGTCACCAATCTGAACGCCGCACTGGAAATCAAAAACGTCATACCACCTGTGCTGGACAGGCAAATCGTCGCCGTTGAAAGCTTTAATCCCGGCATTCCCTTCTTCGGCGGACTGGTAACGCTCAGCTATGATGCTGAGCAGCTTCTGCCATTAACCCTGCATAATGCGGAATGGCAAATGGCCGGCGGCACCGTTTCTTTTGCCGATGTGAAATTAGACCCCGCCAAACCTGACACGGCTTTCAGTGTGATGGTGCGTGATTTGTCACTGCAGCAATTACTACAATTTGCCAAAGTGGAAGGATTGAAAGCAAACGGCATGATCAGCGGCAGTCTGCCATTGCGTGTGCGCGGCGATGAGATTTTTATCGAGAACGGCGTCATCAGCACCACAACCCCCGGCACAGTGCAATATGCCCCGAACGAACTGCCCGCTTTTCTGCAAAACGGCAACCCGAATATGGATTTTGTGCGCAACGTCATCAGCAATTTTCACTATGAGAGCTTGCGTTTCCTGCTGGACGGCAAAGCAGGCGGCGACCAGACCATCCGTCTGGAAGCCAAAGGGCGCAACCCCGACATGGCGGAAACGCGCCCCGTTGCCTTGAATTTGAACCTGCAAGGCGCGCTTGAAAATATTTTTCAGCACCATGTACAAGCCTATACAATTCCTGATAATATACGGGAGAAAATTCGGCAATATGAGGAAAAACATGTCCCATCACCTTAACAAATATCTGTGGCACATGATGGCGGGTTTCGCCATTGTGATACTGACGGCCTGCTCTCCGACCGTGAAAGTCGAAGCGCCGGATAAACCGATTGAAATCAACATGAACATCAAAATCGAACAGGAAGTCCGCATCAAGGTCGAACGCGATCTGGATAACCTGTTTGAAGAATCTCCCGATCTGTTCGGGACGACAGCAAATTAAGGAAAGGATAACAATCCGATGAAACAAGCTTTTACAGTATTTTTTCTGTGTTTTGCCTTTCTCGCAGTACTTCCCGCAACAGCCTATGCAGAGATGGGCGTCGCTGCCGCCAAAGCGCAAGGCTATGTCGGTGAACAGCCTGACGGGCTTTTAGGTATCGTTCAAGCCGCTCCGGGCGTTGCCGCCATGGTTGACAGCACAAATGCGGCACGGCTGGACAAATACCGTTCCGTCGCGCAAAGCAACGGTCTGCCGCTCGATCAGGTGCAGAAACTGGCCGGACAAAAACTGATGACGGAAACCCCCGGCGGGCAGTATATTCTGCTCAACGGTCAGTGGGTGAAAAAATAATAACAAATCAATAAAGACGTAGAATAGCCATGACATACCCGAAAATGCAGGCAACCGACCTGCGTGAATTTGCGGCAGAAGACGCCTCCGAAGCCGCCGCAACCTATCCGCGCCGCCGTATGCGCCGCAACCGCAAAGCCCCCTGGGTGCGCGATCTGGTGCAGGAAAACAGCGTCACTGCCAAAGATTTGGTCTGGCCGGTTTTCGTGATTGACGGTGAAAACCGCCGCGAAGCCGTGCCGTCAATGCCGGGCGTAGAGCGTCTTAGCATTGATCTGCTGGTCAAAGAGGCAGAAAACGCTGCAGGACTAAACATCCCTGCCCTTGCGCTGTTCCCCTCCACACCGGATGATCTGCGTTCTGATGACGGGGCAGAGGCATGGAATGAGGACAACCTTGTCTGCCGTGCCATGCGCCGCCTGAAAGATGCCGTGCCGGAAATCGGCCTTATCTGCGATGTCGCACTTGATCCCTATACCAGCCACGGCCATGACGGGCTGATTGATGACACCGGCACCATCCTGAATGATGAAACGGTGGAAGTTCTGTGCAGACAGGCCTTGGTACAGGCCGGTGCAGGTGCTGATGTTATTGCGCCCTCCGATATGATGGACGGACGTATCGGCGCGATTCGCGACGCACTTGATAATGCAGGCTATACCGATGTGAATATCCTGTCCTACGCCGCGAAATACGCCTCGGTCTATTACGGGCCGTTCCGCGATGCCGTCAAATCCTCCGGCTTTCTGAAAGGCGATAAAAAAACCTATCAGATGGACCCTGCCAATAGTGACGAGGCGCTTCATGAAGTCGCCCTCGATCTGGAGGAAGGTGCGGATATGGTGATGGTCAAACCCGGCCTGCCCTATCTTGATATCATCCGCCGCGTCAAAGACACGTTTTCCGTGCCTGTTTTCGCCTATCATGTCAGCGGTGAATATGCGATGCTGCGCGCTGCTGCGGAAAACGGTTGGCTCGACTACGAAAAAACGCTCCATGAAACGCTTTTATGCTTTAAACGCGCGGGCTGTGACGCTATTCTGACTTATGCAGCGCGCGATATGGCGCAAATTCTAAAAGGACTTTAAGGGAAGACGCATGCCCAGTGAAATTAGACGTTTAATGTTCCACCATTCAGAGCTTTACGATGCGATCACGCATTACGGTGACCAGCTTGGCTACCGCTTTCCCGGCGTAAAGATTATCGCCGCCAAGCTCGCCAGCAAGGCGGAATATGACTTTCACACGCAAAAGCATTTCAAAACGCCGCTGTCGCAGGAATATAATATCAACGAGATGAAAAACTCCGTTGTCGTAACCTTTTTTGACGAAGGCACTTTCGAGCATAAATATTACAACTTGCCTGCCCGCTTTATCAGCGAATCCCTGATCGAATACTGTCTGGCAAACAAGATCCCCCTGCCGAAAAACAGTAAGAAAAAACTGGATTTGACGGAATTCAATGTCTGTCTTGATATCATTATGGATGATCAGGCGGATGTTCCCGGTTTCGAACTGGCCGCAAAAAGAGACGCCGAACCGGACTTCGAATAATCATGGCCGCTCCGTTAAAGTCAGACGCCATGCCGGAACAGAAATCAATCCCCTCCGAGAAAAAGCCGCTCTACCTTGTAGACGGTTCAGGTTTTATTTTTCGCGCCTATTATGCGCTGCCCCCCATGACACGCTCTGACGGTACGCCCGTTAATGCCGTGCTGGGTTTTACCAATATGCTGGTGAAACTGATTGTGGATATGGATGTCCATGATATTGCCGTTATTTTCGATGCCGCCCGCGAAAATTTCCGCAATGACATTTATCCGGAATACAAAGCCAACCGCAGTGAAACGCCGGAAGATCTTATTCCGCAATTTCCGCTGATCCGTCAGGCATCGGATGCCTTTGGCTTGCCGCCGATCGACAAAGAGGGCTATGAAGCTGACGACCTGATTGCCACCTATGCGCGGCTGGCGCGCGAGCAAGGGCGCGAGGTTGTCATCGTTTCTTCAGACAAGGACTTGATGCAGCTTGTGCGCGATGGCGTACGCATGTTCGACCCGATGAAATCCCGCTTTATGGACGAGGCCGAAGTCCTTGAAAAATTCAATGTGACGCCTGATAAGGTCGTTGATGTGCAGGCACTGGCCGGAGACAGTACCGATAACGTGCCGGGTGTTGCCGGTATCGGCATCAAAACTGCCGCACAGCTGATCAATGAATATGGCGATCTGGAAACATTGCTGGAACGCGCAAGTGAAATAAAACAGCCCAAGCGGCGTGAAACATTGCTGGCCGAAGCCGAGATGGCACGCATTTCCAAACAGCTTGTCCGCCTGGATGACAGTGTCGAAGTGCCTTTCACCGTTGCGGAACTGACGGATCACACGCTGGACATGCCAAAATTGCTGCAATTCCTGAAAACGCAGGAATTCCGTACGACATTGGCACGGTTGGAAAAGACCTTTCACGCACATGAACACCGCCTTGCCACCGCCGCGGAAAACAGCGATGCCACAGAGACTGCCCCGCAAGGCGGCAGCTATGAACTTGTGCAAGATGCCGCACGTCTAAAAGACTGGGTCGCGCGCGCCTTTGAAACGGGCTTGGTTGCGGTTGATACGGAGACTACCTCCCTCACCCCCGCACAGGCTGATCTGGTCGGTATTTCCCTGTCTGTCGCCGAGGGCGGTGCCTGCTATATTCCGGTCGGACATATTGATGCCGCCGCCATCAATGAAAGCTTTGATTTCGGCGGTGATGACAGCACAGAAAAGGAAGCTGCGCCGGACTTAAAGCAGATTCCTCTGAAAAAGGCGCTGGAAATCCTGAAACCCTTGCTGGAAGACCCGTCCGTCCTAAAAATCGGACAGAACATCAAATATGACATGCAAATGTTTCTGGCACATGACATTCGTGTCGCACCCGTCGATGATACGATGCTGCTGTCCTATGTAATTGACGGCACAGAACATGGACACGGCATGAACGAGCTGTCAGAGCTTTTTTTAGGCCACAATCCGATCAAATATTCCGAAATTTGCGGCACAGGCAAAAGCCAGATCAGCTTTGCCGAAGTGCCTCTGGACAAGGCGCGCGATTACGCCGCCGAAGATGCCGATATCACGCTGCGTCTTTACAACATGTTTAAACCGCGTCTGGCGCAGGAAAAACGCACAACCGTCTATGAAGTCCTGGAACGGCCGCTGATTCCCATCATCGCCGAAATGGAATTTACCGGCATCCGTGTCGACCCTGTCGTGCTAAAAAATCTCAGCCGTATTTTCGCCGAAAAAATCGCCGTCGTGGAAGAGGAAATCCATAAACTCGCCGGTATGCCGTTCAATGTCGGCTCTCCCAAACAGCTTGGCGAAGTGCTGTTTGACAATATGGGTCTGCAGGGCGGCAAAAAGAATAAAAGCGGCACATGGTCAACCAGTGTCGATGTGCTGGAAAAACTGGCTGCGGAAGGCCACGGAATTGCCGAAAAAACACTGGAATGGCGACAGGCATCCAAACTGAAAAGCACGTATACCGATGCGCTGGTCAACAGCATCAATCCGAAAACAGGCCGTGTGCATACGTCCTTTTCGATGGCGCAAACCAATACGGGGCGGCTTTCCTCCTCTGATCCGAATTTGCAGAACATTCCGATCCGCACCGAGGATGGGCGAAAAATCCGCGAAGCCTTTATCGCAGATGACGGCTATACATTGCTGTCGGTGGATTATTCACAAGTCGAGCTACGCCTTGCCGCAGAGCTCGCAGATATCAAAGCGCTCAAACAAGCCTTCCATGACGGGCAGGATATTCACAGCATGACAGCCAGTCAGGTTTTCGGCATCCCGATGGAGGAGATGACACCGGAAATCCGCCGCCGCGCCAAAGCCATCAATTTCGGCATTATCTATGGCATCAGTGGCTTTGGTCTTGGCAAACAGCTTGGCATTCCGACCTCCGAAGCTGCGGAATATATCAAAAAATACCTCGCGCGCTTTCCGGAACTGGAAGCCTTTATGGAGAAAGCCAAGGAAGAAGCCCGCGCGAACGGCTATGTCACCACACTTTACGGACGCAAATGTGTTATTCACGGCATTAATGATAAAAACCCCGCACGACGTAATTTTGCTGAACGTCAGGCCGTCAACGCGCCGCTACAGGGCACTGCCGCAGACATCATGAAACGCGCCATGGTGCGCATTCCTGCCGCGCTGAATGCGGCAAAGCTGGGCGCACGTATGCTGCTGCAGGTACATGATGAATTACTGTTTGAGGTGCCGGAAAAAGAGCTGGAGCAGACAACCGCTGTGGTCACGGATGTCATGCAAAGCGCCGCACCGGGCATCTCCATCCCTTTGGAAGTCGGCATTGACCACGCCAAAAACTGGTCAGAGGCACATTAATTTAGTGCCGCATTCCGCTGGTTTTTGTCGGCTTTTGCGGTCTGTTATTCGCCCGGCGGTAATCACCAAAACCAAGCCCCAGCCCGATTGATCCCAAGAAAGCAAGCAAGAAGGCCGGGATAAGAGTTCCCTTCAGGATAGATACCTGTTCCTCGCTATTTTGCTCCGCAATGGCAATCACACGTTCCTGATTGCCCAGCAGCGGATTTTCCGCATCAACTTTGGCACGAATTTCACGGATTTGGGAAAACTCAACCACATCCCCATCCTTGTCTTCCAAAGCCTCCAGACCGATATCTCCCATATTGATGATATTTTCATCAATGCCGCGGATGAAATCTTCACGCTCACGCTCTGACAATTCCGAGCTGAGAAACGCATCCGTCACAAGCTGTTTGGCAAAACTTTGGAAAGCACCGACCTTTTCCTGCCTTGTACTCTCAATAGCCGCGGCATCCCCGCCCGAGCGGCTTGCCGCCGTAATATCGGCTGTCAACGTTTTCAAAGCGGCATGCTGCTGTTCCAAATTACCACGCTGGGTTATCAATTCTTCCATCACCTGATCTGCGTTCCCTGCACGCAAATCATCCGGGGTGCCGTCAGCCATATTGCTGAATTGATAGCCTGCACCGCCTCCGGCAAGCGCCAATGCTGCGGCAATACCGAAGATGGTTCCCATACGTTCGTTATAATAAATATCCGCCAGCTTATGCGCTGCCAGCTTTTTATAATATTGCGTATATTGTCCCATTGCCCTCTCCTATAAAATCAGTGGCGCATGCCGTGGCTTGTTTTGGTCGGTTTTTTGGGTTTGTTATAAGCGTGCTCTCTGCTGGACGCGCCAAAAGCAATAAAACCGCCAAAACCGCCGACCAAGCCCAGCAAAGACATCATAAATGTAAGCAAAATTGCGCCGCCGCCGGACGGTGTATGATCCAGATTATATTGCGCCAAAGCCTCCGCCCGTTCCAGATTACTAGCAAAGCCTTGTTCAACTGCCAGCTCCGCCTGTCCTTCGCGCAGATGCGCCAAAGACATAACATCGCCGCCGCGATCCAGCTCTTCAAAGCCAATACTGCTCATATTGACAACATTTTGATCCAGATCCGTCAGGAAGTCCTGACGCTGCTGTTCCGACAATTCATCACTCAGCAATGTGCTGGCAACAAGCTGACGCGAGAAATTCGTCAGCGCTTCCGTTTTTGTCTCCCGCGCGGTTTCCAGAGCGGTCATATCCTGACCTTGACGTGAAGCTGCGGTAATTTGCTGCAGCAGATTTTCAAACTCCTGCTTTTGTTCCACAAGATTTTGACGCTGCTGCGCCAATTCTTCCATCACGACAGGCGCATTCGCCGCCGCATCCATATCCGGCGTAACATTCGTCCCGTCACTCAGCTGCAAACCGGCCACACCGCCGAAAACCGTCGTCAGCAAAACTGTTCCGACAAAGCTTTTACCTATGCGGTCACGGACGAATTCATCTGCCACTTTGTGGCGATAAAGCGCACCGTAATATTTCAGATGTTTCAGCATGATAACCCTCTATATTTACACACCTTAAAAAGTAACATGTAATCTACCCCTATTTTTTAGTTATGTCAATATGATTTATGTTAAATTAATTGTGGAAATATTCACAATTCTGTGATACATTCCCGTTATGACAAAAATAACCTATGAGAATCATGAATATGACACGCGTGTCCTGCTACTGGCAGGAGCGGAAACCGTGCGTACAGCCGGCACGGCAATCATGGATGTCTATGTCTCCGCCGATATAGGCGCAGAAATCAAAAGTGATAACACACCTGTCACCAAAGCTGACAAAGCCTCGGAAGATGTTATTCTTCCCGCGCTCAAGCAACTCACACCGAATATTCCCATTTTGTCGGAAGAACAGGTCGCCATCGGTAATATCCCCGATATTTCCGGCGGCACTTTTTGGACGGTTGACCCACTGGACGGCACCAAGGATTTTATTAACCAGACAGGCGGCTTTGCCGTGCTCGTTTCCCTGATTCATGAAGGCGAGCCCATTCTGGGTCTTGTGTATCATCCGGCGCAAGGAACGCTTTACGCAGCAAGCGTCACGGACAATATTGCCCTGAAGCGCAATGATTTCGCCGACACGGTCGAAGATTTGAACGCCCCCTCTTCCCAGCCTCCGACTGACGGAACCGTGCGTGCCGTCGTTAATAAAAGCTCCGGCGATGTTGAAAAGATTACGGAGTTCCTCGAAAAACAGTCAAAAGGCACAGATAACGGCACGATTGAAAACCAGTTCAAAATCAACAAGCATGACGTCATTGCCGTCACGGATCGCGGCGCACAATTCGTTTTTTGTCCCGTTGCCGAGGGCAAAGCCGATCTCTATGCCCATATCAGCAAAAGCAAAGGTGACGGTGCCCCTTTCTGGGATGTCGCGGCAGGTCACGCTCTGGTTACCGCTACAGGCGGCAAAGTCACAGATTTTGACGGCAAACCGCTTAAATACACGCCCAATCCGCATGAAACCGGTGCCCGTGCCCTGCGCCTTGCGCCGCATGTTGCCGTCTCACGCGACCAGCTTGCCCGCGACGCAAAGCCGAAAACACCGAAACCGCCGAAAAAACGCCCCGGCGGCCCTGCATAAGCTTTCAAAACACCGACATAAAAAAACGCCCCGGAATATCTCGCGGGGCGCTTTTGAAACTTTTTGGAAAAAACCTGCCTTATGCGGCGGCTTTTTTCTTCTTTTTCGGTGCTTCAACAGCAACTTCTGCTTCATCACCAAAATCAACCGGGCCGCTATCCTGACCTTTTGCCGTCGGATCACGGTCAACCAGCTCGATAATTGCCATCGGCGCACAGTCTCCATAGCGGAAACCGGCTTTCAACACGCGGGTGTAACCGCCGTTGCGCTCTTTATAGCGTTCGCCCAGAACATCGAACAGTTTTTTGACCATCGCATCGTCACGCAGGCGTGACACCGCAAGGCGGCGGTCTGCCAGAGTACCTTTTTTACCCAGAGTAATCAGGCGGTCAACGAACCTGCGCAGTTCCTTTGCCTTCGGCAGGGTCGTTTTGATTTGTTCGTGCTTGATCAGGGCAGCAGCCATATTTGCGAACATCGCAAGGCGGTGCTGGCTGTTTCTTCCAAGTTTACGTCCTTTCATTTTATGACGCATGGTTCTTCTTCCTTTCTTATCTCCGGGCTTCACGCGTGAAGCGGATCAAACAAACCGGCGGCTCTGAAAACATATCTTCAAAAACAAACCGGGTGGGGCAACTGCGCCCCGCCTGCGGATCAAGCCGCAGATCAGAAGCTGGCTTCGTCCAGTTTTCTGATGAGTTCTTCGATATTTTCCGGCGGCCAACCCTCGATTTGCATACCGAGATGCAGTTCCATACCGGACAGAACTTCTTTAATTTCGTTCAGCGACTTACGACCGAAGTTCGGCGTACGCAGCATTTCAGCTTCCGTTTTCTGAACCAGATCGCCGATATAAACGATGTTATCGTTTTTCAGGCAGTTTGCGGAACGGACAGAGAGTTCAAGCTCTTCGACCTTGCGCAGCAGATGGCGGCTAAAGGGCAGTTCATCGCCTTCGTCTTCCGCTTCATGTGCTTCCGGCTCTTGGAAGTTGATAAAGATTTGCAGCTGGTCTTGCAGGATACGGGCGGAGAATGCAACAGCATCTTCCGGCGTGATCGTGCCATCGGTTTCAACAACCAGAACCAGTTTATCGTAATCGGTGATTTGACCGACGCGGGTATCTTCCACGCGGTAGGTCACTTTGCGAACCGGGCTGAAAACACTGTCAACCGGGATCAGACCGACAGGTGCGTCCTCGGGGCGGTTTTGCGCCGCCGGACGGTAACCTTTACCTGTTTCAACTGTCAGTTCCATATTGATGGTCGCGCCATCGCTCAGTGTGCAGATCACCAGATCCGGATTGCAGATTTTGACATCGGCAATTTCCTCAATCATGGAAGCCGTAACTTCACACGGGCCGGTTGCTTGCAGGCGCAGTTTTTTCGGTGTTTCCGAGAAAGATTGCAGCGCCAGTGCCTTGATGTTCAGAACGATATCCGTCACATCTTCGCGCACACCGTCAATTGACGAGAACTCGTGCAATACGTTATCAATTTTGATGGCGGTAACAGCAGCACCTTGCAAAGAGGAAAGCAGAACGCGGCGCAGTGCGTTACCGAGCGTCAGGCCGTAACCGCGCTCCAAAGGCTCAACAACAACCGTACCGAAACGCAACGGGTCACGTCCCTGTACAACGTCAATTGTTTCCGGCTTGATAAGTTCTTTCCAGTTCTTTTGAATCACGGTCGTCATCCCCTTGTTTACCTAAATTGAGAGTATGTTCTTAAATTCTGTTGTTTGTCGATTATACGCGGCGGCGTTTGCGCTGGCGGCAACCGTTATGCGGAATCGGCGTAATGTCTGTGATCGACGTAATGGTAAAGCCGATGGACTGCAATGCACGCAGAACAGATTCACGTCCCGGGCCGGGGCCCTTGACCAAAACTTCCAGAGAAGACATACCATGCTCCTGCGCTTTGCGTCCGGCATCTTCCGCAGCCATCTGACCGGCGTAAGGTGTGGATTTACGCGAACCTTTAAAACCCTGTGCACCGGCTGTCGACCAGGAAATGACATTTCCCTGAACATCCGTAATGGTCACATTGGTGTTGTTAAAGCTGGCATTGACATGTGCCACGCCCGTCGCAATATTTTTCTTTTCTTTTTTGCGGGTTTTGACCGCTGTTTTTGCTTTAGCCATCGTCTAAAAACCTTCTTTCATCACTTGCATTTATTATCGGGTGGCCTTCTTCTTACCGGCGATCGGTTTTGCCGGGCCTTTACGCGTGCGCGCATTTGTATGCGTGCGCTGACCGCGAACCGGCAGGCCTTTCCTGTGGCGCAGACCGCGATAGCAACCAAGATCCAGCAGACGCTTGATGCTCATCGAAACCGTACGGCGCAGATCACCTTCGACCTCAAAGTCGTTGGCGATAATTTCGCGAATTTGTGATTCTTCCTGCTCGCTCATGTCTTTGACACGGCGTTCGGCGGGAATATTGGCCATTTCACAAATCTTTTTCGATGTCGTCGGACCGATACCGTAAATATAGGTCAGGGCAATTACGACCCTTTTTTCCGACGGAATGTTTACACCTGCGATACGTGCCACTGTCTTAAACTCCTTTTATATATTTTAAAGACTGCTCAGTTGCTTGGTCTTTTTTGTTTCTTTTATCTGTCTTGTCGGTCTGCCGCTTTTTTTTCGCGCAGACCGGATGATTCTTTTGATCCCTTCAAAAACCTTGCCAATAGCAAAACCGCAAGCCGCAAGGCATTCCTAGGGTCAGCGGGCGTATTATATGTGTAACGGCAAAAATGTCAACAGCTTTCTGCCCGAAAAAACTGTTTTTTTACGCGGCCTTAAATCTTCGGATTACTGCCGTTTTTCCGTTTCGGCGCATCCCCGGCGGCAATCGTGTCCAGCACGGCGGAAATATCCTCCGAAACCTTGTCCATATCCTGCATACCGTCCACTTGATCCAGCAGATTGCGGCTCTGGTAATAAGCCAAAATCGGCGCGGTCTGGTCGTGATAAACGTCAAGGCGCACCTTGACTTTCTCCGGCGTGTCATCTGCGCGCCGCTTGAATTGCCCTTCGGCACCGCAAGCATCGCATGTGTCTTCCACTGCCGGTTTTTTGAATTTATCGTGATAACCCTCGTCACAGCAGGCGCAGGTAAAGCGGCCGGAAATACGCTCGACCAGCTCATCATCATTGACGTCCAGCTGCACCACAGCATCAAGGTTTTTCCCTGCCTCACTCAGTGCCTTTTCAAGCCCTTCGGCCTGTTCGACATTGCGTGGAAAGCCGTCCAGCAGAAAACCGTTTGCGCAATCAGGCTCTTTAATGCGTTCCACAATCATCTGGATCGTAATTTCGCTCGGCACCAGATTGCCGGATTCAACGATATCCTTAATTTTCTTACCCAGTTCATCTCCGGATGCGATTTTCTCACGAAACATATCGCCTGTTGATAATTGCGGAATTCCATATTTATCAGCAATGCGGCGTGCCTGTGTTCCCTTGCCCGCGCCCGGCGGCCCTACGAGTACGATAATCATGTTCTGCGTCTTCCTCTGAGTTTCGTTTTGCGAAGCAGCCCTTCATATTGGTGGGCCAACAAATGCGACTGGATTTGCGCCACCGTATCAATCGTGACGGTCACCACAATCAGGAGGCTCGTTCCTCCGAAATAAAACGGCATCTTATATTTTGCCATCAGAAACTCAGGTAATAAGCATATTACAACAAGATAGGCTGCGCCAATCACGGTAATACGGGTCAGAATAAAATTAAGATAATCAGCGGTCGGTTGACCGGGACGAATACCCGGAATAAAGCCACCGTAACGCTTCAAATTATCCGCGGTTTCTTGCGGATTAAAAACAATCGCCGTATAGAAAAAGCAGAAGAAAACAACCAATGCGCCGTAAAGCGCCATATAAGTCGGCGAACCGTGCTGCAGATAACGGCTGATTGCATCCAGTATGGGGCTGCCGTCACTGCCGGTAAAGCCAACAAAGGTCAGCGGAAACAGCAGTAGAGATGATGCAAAGATCGGCGGAATAACGCCGGAAGAATTCAGTTTCAACGGCATATGGCTGGAATCACCGGCATACATTTTATTGCCGACCTGGCGCTTCGGATACTGCACAATGACGCGGCGCTGCGCCCGTTCGATAAAGACGATAAAGGTGATAACCGCAACAACCAGAGCCGCCATAAACAGCAGCAGGAATGGTGAGAATACTTTTTCCAGACTCAGCTGCAACGTTCCTGCCAGCGCCCGCGGCAGTTCCGCCACAATACCGGCAAAGATAATTAATGACAAACCGTTACCAACGCCGCGCGCGGTAATCTGCTCGCCAATCCACATCAGGAAAACCGTACCACCGACCAGCGTAATGACTGCTGTTGCGCGGAAAAAGAACCCGGGATCCGAGACAATCGCACCGCCGCCCATGCTTTCCAGCCCCATCGCCAGAGCATAAGCCTGAACCGTTGCCAAAAGTACTGTTCCGTAACGGGTATATTGGTTGATTTTCTGGCGGCCCGCCTCACCTTCCTTTTTCATGCTCTCCAATGACGGCACCATCGCCGTCATCATCTGCATGATAATGGATGCGGTAATATAGGGCATAATCCCCATCGTGAAGATCGTCATACGCTGCAGGGCACCACCAGAGAACATATTGAACATGTCCAATACACCGCCGGATTTTTGCGAGAAAATATCCTGCCATGCCTGGGGGTCAATTCCCGGAAGAGGAACATAGGTGCCAAGACGGTAAATTAAAAGCGCCAAAACAGTAAATTTCAGACGTGCTTTCAAATCATCGGCCTTTGCCAGCGCGCCAAAATTAAAGTTCGCGGCAAATTGTTCCGTCATAGACGCCATGATGAAAATCCTTCTTCCTGTTCCTTTATATTAAGAGCGGCCGAACGGGAATCCCCGGATGGTCGGCCGCTCATAGAATAGTCTTGATGCAGAAAAACAGCAAGAAAAACGGTTTAGATTGCTGTTTTTCGTTCGATCTTTTTGGGTTCCGGCAGAAACTCGACTTTACCGCCTGCTTTTTCGACAGCAGCAATAGCCGTTTTTGTTGCACCGGTGATCTTGAACGTGACTTTGCTTTTGATCGCGCCCTGTCCCAGCAGACGAACACCGGGAGCCGTGCGTTTAACCAGACCGGCATTTACCAGAGCCGCTGCATCGATGACTTTTCCTGCATCCAGCAGTTTTTTGTCAACAGCCGTCTGGATATCCGACAGATTTACAGTTGCCCAGTTTTTGCGTGTCGGATTGTGAAATCCGCGCTTGGGCAAACGGCGGTAAATCGGCATTTGACCGCCTTCAAAACCTTTAATGGCAACACCTGTACGTGACTTCTGACCTTTTTGGCCGCGTCCGCAAGTTTTACCTTTACCCGAACCGATACCGCGGCCGACGCGAATGCGCGACTTGCTGCTTCCGGGTTTGCCTTTAAGTTCGTTCAGTTTCATCCTTCAATACCTCTTCTTCTATTATGCAGCGTCTTCAACGATCTGCACGAGATGTTTGACTTTGTTAATCATGCCGCGCACAGCTGGCGTGTCTTCCAGAACGCGCGTGCGGCCGATTTTATTCAGGCCAAGGCCTGTCAGCGTTGCATGCTGTTTTTGCACACGGCCAATCGGGCTCGCAATTTGCGTGACCGTTACGGTTTTTCCCGCAGGTTTCTTCGCAGCCGCTTTTTTCGGCGCTGCTTTTTTCTCAACCGCTTCTTTTTTCACAGCGGGTTTTGCCGCTTTTTTCGGTGCGGTTTTCTTTGCGGTTGTCTTTTTTTCTTCAGCCATCGTGCCGACTCCTCAAAGTAAAACTTTATTCATGCCGGTTTCCAAAAATCCGGCGTTAATTGCTTATTCCGCTTTCGCGTCCTCTTCACCTTTTTTGCGTCCGAGAACATCGCTGACACGGCGACCGCGGCGAGCGGCAACCATACGCGGGCTTTCCATCGAACTCAAGCCAGCCAATGCGGCGCGTACCATGTTATACGGGTTAGACGATCCTTGCGATTTCGCAACAATGTCCTGAATACCCAGAACTTCAAAAACAGCACGCAGCGGGCCACCGGCGATGATACCTGTACCGGCAGGTGCGGCACGCATCAGAACCTGACCGGCGCCAAAGCGTCCGACGATGTCATGATGAAGTGTGCGTCCCTCACGCAGCGGAATCCGAACCATATTGCGCTTGGCTTGCTCCGTTGCTTTCTGAATGCCTTCCGGAACCTCACGGGCTTTACCGGTGCCTGCGCCAACGCGTCCGCGTCCGTCGCCAACGACCACGAGGGCCGCAAATCCGAAACGGCGTCCACCTTTCACGACCTTGGCGACACGGTTAATGCCGACCAGGCGTTCCATCAGTTCCGTTTCCTGCTGTGCTCTTTCTGCTGATTTCATTTTTTTACCCTTACGTATTTTACTCTCGCGCCATTTGCGCCAAAAAATTAAAAGACCAGTCCGCCCTCGCGTGCGCCATCGGCCAGCGCCTTAACACGGCCGTGATAAGCAGCAAGACCGCGGTCAAACATAACTTCCTTGACGCCTGCTTTGCTTGCGCGAGCAGCCAGAAGCTTGCCAACTTGTGCGGCGGCATCCACATTCGCGGTTTTTTCCAGTTTACCGCGCAGTTCTTTGTCGATCGTCGACGCCGATGCCAAGGTCAGACCTTTTTCGTCATCAATGACCTGTGCATAAATATGCAGCCCCGTACGATGGACGGACAGACGCGGATGACCATTCTGGCCTTTGCGCAGTTTGGAACGCGTTCTCCAGAGACGTCTCTGTTTCGGTGTCGCTTTTTTCAACATCTTCTTAAACCCTTTTATTTCAAAAACTTATTACTTTTTCTTACCTTCTTTTCTCAAGACGCGCTGTCCTTCATAGCGGATACCTTTTCCTTTGTAAGGCTCCGGCGGACGGAAAGCGATGATCTCTGCAGCCACCTGACCGACTTGTTTTTTGTCGATACCGCTGATTTCCAGCTCTGTCTGGGTCGGCGCATTGATTTTAATTCCTGCGGGAATCGGGTAGATCACATCATGGCTGTAACCAAGCTGCAGAACAACGTTGCTGCCCTGTACGGATGCGCGGTAACCGACACCTTTGATCTCCAGTTTTTTGCTGAAGCCGTTGCTGACACCTTCAACCATATTGGCGATCAGCGAACGGGATGTTCCCCAAATGCTGCGCGCAAAGCGTGACTGGCTGCGCGGTGTCAAAGATACCTGACCGTCTTCCAGCTTCACTGACAGTTCATCCACGAGGCGCAGTTTAAGCTCGCCGAGTTTGCCTTTTACAGTCACATCCTGACCGCTGATTTGTACATCAACACCTTCAGGAACGATGACGGGGTTTTTGGCTATGCGTGACATTGTTTTCTACCTTCTTATTCTCTGCGTTCTAATATCCTAAGTAATCCTTAGAAGACCCGACAAAGCACTTCGCCGCCGACATTTTGTTCGCGTGCATCGTGATCAGACATCACGCCGCGCGGGGTCGACAGAATGGAAATACCAAGACCGTTATAAACCTGCGGCAACTCCTTAACTTTGGAGTAAACGCGGCGGCCCGGTTTGGAAACGCGCGCGATTTTGCGGATAACAGGCTCACCTTCGAAATACTTCAGCTCGACTTCCAGATCGGCCAGACCGCCTGCATGATCAACACGTGTATAGCCTTGGATAAATCCTTCTTTTTTCAGGACTTCCAGAACATTCTCGCGCAGTTTCGACGCAGGGCTTTTCACAACGTCCAGCCCGGCGTTTTGACCGTTACGGATACGTGTCAACAGATCACCTAAAGTATCACTCATTGTCATTGTTTTCTTGCTCCTTCATTTTCAGCGCCATATTCGGTTTTCAAACGCCCTATGGCCGATAAAATATTTTCCTCAATATGCCTTCTATATACACAAGGCGGTTATCTTTAATGCTGGCTCTTTCTTACCAGCTGGATTTCACAACGCCGGGAACCATACCCTCGGATGCGAGTTTTCTCAGAGAAATACGGGACATACCGAATTTACGGTAGTTACCGCGCGGGCGCCCTGTAATCTGACAACGGTTACGCAAGCGTGTTTTTGCACCGTTGCGCGGCAGTTCTGCCAGCTTGATTACAGCCTGAAAGCGCTCTTCATCGCTGACCGAACGGTCGGAAATGATTTCTTTCAGGCGCGCACGCTTGCCGGCATATTTCTTTACCAGCTTTTCGCGGCGTTTGTTTTTCTCAATTGAACTCTTCTTGGCCATCCGTTTTGTCCTCCGGTCCTATTACTTCTTTTTGAACGGCATGTTAAAGCCCGTCAACAGAGCCAATGCCTCTTCATTCGTTTTTGCGCTCGTGCAAATCACGATATCCATACCGCGCACTTTATCAATCTGGTCATACTCGATCTCGGGAAAGATGATCTGTTCTTTAATACCAAGAGCGTAGTTGCCGCTGCCGTCAAAGCTTGTCGGCGAAATACCGCGGAAGTCGCGAATACGCGGCATAGCGATATTGATCAGGCGATCCAGAAATTCATACATACGCGCACCGCGCAATGTGACTTTGCAGCCGATAGACATGCCGTCACGCAGTTTGAACTGTGCGATTGATTTACGTGCTTTCGTCACCACCGGTTTTTGACCTGCAATGGCTTCCAGCTCGGCAACGGCGGAGCGGATGCGTTTGCTGTCCTGAACATTGTCGCCAACGCCCATATTGAGGACGATCTTTTCCAGTTTCGGAATGGCGTTATCATTGCCGTAACCGAACTGCTCTTTCAGAGCCGGTTTGATCTTTTCCACATATTCTGTCTTCAAACGTGTTGTCATCGTTCTATCTCTTGCTTTACTGCTTATTATTCATCAACGACTTCGCCGGATTTCTTGGCAAAGCGTACTTTACGTCCACCTTTCAGAACCTGATATCCGACACGGGTCGCTTCCCCGGATTTCGGATCAACCACAGCGATATTGGAAATGTGGATCGGTGTTTCCTGCTCCACAATACCGCCTGCTCCCGTCTGAGAGGGACGCGTGTGTTTTTTGCGAATGTTAACGCCCTTTACAATGGCACGATTTTCTTCGCGCAGCACTTTCAGGACTTCGCCTTTGCGGCCTTTGTCGCGGCCGGTCGTGACGATGACTTCATCGCCTTTTTTAATTTTTAATTTTTTACGCTCAGCTGTCATTGTCTTATAAAACCTCCGGTGCCAGAGAAATAATCTTCATAAACTTCTTGCCGCGCAATTCACGCGTCACGGGACCAAAAATACGGGTACCGATCGGCTCGCCATTGGCACTGATCAGAACGGCCGCATTGCGGTCAAAACGAATAACGGTTCCGTCGCTGCGCTGGATGCCTTTCGACGTCCGCACGATAACGGCACGATGCACATCACCTTTTTTCACACGACCGCGCGGAATGGCTTCTTTCACGGAAACCACGATAATATCGCCGATATTGGCCGTACGGCGTTTGGAGCCGCCCAGAACTTTGATGCACTGCACGCGTCTTGCGCCACTGTTATCCGCCACATCAAGGTTGGTTTGCATCTGAATCATCGTCTTAACCCTTTATCTTATCTTTGTACGTATTGT
>SBHI01000020.1 GCA_006226225.1 Alphaproteobacteria bacterium
CCCGAGCATTTCTACAATCCCGCACATGGCCGTATTTACGAAGTCATCGGCAAAATGTCGGATCGCGGGCAGGAAGCAAGCCCTGTCACGCTGAAGGAATATTTCCACAGGGATGAAGAGCTGGAACATGTCGGCGGCGGCGATTATCTGGCTGAGCTGGCACGCAACGTCGTCAATGTCGTCAATGTTTATGATTACGGCCGCACGATTTACGAACTGCATTTGCGCCGCGCCCTGATCGCGCTGGGCGAAGAGGTCTCCGATCAGGCAATGAGCCCGAATATCGACCTTCCTGCCTCCACCCAGATCGAACAGGCCGAACAGCAATTATTCAATCTGGCTGCCGCAGGCGAAACGCGCGGCGGTTTTGTCAAATTCTCCGCTTCTTTGACCGATGCGATCAAATCGGCGGAAAAAGCCTATAAAAACCAGGGGAAAATTACCGGCGTTACAACGGGTTTGAGCGATATTGATGCCAAGCTGGGCGGTTTGCACAATTCGGATCTGCTGATCGTCGCCGGACGTCCCTCAATGGGGAAGACCGTTATGGGCGTGAACATCGCCTTTAACGCCGCCCGCCGCTATCTGGAAAGCAATGGTCAGGAAGGCGCGGTTGCTGCCGTCTTCTCGCTGGAGATGTCAGCCGAACAGCTAGCCGCACGTATTCTGGCCGATATTGCCGAAGTCCCCTCGGATAAAATCCGTCGCGGTGATTTGATGGATAGCGATTTTCAGAAATTTATCGAAGCCAGCCGTCTGCTATCCGCTGTGCCGTTATTTGTTGACGACACCCCTGCCCTGACCATCAGTGCGGTACGCACACGGGCGCGGCGTTTGAAGCGGACGGAAAATCTCGGCCTGATCGTTGTCGATTACCTGCAATTGCTGTATGGCAGCGGTCGCGGCGGTGAAAACCGCGTGCAGGAAATCTCGGAAATCACGCGCGGGCTGAAAGCGATTGCCAAGGAACTGCATGTGCCTGTCGTCGCCCTCTCACAGTTAAGCCGTGCGGTCGAATCACGGGAAAACAAACGGCCCCAACTCTCTGACCTGCGGGAATCGGGTTCGATCGAGCAGGATGCCGATGTCGTCATGTTCCTGTACCGCGAAGAATATTATCTGGAACGTGAAGAGCCCGCCCGCCGCGCAGAAGAAAACGAAGAAAAATTCAATGACCGCTACGAGCAATGGCAACAGCGCTGTGCCGAATCGCACAACATCGCCGAATGCATCGTTGCCAAACAGCGTCACGGCCCGATCGGCACTGTCAGACTGTTCTTCGAGGGTCAATATACCCGTTTCTCGGATCTCGACACATTTCACGATTCTTCCCGCTAGGAGACCGCCATGACGGGCAATCCCGCGCTGTCCCTTTCCATTGATTTAAAAGCCGTTGCCGCCAATTACCGCATTATCAGCAGCCATCTGGCCGAAGGCGCGACAGCTGCCGCCGTCGTCAAAGATGATGCCTACGGGCTTGGCATGACGGAATGCAGCCGCGTTCTCCATCAGGAAGGCTGCCGTTTCTTTTTTGTCGCAACGCTGGATGAGGCGCTGGCCTTCCGCAACAACTTCCCCGACTGGTCTGTTGCCGTATTGCACGGCTTTGGCGGCGCACAAACATCCGCCACAGGAAAAGTCTATATTCAAAATAACTTAATTCCCGTTCTTAATACTTTGCATGAAGTGCATTTGTGGCAAAGCGCCGCAGCGGATGCAGAGAGTGTGCAACCGGCCATTCTGCATCTGGATACGGGCATGCATCGCCTTGGCCTGTCACCGGAGGAGTTCCGGCAATTTGAACAGCAACGCAGCGGTTTTTCCGCCATCCGTTTTCTCTATGTCATGAGCCATCTGGCCTGCGCTGATGAGCCGGAGCACGCGCTGAACGAAACCCAATGGCAAAATTTTTATCATACCAAAACGCAGCTGCGTGACCTGCCCGGCTGTTTTGCCAATTCCGCAGGCATATTTTACGATCCGAAATTCCATTTCGATCTGGTGCGTCCCGGAGCTGCGCTCTATGGATTGCAGGTCAGCCCGCGCCAACCAGAAATGCAGCCCTGCATCTTTCTGACAGCGCCGATCCTGCAAATACAAAACCTGAAAAAAGGCGATGCGGTCGGTTACGGCGCAACATGGCACAGTGCATCAGATCAGACAGTTCTGGCCACCATTCCGCTAGGCTATGCGCATGGCTATCTGCGCAGCTGCAGCAGCCGTGAAAACGGCAATGCCTTTGTCTATTGCCACGGCATAAAATGCCCGGTGGTCGGGCGCGTTTCCATGGATTTGGTAACGGTGGATATCACCGCCGCCGCAGAGCAAACAAAATGCGGGGATATGGTGGAAATTTTAGGGCGTCATCAAACAGCGGACACACTGGCTGCAGATGCCGGAACCATCGGTTACGAGATTTTAACAGGCCTCGGAAAGGTTGCGCCGCGCCGCTATAATGAAATATAATTTTTATCTGCCTTTTTTCAAAAAAAACGCTGGAAAAACAGCGTGCAGCCCCTTAAAAAGAACTATTGAGCCGAAACAAAACAAGCAGAAGAAAAAACGGGAAGCAGTATGCTGGCAACTCTTTTCAAACCGTTCAGGACTGTCGGACAAACGACAATGGCGTTTTTAAGTGCCGTTGGACGTCTTTCCTCTTTTGCCGGTAAAGGAACCTACCATTCCTTTGCCGCACCGTTCTATCTGCGACTCTGGTTCCGGCAACTGGTTCAGATCGGCTATTATTCCCTGCCTGTTGTCGGCATGACCGCCCTGTTTACAGGGATGGTGCTTGCCCTGCAAAGCTATACCGGATTTTCCCGTTTTAATGCAGAAAGCGCCGTTGCAACAGTCGTGGTTCTGTCCATGACGCGGGAACTGGCACCCGTGTTGGCAGGCTTAATGGTGGCGGGCCGCGTCGGTGCGGCCATCGCCGCAGAAATCGGCACAATGCGCGTTACCGAACAGATTGATGCGCTGACGACGCTGTCCACCAATCCGTATAAATATCTGATTGCCCCGCGTCTGATTGCCGGGGTGCTGACACTGCCCGCACTTGTCTTGATCGGTGACGTTATTGGTGTTTTCGGCGGCTATGTCGTGGGGGTATATTCGCTGGATTTCGGGCCTGAAAACTATCTGCGCAACACATGGGAATATCTTGAATCAATGGATGTGATCTCCGGTCTGATCAAATCCTCGGTTTTCGGTTTTATCGTCACGCTGATGGGCTGCTATCACGGTTTCAATTCAGGACGCGGCGCACAAGGCGTTGGTAGTGCGACGACAAATGCGGTCGTCTCCTCCTCGATCCTGATTTTGATTTTCAACTTCATACTGACAAAACTGTTCTTCTCTTAAAAACAAAGGCAACACTGACAGATGGATCATTACAAACTGCGATTGAAGAACGTACATAAGGCATTCGGGAGTAACCGTGTGCTGCGCGGCGCATCGCTGGATGTCAAAAAAGGTGAATCCATTGTTATTATCGGCGGCTCCGGTTCCGGCAAATCCGTTTTGCTGAAATGCATTCTGGGACTGATTATGCCCGACCGCGGGGAAATCAGTGTGGATGGTCAGAACATCACCTTCATGCCCGTGCATAAACGTGACCATTTGATGAACAAATTTGGCATGCTGTTTCAGGGCGGCGCGTTGTTTGACAGTCTGCCGATCTGGCAAAATGTTGCCTTTGGCCTGCTGCAATCCGGCAAGCATTCGAAAAAAGAGGCTTATGATATCGCAATCGAAAAATTGCGCTCTGTCGGGTTGGGGGAACGCGTTGCGCCGCTGTTTCCTGCCGAATTGTCGGGCGGTATGCAGAAACGTGTTTCGCTGGCGCGCGCCGTGGCGACAAATCCCGAAATCATCTTTTTTGACGAGCCCACAACAGGGCTTGACCCGATTATGGCCGATGTTATTAACGACCTGATTGTCAAAGCCACAAAAGAACTGGGGGCGACGACACTGACCATCACCCATGACATGGCCAGCGCCCGTAAAATCGCCGATGATATCGCGATGATCTATGAAGGCAGCATCATCTGGCGCGGCGCAGCAGATGATATCGACCATTCCGGCAATGAATATGTAGACCAGTTTATCAACGGCCGTGCCGAAGGGCCGATTCAGCTGGCGGTTTAAGAATGCTTCGCCCTCCCTGTGACGGCGGATACAAAATGAAAATAACGGTTTTTGAAAATGTCGCTGTTCTTTCGCGGTTTAGTTGCTCTTTTTTCACTTGGCCTGATCGGCTTGATTGGCGGGGTCGGTATTTTCGTCTGGGTTCTCTTCTATTACGGTGGCGACCTTCCCGATTTTGAACAATTGGCCAATTACGAACCGCCGATTATTACCCGTGTTCACACCTCCGATGGACGGCTGATGGCGGAATTCGCCGAAGAAAAGCGCATCTTTCTGCCGCTGCGTGAAATTCCCGATCATGTAAAACAGGCTTTCATCTCTGCCGAGGACAAAAACTTTTATACCCATCCCGGCATTGATGCGCTGGGCATTGCCCGCGCCATTCACACCAATATCAGGAATCACGGCAAGCGCCGCCCTGTCGGTGCATCGACCATTACGCAGCAGGTCGCCAAAAACTTTCTGCTGACCAATGAGGTTTCCTATGAACGCAAAATCAAGGAGATGATCCTCTCCTTCCGGATTGAGCGCGCCTTTAGCAAAGAGCAGATCTTGGAACTGTATCTGAATGAAATTTATATGGGGGCCGGTACTTACGGTGTCGCCGCCGCTGCGCTGTATTATTTCGGCAAAACCATCGACAAAGTCACGATCGAGGAAGCGGCCTATCTTGCCACTCTTCCGAAAGCGCCGAACAACTATCATCCCACACGCCATTATGATGCCGCCTTCGAACGACGGAACTGGGTGATGTCGCGGATGAGTGAGGACGGACATATCCCGCCGGAAGACCTCCCCGCACTACAGGAAAAACCGCTGGAAACCGTGGCACAGGAAAATGAGGAAATTTACACCAATGCCTCTTATTTTGCCGAGGAAGTCCGCCGCCACCTGATTGAAACCTATGGCGAGGATACGCTGTATAAAGGCGGTCTGGTTGTCCATACTTCTCTGATACCCGAATTACAGAAGGCCGCTTCTCAGGCACTGCGGCACGGTCTGGTTGCCTATGACCGCAGGCATGGCCGCCATCGCGAGCATATCGCAAAAATGGCATCACTGGAAAACTGGCAGCAGCAATTGACGGAGATCCAGCAGCCCGTCGGCGCGGAAGACTGGCGTCTGGCTGTTGTGCTGGATTCCAACAAGAACCGTGCACAAATCGGCTTTAGTGACGGCAAAAAAGGCACAATACCGCTTGAAAACGTCACATGGGCGCGCGAGCGTCTCTCCAGCTTTTCAAGAGGGCCGGAAATCAAATCCGTTACACAGGTTTTAAAACCCGGCGATGTCATTCTGACCGAGGCAGCCGATGACAAGGACGGCAAAATTTATCATTACCGCCAAATCCCTGAAGTTCAGGGCGCATTGGTTGCCATTGACCCACATACGGGCCGCGTTCTGGCAATGGTCGGCGGCTTCAGCTATGAAATCAGTGAATTCAACCGCGCAACACAGGCACAGCGCCAGCCGGGCAGCGCCTTCAAACCGGTTGTTTATACAACAGCGCTGGAAAGCGGCTATACACCGGCAACGCTGGTACTGGATGCACCTTTTGTTCTGGATCAGGGCGCAGGGCTTGGTAAATGGCGTCCCAGCAACTACAGCCATGAATTCTATGGCCCGACCCCGCTGCGTGTCGGTATTGAAAAATCACGTAACCTGATGACGGTCAGGCTTGCACATCAGCTGGGCATGGAAAAAATTGCGGAAATGTCGCACCGTCTGGGCATTATCGAGGATCTTGATCCCGTGCTGTCTATGGCGCTTGGCGCAGGTGAAACAACACTTTTGCGCATGGTGCGCGGCTATTCCAGCTTTGTCAACGGCGGCAAACGCATTTACCCCAGCATCATTGACCGTATTCAGGACAGAACAGGCCACACGATTGCGAAAAACGATGCCCGCCCCTGTGAAGGCTGCGGCCCCCTGATTCCATGGAACACACAGGATGTGCCTGCTCTGCCCGATATTCGCGAACAGATTCTTGATCCCCGCCATGCCTATCAAATTGTCTCGATCATGGAGGGAACGGTGCAACGCGGTACGGCCATCCGCCTGAAAAGTATGAACCGCCCGATGGCCGGAAAAACAGGCACAACGAACGAAGCCAAGGATACATGGTTTATCGGCTATACCCCGGATCTTGTCGTCGGAGTCTATATCGGCTTCGACACGCCCCGCCCGATGGGCCGCGAAGAAACAGGCTCCCGCGTCTCCGTTCCGGTTTTCAAAGAATTCATGGAAACGGCACTGAAAGACAAACCCGCCGTTCCATTCCGTGTGCCGCAAGGCATCCGCCTTGTCCAGATCAACCGTGCGGACGGCACACGCGCCGAGGCAGGTGACGAGCATGTAATCTGGGAAGCCTTCCTGCATGGCACAGAGCCATCCAACCGCCCTGTGATCTTTGACGGGGAAAAACTGGTACCAATCGAAGCGCAGGATGCAAGCTCCAGCGTTACCACCGGTACCGGCGGCCTTTATTAATTAGCATATTTTATTGAAGTACTCGTCAGGATAGGGGTTCTTTTATCCTATCGGCAGCCACGCATCCAGAATGCTGCGCAGTTCCTTATATTGCGGCTCCAGCTGGGTAACCAGTTTGCGCAGCTCTTCCATATTCGGTTCTTCGGCGCGCCCTCCGGCCTCAATCGCCGCAGCGGTTTTGGAAATACCGCTCATGCCGAAATTCGCCGTCATGCCTTTCAG
>SBHI01000173.1 GCA_006226225.1 Alphaproteobacteria bacterium
GCATTCAGTGCCGAAAAACTGGGCATTTTCGAAAAGCTGAAAACCGTCAGCCTGAAGAATACCGATATTGCCTTTCACGACCAGCAAAGTGACGAATATTGGCGCGGCAGCGGCGTGAATGTCTTTCTGGTGCGCGGACAGGGCACATTAACGGGCAGTATCAAATCCGCCCTCACATTACATGGAAACGGTGCCCTGCACAGCGATGACGAGACCAATACAGATACCGCAACGACCGCCCTTAATCTGAATTTCCGCTATGATCTTGCCGAAAACACGCTTGGACTGAACCTGTTTTTCAAAGATTTGAACCCGAAAGCTTTTGCAAAGCAGTTTTCCGCCTATCCCGCCCTGTCTATGGCAGATGTTCTGCTGGACGGAAAGCTGGATGTTCTGCTGGACGGAGATCTGAACCCTGTTACGGCGAAGGCCGAGTTATATGCGCAAAAAGCCAGCGTAACACTTGAGAGTTTTTACAAACAGCCGCAGCTGCTGCGTGATGTGAAGGCCATGTTGAGCTATGAGCATGACACACGCAGTATTGAAATACAGAAACTGTTTTTCCTGTTCGATGAAAACAGCAGTATTGATGCCGAGGCTGCATTGTCCCTGCCGACGGAAGCAAATCCTGAAAGCGGCTTTTCTGCCAAGGCTGTCCTGAACCGTCTGCCTGTTGACCAAATCGGCAGTTACTGGCCGCCGGTTTTGGGAACGCCCGCACATGAATGGGTGACACAGCATTTATCCAAAGGCATGGCGGAACAGGCAACGCTGAACCTTGCCGGAACGCTGGCCTTGGACGAGGACAACACGCCCGCGCTGCACAGTATCGACAGGCTGGACGGCATTATTGATTTTAGCGATGTGACAGTCGATTACCTTCCCGATCTGCCTGCCGTCCACGGTGTGAAGGGCCGTGCCGCCTATACCAAAGACAGTTTCGACATCAAAACCAGCGGCGGCAAGATGCGTGACATGCAGGTCAAAACCGGGAAAATCCTGATTTCCGATATCGGTACACCAAAAGTCCGCATTGATATCGCGACAGATCTGACGGGGCCTTTGAAAACCGCTTTTTATGCCCTGTCACAAAAACCGCTGCAATTCACACGCATGTTCGCATTTGACACGGAGAAATCCGGCGGCACCGCCGATGTTGATCTAACGCTTGCCTTCCCGCTGAAAAAAGGTCTGAAAATCGGTGATGTGAAAGTCACTGCCAAAGCAAAGCTTGCCGATGTTTCCATCCCCGCCTTCCTGAATGAATTCGGCTTGAAAGACGGGCAGTTCAATTTAAGCGTCGATAACAAAAGCATGACAGTTGACGGTAAAGGCGCATTGGGCAAAGCACCGATGACTTTTGTCTGGAAAAATCATTTTTCGGGCGGCGACTTCCAGCACCGCATTCAGGGAAAAATCGCCGTGCCCGCCCCGATGCTGCAAACATTCTTTCATATCCCGCCGGAACATCTGGAGTTGTTCTTTCCCGCACTGCCGATGGAGTTTATTTTTACACGGCTGAAGGAAACCGGCAGCAACAGCACCTCCACCCTGTCGCTGGCGGCAGATGTGACGGATGCGGAAATCAGCATACCGGCATTGCGCTACAAAAAATCCCGTGACAAACCCGGCAATATCAGCATGTTCATCCATATGGACGGCAACCGGAAACCGCAAAGCATCACCAGCCTTGTTGTCGCTCTGCCGGGACTGCGTGCCGAAGGCAATGTGACGCTGGTCAACAAAGCGGACGGCAGTACCGCCATCCGCGAGGCCGATATCAAAAATTTCAAAATGGGGGATACGCAGTTCCTTGCCGAAATCCGTCAAGCTGACAGCGACCTGCCCCGTATCCGGATCAAGGGCCCCTATATCAATGCCGCCAATTTCCTGCCGACCGAGAAAGAAAAAGCCGCACAGAAAGCAGCCCCAAAACCCGGCAAAAAGCAACCCTATGAAATGCGGATTGATGCGGCACGCCTGTCCCTGACAACCGACAAGCATATCGACGAGGTTCAGATGTATGTGCGCAAAAGCGCAGACGGTGAAACGGATCAGATGGAGATTGACGGCATCGCCGGAGAGGGACGCATTTATTACCGGCTGTTTGAACAGGACGGCGGGCACGGCCTGACCTTTGAAGCGCATAATGCGGGGGCGGCACTGGCCGCACTGGGCGTCACGCAGTCAGTACGCGGCGGCCATCTGATCATCCGCGGCGTGCCGGTTCAAGGCGGCGGCAAATATGATATTGCCGGTAACGCCGAACTGAAAAACTTTACCGTGGTCGACCTGCCCGCATTGGCGCGGCTGCTGAACGCTTTCTCGCCGCTTGGCCTGCAGGAGTTGCTGACCGGTGACGGAATATCATTTTCACGGATGCGCGCCTATTTCGTCTGGACGAAGCGCCCCGGCCCGACGCCACTGTCCCAACCCGTCGAAAATATCCGCATCAAAAACGGGCGTACCTCCGGTGCATCGCTAGGACTGACCTTTGAGGGCGATATCAACCGCAGCACCGGTGAAATGGACATTAACGGCACCATCGTTCCCGCCGCCATCCTGAATAAGATCGTCGGCGGCATTCCCATTATCGGTGCCATCCTGACCGGCGGCTCCAATGCCGTCTTTGCCGCAACTTATACCATGCGCGGCCCGAAGGATAATGTCGCCGTGACCGTCAATCCGCTTGCCACGCTTGCCCCCGGTATTCTGCGCATGATCCTTTTTGAAGAACAGCAATAATTCCGCGGCTTTTCACTGTTTTCACCCTTATAAAATTTATCTAAAATTTTATGCTTTTTTTACCTTACGTAAAATAAAATTGCATACAATAGTAAGATAAAGGGTTGGAAACATTATGACGCAGCAAAAGCAGACAAACGCGCCGCAAGCGCCGCGTAAGGCGCGAAAAAAACCGCAGGGATTTTTTCTTGCGGCCTGCCTGATGCTTGCCGTCGTTGCCTTTTCCGCCTCCCCCGCATCTGCGAAAGTTGCCAAGATCGTTGCCATAGGCGGCGGTGGTGGTGGCGGCGGTGGCGGAGGTGGCGCACCTCCTCCCGCTCCTGCACCTGTTGCCCCCACGCCGACAGTTGATATCAACCGTGTTCTTGCTGCCCCCGGCGGCTCATCCGTGGAACCTGCCGTCTGGCAGCATCTCGCCGGCGGTGAGGAAGCCTCGCCCTTTTTGCCGACCGTCCAGCAAGGCGGCATGGCGGCCATGGTTGTTCCCGCTTATATCGAAAACGGCATTATCTATGTGAATTTCAACAGTATTTCCACCCCCGACGAACGGCAAATGATGACAGTGGATTTATTTGGCGACGGGTTGTTCGAAGTGACTGTTGACCTGCCCGCAACGCCGCCGCAGGATAAGAACGCGCCGATTACCGTGCAATCCGCCGGAACAATCATGGATAACTCCATCAATATGAACGGTGTCAGCGTCGGAAAAGACATCAATGTTATTGACGGGCGCATTATCTTTACCGCCGAAGACCCCACTGCCCCCGCAGAATATTAATCACGCAAGATATCTCCGCCCCCTCCTGCGGATAGATAAAATTTTACACAAATTATCGGCAAATTTTTCTTTATATTAATGCAGTTTTGTTATTATGGAAATTGTGCAGAGATGCGTGTAAAACCGCCTCTCTCATTTTTTGCGGGCGAATCAACGGCCATAAAAATAAAAAAAACAACATGGCGGAAGGCTTCCGAAATGCGGAAAACAAACAAAAAAACATCCCTGAACGGTATCTGGACAAGCGCTTCACGCTTTGCCGTTGCGGGATTATTCGGCTCCGCCTTTTCCCTTTTTGCATTTGCCACGACCGCCTCGGCACAATCCGTCGGCAATCTGGACACCCCGACGGGCGGCACAGTCGTCGGCGGCAGTGCCACGATCAGCAGCCCCGGCGCAGGACAGCTGAATATCCAGCAAGACAGCAGCCGTGCCGTTATCGAATGGAACAGCTTTAATATCGGTGCGGATGCCACAACGGAATTTTTCCAACCCGATGCGAATTCCCTTGCCGTCAACCGCGTAACGGGCGGCAGTGCCGATCCGACGCAAATCCTCGGCACGCTGAAAGCAAACGGCCGCGTTATGGTGCTTGATCCCAACGGGGTCATTGTCGGCAATGGTGCCATTGTCGATGTCGGCGGGCTTGTTGCCTCGACCGGCAGCGTTTCCACCGCCGATGTTATGAGCGGGTCGCAAACCCTGACATTGCAAAATGTGGATACGGGCGGGCGCGTCATCAATAACGGCACGATTACCGCCCGCGAAGGCGGCCTTGTCGCACTGGTTGCTCCCAACAGTGTCAATAACGGCGTCATTCAGGCGCGGCTGGGTCGTGTGGAAATGGTGGCCGGTGATCAGGTCACCATTGATCTGTTCGGCGACCGTCTGGTGGAAATCGCCGTCGGCGGTACGGTGGCAAACGCCTTGCTGGAAAATAACGGCCAAATCAGTGCCGATGGCGGACGTGTGGCTATGACGGCACGGGCGGCAGGCAGTCTGGTTGACAGCGTCATCAATATGAACGGTTTTGTGCAGGCGCAAAGCGTCGGCACGGCAGGCGGTAAAATTATCCTGTCGGGCGGCACGATGAATATCGGCGGCAATCTGGACGCAACAGGACAGGCCGCAGGCACAAAAGGCGGCGATATCATTCTGGACGGCAAAGACATCACCATCAAGACCGGCTCTGTGTTAGACGCCTCCGGAGATACGGGTGGCGGCCGCGTTCTGGTCGGCGGCGATGTTATGGGGCCAAGCGCTGCCGTCAGCGGTGCAAACAGCGTAACATTGGAAGCTGGCGCAGAAATCCGCAGCAATGCCTATACCAGCGGCGACGGCGGTACGGTTGTGTTGTGGTCTGATACCTATACAGAATTTTCCGGTCATGCCGCAGCGCGTGGCGGCGCAAACAGCGGCAACGGCGGTTTTATCGAGGTTTCCGGCCAGAAAGGCTTGCTGCTGAACGGTTATGGCGATGCGACTGCCGCCAATGGCGCGATGGGAACCTTCCTGATTGATCCGGAGATCCTTTACGTGCATAACGGTGCCAGCTCTACCGTTGATAATACCAATTATCTGAATGCGGATTCTCTGGCATTGCAGCTCAGCTTTGCCTCCGTGCGTCTGCTGGCGGATATAGAAATCGGCATTATCGAAGCGGTTGACCTGTCCAGCAGCGCCTTTGGCACCACCACGGGTAACCTGACGCTGGTGGCACCGACCGTCAATATCAACAATGATATTACAATGGGTACGGGCTGGTTCGGCGTTGAGGCAAATGAACTGAATCTGGCCGGTAAAATCTACGAAGCCGGAGGCGCACTGCGCAATACCGCCGGATTTAACTCGATTTCCCTCTCCCCCTCCACCGTTAATGTGATGGGTGATAGCGCCAGTATCCAGCAAGGTCTGGATATGACGGGTGATGCGCCGGTAACAGTCAATGTCGCCGACGGGGTTTATTCCGAAAACCTGATCATCCATAAATCCGCCACCATCAACGGTGTGAACACGCCGGTTCTGTCCGGCACGGCGGCAGGCGGCACGATTTTCACCGTTGATGCCGATAATGTGACGATTACGGGTTTCCATTTTGACGGTACGGGCAGCGCATCAGGCGTCACTTCAAGCGGCTTTAACGGACTTGCCGTGACAAACAGCTATTTCGAAGGTTTCAGCGGCACAGGGCTTTCCGTCACAGGCGGCAGCAATCATAGCATTTCCGGCAACAGCTTTACCAATACCGGCGGCTATGGCGTTGCACTGGACGGTGTGGACGGCGCAAGCGTTGACAATAATAGCTTCTTTGCCGACGGTGCAGGCGCTTTCGGTACCGGGCTGGATGCCGTCTATGTGCAAAACAGCAATAATGTGACGGCACAGGACAATGCGATCTTTGGCGAAAACAGCGCTGCGGGCAGCATGGGCAGCGGTATTGTTTTCATCAATGTGACCAATTCTGTTATCGACAATAACCTGATTTCAGGCAACGGCGCAGGCAGCTTTGGCGCCATGCAGGACGGTGTCCGCGTTGAAGGCAGTGACAGCATTACCGTGACCAATAACGAAGTGGAAGACCTGAACGGCGGCGACGGTGCCGGACAGGAGAATTACCTGATTTCCGCAGACAGCACCAACATCACCTTCGAGAATAACCTGCCTGTTCCGCCGACGGATGGTGGTGACGGCGGTGACGGCGGTGATGGCGGTGATGGCGGCGATGGCGGCGATGGCGGCGATGGCGGCGATGGCGGCGATGGCGGCGATGGCGGCGATGGCGGCGATGGCGGCGATGGCGGTGATGGCGGCGATGATGGTGACACCTGCACCAATGACAACCATAATCACGGCAAAGGTAAAGGCCATGATAAGCACGGCAAAGGGCATGGTTACGGCCACCACAAGGACAAGCATAAACGCGTAAAATCCGCTCTGCTGAAAGTGATCTCACTGCTGGAACAAATTTTTGCCAAGCTGGAAGAACATCGCAACAACCAGTCCGGCAACGGTAACGCAGGAAATGGCGGTAACAATAACGGCAATGTCGGAAACGGACACCATAACCCGCCGCCGGTCAGTCAGGAGCAGATCAAAGCTATTCATCAGGCGGTTGCGCAAGTGCTGCATGTGTTCTTCCATAGAACGCATCATACCGCGCCCGCGCATCATGCTCCGCAGAAACATGCACAAAACAATGGCGGATATCACGGCAAAGCCAAACATGACAGCCATAAGGATAAAGACAAACACGGCAAGAAACAGCATAAACGGAAGTGACGGCACGGAAACGTCCCAGCAAAAAACCCGCGC
>SBHI01000039.1 GCA_006226225.1 Alphaproteobacteria bacterium
GGTCAGCAGGGTCAGGACGGTGCGGAAGGACAAAGCGGCCAGCAACCCGCCAAAGAATTGACACCTTTGCAGGTGGCGGCACAAAAAGGTAACACCGAAATGGTGCGGATGCTGTTGGCGGCAAAAGATAAAGTTGATTTTGAAACACAATCTTTCCCGCAAAGCTCGAAACTGACAACGGTTCTGGCAAAAACGGAAAAAGACCCGGACAAAACCAAGGCCGTGCTGCACGAATTGTTCCGGGTTATGGGACGCGATACGGCGGCGGTTGATTTCTATGTTGATATGCATGCGGCAATCACGGATGGCAAAACGCAAAAAGTCGGAAATCTGTTGAAAAATGCCAGCCGTGAAATGCTGGAAGAATGGCTCTTGATCCGCTCCGCTTGTGAACCGGAAGCAGAACATGCAATGGATGCGCTGCTGGGCGTTGCAAAAACCGAAGATGCCCGCGCTTCTCTGTTCCAGACGGCGGTTTCCGTTGGTGTACCGCCTTTCGCGCCGGAACAGAATAATGATATTAAGCTGCGCAAAATGAAAGAGCGTCTGCACGCGCTGGCTGAAAAAGCTATGGCGTCTGGAAAAACGGCAGATGTCGGTATTTATGCCGGTACGGTGCAGTTTGTTGCGGCGAATACGACGCGTCAGGAATTCGCGGATATGATTTCACACAGCACGGGTTTCCAATCCTCGCTGCTGGGCAAAATTATGAAGAATGTTAATCCCGAAGGCATTTACGGATCGGTTCAATGCCTGAAACCTCTGGAAGCGGCTTTTGAACAAAGAATCGAAATTGCCGATGCGTTCCATGTTGCCGGTGAAGGCGAAAGCAATAAAGACAATGCTGCAAGATTGTTTGGTATGGCCGATCAATATGCGGGTGCTTATATCCAAAGCCCTGCCGCAGATACGGCGAGCGTTCTGTACTCGGAAAAGCTGAGCCATATTTATCACGCTTATGATGCAGTTGGTTACTTCTCCGGTGCGAAAAGCGGGCAAAGTGAAGCTGCAATCAATAAAGAAAACGCCACGACCTATATTGATGTCCTGGAAAAACGCCCGGGTTATATCCGTATCGGTGATGACCTTCTGCGCGCCGAAAACTGGGATATGATGATTTTTAACGGTCAGTATGGTGATCTGGAAGTCTTTAAAAACGGCACGGATAAGATCTCGCTTTCACTGGAAGAAAGCCGCGTTGACGCAGTGTTTAAAGCGGCAATGGATGGAAAAGACAGTTTTGTCGCATTCCAGGATATGCTGCTGCTGGATGCGGCAACATTTACAACCGTCCGCTATAATGAAGCTGCAGGCGAGATTGTTTTTGATCAGGATATTTTGGTCTCTGACGTGACGAAAAAGGAATTTGATGCACTGGTGAAAGCGCTGCAAGAGAAAAATGATGGCGTTTACAGTGTTGATGCTGAAAATCTGCTGATTAACACGAATAAAGTTGACGGCATCTATACGCGTACACTTGGTTACTACGACCCCGATGCACCAGCAGGCGAGAAAGAATGGGAAGAATCAACCGTTGAACTGTTGGTGAACGGACGTACGATCTTCACAAAAGACCTGTTTGGCGAGCGCGATTATAATCTGGATACCGATATTTCCGCGCAAGAGCAGAAAGATGCCGATTTGTCCGCAAAAATTGCGGCGGATATTGCTGCCCGCGCGAATTTTGAAAGCGTCGCTGATGGGTTGACGGTGAATAAAGATGTCGTTCTGGCGGTAAAATCTGCGGAAGACACCGGCATGGATACGCTGACGGTTGTCGGCTCCAGCCGCTACGTTCTGGAATATCTGCAGGATGCTGAAGAAGAAATACCTGTTGCCGCGGCGCAAGACTGGAATGATGATGCACAGGCTGCGGAAGAGCCGCAAGCGCCGAAGGCAGCAAAGAAACCCGCACGGAAATCTGTGAACTGGGTCAATGCCGACCGCATCCTGAAAGAGCCCTTCATTGAAGTGAAAGGCGATAGTTTTGAAGTGGTCGTGCATGGTGAGGAGATTTCTCTGAAAGCTGCGGAAAAGCACCGCGCCGCTGTGAAAAAGACCCATACGGAAGTGTTTGACGACTTCCTGTGCAATAAAGATGATTTGTGTGAAGCCAGTGTTTATCGCGGCGAAGCACCACGCGTTGTTTTGAAAACTGGTTCCGAAGATGTTTCGGTGGATGTAAATGCCGATGACATCAAAAAAGCCGCCAAAGCGCTAGGCCTGAAAGATACGGTTTTGACAGAAGAGGCTCCGGCTGGAAAACGCGGAAAGCTGCAACAGGCCGCAATCCTGCATTTCTACAGCAGCGATAAAAAGCGCAGTGTCCACGAAACCTTGCAAGGGTTGGAAGCGCAGCGCGTGCCTAAGAAAGAAAGCAAAAAACAGGCAAACGGGCCGAAAGCGGGCTGATAGACCTTCGGATGTTTTTCGTATTTTACCTTAATGAATCTTAAGAATTTTATGCTAGCATAAACAGGTAAGCGGGTTGCTTTTTGCCGCCCGTTTCGTGTATGAGTATTTCTTGTGTATTTTTTTTGAAGATGCACAAGAAAGCGAAGCGAGGATGTTGCTGCCCTGAAAACGGTGCGGGGACGTAGAACAAAAAAATATAAAACCAAGTAGGTCGCAATGTATCAAAAAAGCTTTTTTACCGGTTTTGCGTGCATGATGTTTGCCGCAGTTATGGCCGTGGTTATCATTCATCCGGTTTTTGCGGAAACGCCAGCACCGGCCAAAAATAATAAAGTCGCAACAAAGGAGAGACCTGTGAGCGAAAATGAAAACACTCTGGTTATGAATCTGGAATACGGGCAGGTGATTATCAATCTGCGCCCCGATCTGGCACCGAAACATGTGGACCGCATCCGCAAACTGGCGTCCTCCGGTTTTTACGATGGTGTGATTTTTCACCGTGTGATTGACGGCTTTATGGCGCAAACAGGTGACCCGACAGGTACGGGGCGTGGCGGTAGCGGTCAGAACATTCCTGCGGAATTTTCAAAAGAGCCTTTTGTGCGTGGAACGGTCGGTATGGCGCGTGCGCAGCATCCCGACAGTGCGGATAGCCAGTTTTTCATCGTTTTTGATGATTCCCGCTTCCTTGATGGTCAATACACCGTGGTTGGCCATGTCATTCGCGGCATGGAACATGTCGATAAAATCAAGCGCGGTGAGCCGCCTTTGCACCCTGATAAAGTCCTGTGGCTGCAGGTGATGTCGTCCGAAGCGGCGGAAACGGAAACCGATATTGATCCGCCGGACTTTATCGAAGGCCAGATGGACCCCAACAATCACCGTAAAACCAAGTAGTTCTTGCAAAATAAAGCTTGACCTTTTGGCTTTAAATACATAAAACAACAGCTGTAAACGGCTGGCAGTCGCCTGTTGCCGTGGTTTTGGCGCATGATTCTTTTTATGATAAGGGAATCTGCGGCGTTGAAAGCCATGTGACGGGCCTCTCGCGCAAAAGCTGATACAAACGCCTGAATGCCGCATATTTTCTGATTTTCTGTATCAAGAAAAACTGCGCGCGTGAAAAGGGCGTATCTTACTCGAAAGAAGAGGAATATTAACAATGGCAAATGCCTTAAAACACAGAAAAGACTGGACACCCGTCCAGGATATTACGGGTGAAAAAGAAAGTTTTGAAGCCATGCTCTCCGAGACGCTCGGTGAAGTTGACAGCTTTGAAGGAATGGTCGTGAACGGCGTCGTCGTCAAAATGGATGATGATGCTGTGACTGTTGATGTCGGTCTGAAATCGGAAGGCCGCATTCCGCTCAAAGAATTCGGTATCGCGGGCAGCCGCGCCGAAATCAAAGTCGGCGATATGGTCGAAGTTTATGTTGACCGCATGGAAGGCAAAAACGGCGAGACCGTTCTGAGCCGTGAAAAAGCGCGCCGTGAAGAAGCATGGGGCGAGCTGGAGAAACTTTACGAAGCTGGCGAACACGTCACAGGCGTGATCTTCGGACGCGTGAAAGGCGGCTTTACCGTTGATCTGAACGGTGCTGTCGCATTCCTGCCCGGATCTCAGGTGGATATCCGCCCGATCCGTGATCCGTCCGCTTTGATCGGTGAACCGCAGCCTTTCCAAATCCTGAAAATGGACCGCGCACGCGGCAATATCGTCGTGTCCCGCCGTGCTATTCTGGAAGAAAGCCGCGAGGAAGCACGCAGCGAACTCGTTGCCAGCCTTGAAGAAGGTCAGGTTCTGAAAGGGATCGTCAAAAACATCACCGATTACGGTGCGTTTATTGACCTTGGCGGCGTTGACGGTCTGCTGCACGTCACGGACATGTCGTGGAAACGTATCAACCACCCGACGGAAATGCTGCAAGTTGGCCAGACCGTTGAAGTACAGATCATCAAATTCAACGAGGAAAACCAGCGCGTTTCCCTCGGTATGAAGCAATTGCAGGATGATCCGTGGACGGGTGTTATCAGCCGCTTTAAAGTCGGCGATAAATACAAAGGAACGATCACCAACATCACCGATTACGGCGCATTTGTTGAGCTGGAAGATGGTGTTGAAGGTCTGGTTCACGTTTCCGAAATGTCCTGGACGAAGAAAAACGTCCATCCGGGCAAAATCGTCTCCACCTCTCAGGAAGTAGAAGTCATGGTTCTTGACATCGACGAAGACAAGCGCCGCATCAGCCTTGGTCTGAAGCAGTGCGTGGACAACCCGTGGACATCCTTTGCCGACACCCACAAACCGGGTGATATTCTGGAAGGCGAAATCCGGAACATCACAGAATTCGGTCTGTTCGTCGGTGTTGACGAGGAAATCGATGGTATGGTTCACCTGTCTGACCTGTCATGGGAAAAAGCAGGCGACGAAGCGCTGAAAGACTACAACCGCGGTGACAAAGTCAAGGTTAAGATCCTTGAAGTCCTGCCGGAAAAAGAGCGCGTGTCTCTGGGTATCAAACAGCTTGAAGAAGATCCGGTCGGTGACGCTCTTGGCGGTTTGAAACGCGGCGATGTCGTTACCTGTACGGTTGCCGAAATTCAGGCAGACGGTATTAGTGTTACGGTCAATGACGGAAAACTGGAAGGTTATATCCGCCGTTCTGACCTGTCGCGCGAACGTTCCGAACAACGCCCCGACCGTTTCGCTGTTGGCGAAAAAGTCGATGCGAAGGTAACGAAGATCGAACGTGGCGGACGCTCGCTGGGTCTGTCGATTAAGGCACATGAAATCGACGAAGACAAGAAGGCTATGGCCAATTACGGTTCTTCGGATAGCGGTGCGTCTCTTGGTGACATTCTTGGTGCTGCCCTGCAACAGCAGGAAAAAGGCAAGGATGAGGAAGCTTCTGAAAAGAAAGCAGCCAAAAAGCCTGCGGCCAAGAAAACCGCTACGAAAAAAGCTGACAAAGCAGAAGACGATGCAGGTAAGGCTGAAAAGGCCGAAAAGAAACCGGCAAAGAAAGCTGCTGCGAAGAAAAAAGACGCCGATAAAGACGCTGAGTAAGCAGTCCTTTATCAGTCTTTTGCAAAGAATAGAAAACCTCCGCAAAATTTGCGGAGGTTTTTTTTTATATCAGATATTTGTTTATGCCATCGGCGTTTTGGACACGCGGATATTGCGGATAAAAACCTTGCCTTTTCCTGTGGCGGCAACATTGAGTTTTAGCAAATCCGGTTTTTGCCCCTCTTTCAGCAGAAAAGGCGTTTCACAAGAAATCCAGTCCGTTGTACCGGTAACGGGGGCGTTCAAGCCTTTGGAAAAGAATTCTCCGCGTCCGGGTAGACGGCACCACATTTCCAGATAGGCCTGCCCGTCAAGATTCTCCGCTTTCAACTCTGCATGATAGGTCAGAACGGCGCTGTCAATTCCCTCCAGCGGCAGCTCAAACAGCGGCAGCGATGCCGCATCATCGATTGTGATTTCCCAGCCGTCTGCTGTTGAAGCGATGCCGCTTTGCTGTAAAAGCGGGTCGCGGGTTGTAAATTGCCGCAACTCTTCCGGAGGGCCGGAGGGCTCCGGACGGCGTGGGCACAGGATAGATTTCAGGGCTGCTAACATGATGTTCTCCTTGTTTTTTAATCCTTATCGGTAATGTGACGCAGAATCGATTCCGTCAGTACATAACTGTCATTGCGGTATTTTTTTATCAGTCTCTGCGCTGTTTTCACGATACGGCGCGTGTAATCCTCATCCATCCGTATCCATGTCGCCAAATGTTCGGCGGGTAGGTACTCTATGGCCATCGGGTCTTTTGAAAGCGGGTTGTAAAGGGCAACCACAGTGTGAAAGAGGTACTCCTCCTCGGGGATTAGGATGAATTCGACTTGCCCGGGCAGCGGTCTGTGCAGCCGTACATATTCCGCAAGATTTTGGTGAACCTCCGGCGTATCAGGCATAAAGAGCTTATATTTACAGCCGCGCTGGACGGCCTTATGCGCGCCTTCATAAACCTCGCTTCCCGGTTGGACTGAAAAGGTCAGCAGCGGAATAATTGTCCAGATTTCTTTTGAGGTTTCTTCCGTCAGCTGCAGGAACTTCTGGTCCACCAGCCATCCTTTATAGGGAGAGTGATAAAGAACATCATGCGGGCTAACACTTTTTTCATCCGTAGCGGTCTCGGCTACGGTTGCAGAGTCTGTGTTGTCGATTTGCTCAGGCGGAGCTGTTTCCGTTTCCTCTGGCGGTTCCGCCGTATCGCCATGCGCTTGTGCGATAAGTTTTTGCATGCGTGTAGGCAGATTCCCGGCTTCTGCACGCAACCGCATATATTCGCGGTAAGCTTCGGCATCGCTGCGCGGATCGGGTTTATCGCCCCGTTGCCAGAGTAGTTTATCGCG
>SBHI01000061.1 GCA_006226225.1 Alphaproteobacteria bacterium
GCGCTCATTTGCAGATTGATTGCGCGGCGCTCACCAGGATCATTGGTCGAAAAGACGGCGCGACTGGCATGACCGGAGACATGAACTGTGCGTCCCGCTGCCGCACGGGCAAACTCGCGGATCAAACGGCGGTCATTCTCATCAATGCGGGAAGAGCCATAATTGAAATACAGCGCATTATCCACGCTGGTCGCCATCAGCTTCGGCCGATCATAAGGCGTTGTTCCCGCCGTACCGTAAGCCGCAACAGGTGCAAATGCATCATCATCCCCGAAAATATCGGGATAGCGATTCACCGTTACCGAGGAACCGTCATATTGCGCCATCTCGTAGCCGCCGCCGACATGATAGCTTCCGCTGCGCGTGTCATTCACAGGACGCATACCGCCAGAGGCTGGCATGTCATCCAGCGAAAAGACCGTCACACTGCCGCCGCTGTAAGTTTCCGCTCCACCATCGCCATATTGTTCCGGCGGACGCTGGCGCACCGGCACCAACGGCGGATAATAATCAGGTTCGGGCTGACGTTGCGCCTCACTCATGATCAGTGACGGACGCGGCGCACGCTGCGGCTCCTGCCACGGATTTAAACCCGGTGCAGGTTCAAGCACCACGGTCTGTACGGGTTGTGGCGCAGGTGCCGTTTCACGGACAGGCGGACGGGCAGGCATTGCCATGACGGTTTCCGGCTCCGGCGACATCCCCTCCACGGGCGGTTCGCCCCATAAATCCTGATATTCGGCCTCGTCCGGCGCAGGTGCGGCCGCCATTGGCGGCGGCATACCGGAGCTCATTCCCGTACCGGGCAATGCCTGCAATCCGGGATCCGGCTGTTGCGGTGCGGGCGGAGGCTTCAATACAAAAGCTTCGCGCGTCGCGACTTCATAGCCGCCGTCATTCGTGACTTTTTCGCCGAACCATTTACCAAAATTCTGCACTTCATAAACCGGATGTCCGCAACCCGCCGTCAATATGGTTGCCCCAAGGCTGAGAACCAGCGCTATTTTCTTCATTTTTTTCTCCAAGGGTGAATCGCCCGTGTGACCTATGCGGCGAATCTTAGCATGTTCTTTTTATTAACAAAACAGTAACTATTTGCTGTAGGTATTTTTCTCGCGGTAAAGACGCGCGATACGAACATAATGGGCTGCGGAATCCGTTAGCCCTCGCTTCTCTTCTTCCGTCAAGTCACGCATATACCGTGCAGGACTGCCGCCCCATAATGTGCCGGACGGCACGATTTTTCCCGGCGTCACCAATGCGCCCGCCGCAACCATTGCCCCTTTTTCCACCTTTGCACCATCCATGATACAAGCTTGCATGCCGATGAAAGCACCATCCTCAATCGTACAGGCATGGATCAACGCCATATGACCGATGGTCACATCATCGCCGATATAAGTGCCCTGCAAAGTCGATGACACATGCACAACCGTACCGTCCTGAATATTCGTCCGCTTTCCCACCGTGATATTATTGACATCCCCGCGCAGCACGCAGCCATACCAGATACTGCTTTCGCTGCCGATCTCCACCTCGCCCGTCACGACAGCGGTTTCAGCGACAAACACATCCGTCGCGATCTGCGGCTGCATCTTCTGCACCCTTTGCCGTACCGTTTCGTAAAACTCTTCCCGTGTATCCATGCTTATGCTCCTTCTTGCGGGCACAGAATAACACAAGGATACACAAAGAAAAAAGGCACTGTGTTGCCACAGCGCCTTTTCCTGTATTCGTATGCGATAGATGCAATTAGCGTTTTGCGCTTAACGTTTCGCCCATTGCATACCGCGGCGTGCCTTGCGGCGGCCGTATTTCTTACGCTCTACAACGCGGCTGTCGCGTGTCAGCATGCCAGCGCGTTTCAGCGGTGAACGGAATTCCGGGTCAAAATTGACCAGCGCACGGGAAATACCGTGACGTACCGCACCGGCCTGACCGGACAATCCGCCGCCTTTGACCGTGCAAACAACGTCAAATTTACCGTCGGCACTGATAATGCCGAAAGGCTGGTTCAAAATCAGGCGCTGCGTCGCACGTGCGAAGTAGATATCCTGATCACGGCCATTGACCGTTACTTTACCCGTACCGGGTTTTACCCATACGCGGGCAACAGCGTCTTTACGACGGCCTGTGCCATAAGCGCGGCCTTGCGCATCCAGAACCGGCTCCGCTTTCACGACTTCGGTCTTGCTCTCGGCATCTTTTTTCTCGGCTTTTTCTTCTTTTGCGACAGCTGCGTCCTTTTCAGTCATAGCGTCTTTCAGATCAGCCAGTGTTTTTTTATCTTCTGTCATCTTTCAAATCCTCTCTTTCAATACCCTTAGCGTTTGTTTTTCGGGTTCAGAGACGCGATGTCCCACAGTTCCGGCTTTTGCGCTTCATGATCATGCGTCGGGCCTGCGAAAACGCGCAGATTTGTCATCTGCGTGCGTCCCAGAGAACCGCGCGGCATCATGCGGCGAACAGCCTCGAAAATGACGCGATCGGGATGATCGCCGTCAAGGATTTGGCCTTTGGTACGGCTTTTGATACCGCCCGGATAGCCCGTATGCCAATATTCGGTATCGAACTGGCGTTTACGGCCCGTCAGGCGGACTTTATCGGCATTGATAACAATGACGTTATCGCCGCAATCAATATGGGGGGTAAAGCCGGGCTTGTCTTTGCCACGCAGACGCAGGGCAATCAGGCTCGCCAGACGACCGAGAACAACGCCCTCAGCATCTACAACCCACCACTTCTTTTCAACCTCGGAAGGCTTCATCGAATAGGTTTTCATTATTATGACTCCGTTTAAAGTTTGGTCAAATTGTCAAATTCATAGCTTCGCGGGTGTTTATGCCCGTTTTTATGAAAGCTGTCAAGCATAAAAATCGTGTAAAAAGAGAAAGTTAAAAATACGGTATTATAATACCTGCTTTCTAACCTGCCGTTATCAAAGGCTTATTTTACACCATGTGTTTCTACAGAAATCCAGTCCAGATAAGGCTGATGTCCGGCCGCAATATCCCATGCGGTAATGCAGGGGCAATCATAACTGTGCAGCTCTACCGCGCGTTTTTTCAGTTTTTCAAACAAGGTTTTGCGTGTTTTCAGCATCAGCGCGACTTCCGCACCGTTTTGCACACCGCCATCCCACCAGTAAATAGAATTGATCGGCCCCAGAATGTTGGCACAAGCCGCCAAACGCTCCTGTACAAGAGTTTCGGCAAGTTTTCGCGCCTCACCTTCATCCGCCGCCGTGATATAGACCGTCACGCATTCCGCAGTCATGCCGCGTTGCGCCCTTTATCCTGCTGCTGCAAATAGCTGGCAAGCGACCCGTCATCTAGCCGTTTTTTCAGCGGGCGGTTGTCAAAGCCGTCCTTAATCAGACCGTAATGCGCGAACATTTCCAGCAAGCGCGCCTCGGACATCATATACAGATTATAAAGGTCATGCGCACCGATATATTGCAGGCCGGAATCGCGCAGCATTTGCTGCGCCCGCGTCAGATCATCCTTGGAGACTGCAAAAAGCTGTACGCCCGGCTGTGCATCGCGCAGAATCTGCGCCGCACTGCTACCGCGCAGGAAAATTTCGGTAAAGCGGATATCCTGCCCTTTGTCATCCGTCCAACCCGATGAACCGCGCGTCAAAGCAAGAATCCCTTCGCCCTGACTGAAACCTGCAGAACCGATCACGGCATTGGCAACACTGTCACCGACCCCGATGACCATATTTGTGCCGACCTCATGGAAAGACAACAGCGTTTCATGCACAAGATTCAGTTTGATATTGCCAAAATTATCGATATACCAGACAGTCCCTTTCGGCAGCCCCGTGACAGCATCCGTGTCAACAGCTTTGCCCAGCAGATCAAAGCCATCCAGCAGCGATGCCGCCTCACCTTTTTCTACAATTTTGGCAACCTCCTCCGCACCGGTTTCCGCAACGCGGTCACGCAAGAAAGCCGCCAAATGTGCGGCCGCGGCCGGGAAATAATCGCGGGAGCGGAACTGCGACCCCTCATCCGGAATCTTGCTTTCAAAAAAGCGGATATAACCGCTTTGAATCATATCAGCAAACGGCGCCAAGGCGTAGCCGGATGCCACGGTCAGAACCGCAACGCCATTGGGCAGCATACCGATCCAGACACCCTCCCCTTTGCTGCGCGCGCTGATAATATTTTTACGCGGTGCGCAATTGGTCAGAAAAACATGACCGACGCCCATTTGCGAATTCAGCGCAAGCTGCGCGGTTTTAAAGCCTGCGACAATTGTGTTCATTCCCGGAATGGCACCGACATCGATGGAAAAACAGTCCAGTTTCTCCAGTGCGCAAGCAGTGATCAGCGCCTGCCGCACTTCATCGCTGGCCAGATCATCACGCGGATAATCGGTCAGAACGGTAATAACAGGTTTAAGATTGTCGTCTTGAAAAAGAGGCAAAGTCATGGATACACACCCTTAGATCATGCGGAAAAATGGTCGGACCGGCGGGACTTGAACCCGCGACCTTTCGCCCCCCAGACGAACGCGCTACCAGACTGCGCTACGGTCCGCTAAATTTACCGTCACTTGTACAGGATGAATGAATGAAAATCAAACGATTATTGCCGCATCGTGCCGCAATAACTGCCTATTCCGGCTTTTATGCTTCAATCAGCTGGCGCATGGCTTTCAGATCGTCCAGCATCGCGCGCAGAATCTCGCGACGTTCGCCTTTGATCTTCGCTGTAGGAGCAGCCGTCTGCGTTTCCAAAGCTGCGGGCGCATCATCGGCCTCTGCAACAGCGGCAACCGTTTCTTTCAGTTCTTCCACTTCGCTGGTCAGCACTTCCTCAACTTTTTTGTCAAGAACGGCAACACTGCCGCGCGTGGATTTCAGAAGCTTCTGAACACCGCGAATGGTATAACCTTTTTCGTAAAGAAGATGATGGATGCGCTGCAACAGCTCCACATCCTCGGGGCGGTAGTAACGGCGCCCGCCGCCGCGTTTCAGCGGCTTGACCTGTGTGAATTTGCTTTCCCAGAAGCGCAAAACATGCTGCTGAACACCCAGCATGGAAGCGACTTCGCTGATGGTGCGGAAAGCACCGGAAGCTTTTTTACCGCGGCGCGATTTCCGTGAAACCTGCGCTTCACCCGAATCTTCCTGCTGCGTTTTTTGCTGTTTATCCCATTCGTTCTGCCGTGTATTGCCTTGCATTCAATTCCTCATCTGTCTTCTAAATAAAATATCCCAAATACCTGTAAACTATTATACACCTTAGGCGTCTTGATTATCAACACGCTCTTTCAATGTATTGCTGGCACGGAAGCTGAGAACACGCCGCGGCAAAATCGGCACTTCCTCGCCTGTCTTGGGATTACGGCCAATCCGTTGGCCTTTTTGACGGACGGTAAATGTTCCAAAGGAGGAGATTTTGACAACCTCTCCACGCTCAAGAGCCGTGCAGATTTCCTCCAGAACCATCTCGACCAGATCAGCCGATTCGTTACGGGAAAGGCCGACCTCTTCATAAACGGCCTGGCTTAAGTCTGCGCGTGTGATTGTGTTGCCTGTGGTATTCATGTGCTGTGACACTCCCCTATTTTTAAATGATTCATCTTTCAAAACCAAAGCTTTGACAGGCTAGCGGAAGCAGTAAAAACAGTCAATAACAAAGCATTAAAAAATAACCGCTTAAACGGGCAATCCTCGCATAAAAAAAGAACAAGGATTCTTACCAGCGCACCAGTGCGGAGCCCCATGTAAGGCCGCCCCCCATTGCCTCAAGCAACAGTAGATCATTTTCACGGATGCGTCCATCCTGAACCGCCTCATGCAGCGCCAAAGGAATCGACGCCGCCGAAGTATTGCCATGTTTTCCAACGGTTAACACGACTTTCTCAAGCGGCATTTTGAGTTTTTTGGCAGTGCTTTCGATGATGCGGCGGTTTGCCTGATGCGGCACCAGCCAATCAACATCCGCCGCCGTCAATCCGTTTGCATCCAGTGCTTCTTTTACTGCTTCACTCATCCGTGTGACGGCATGGCGAAACACCTCCTGTCCGTTCATACGAACATGCCCCGTTGTGCCTGTTGTCGACGGGCCGCCGTCAACATAAAGCAAATCACGGTGGCGACCTTCCGAATGCAGATGCGTTGATACAATCCCCCGCTCACTTCCCGCGTGGCCTTCCAGCACAACAGCTGCCGCGCCGTCACCGAACAACACACAGGTAGTGCGATCTTCCCAGTCCAGAATCGAGGTGAAATGATCCGCGCCGATAACAAGCGCGCGTTTGACTTGCCCCGTGGTCACAAAATTATTGGCAACCGACAGCGCGTAAACAAAGCCCGAACAAACAGCCTGCACATCAAAGGCAAAGCCGTGATCTCCCATACCGATATTGTCCTGTACCGTGACAGCTGTTGCGGGGAATGTCTGATCCGGCGTCGTGGTGGCCAGCACAATGACATCAATATCACTGCCGTCAATACCGGCATTTTTCAATGCCTGACGTGCTGCTTCCGTCGCCATAAAAGACGTTGTTTCGCCTTCGCCCGCGATATGACGGGATTCGATACCTGTGCGCTGACGCACCCATTCATCGGAGGTATCAACTGTTTTCGCAAGCTCGTCATTGCTGACACTTTTTTTCGGCAAATAAGCACCCGTGCCGATAATGCGTGCGCGAATTCCGGTCATGATGCTTTCTCCACCCCGTTTTCCGCTGCGGGCATATCCGCATCACCGGTTTTTTCAAGCGCTGCGGCCAAATGCTTATTCATATCGCCTGCAATCATCTTTGCGCCAACGCCAACGGCATTGGCAAAACCCAGCGCATCCATGCCGCCGTGGCTTTTTACGCACAGACCGCGCAGCCCCATGAAAACGCCGCCGTTATAACGCCGCGGATCCATACTGTGTTTCAATTTACGCAAAGCCGGCAGCATAAAGGGATATCCCAGCCAACCGATCGGCGAATGTTTAAAGGCCTGTTTCATCATATGCGCCACCAGACGCGCCGTGCCTTCCGAGGCTTTCAACGTCACATTTCCGGTAAAACCGTCTGTGACGACAACATCGACGACACCTTTCATAATGTCATCACCTTCGGCATAGCCGACAAACTCTCCCGGCAGCGGCATTTCCGCCAGCATATGCGCTGCTTCCTTAACCTCTTCACTGCCTTTCATTTCTTCCGATCCCACATTCAAAAGTGCGATCTGCGGCCTCTCAACCTTCAAAACCACCTGCGCAAAAATCGCGCCCAATACGGCGAATTCCGTCAGGTTCTTGGCCGTGCATTGAATATTCGCGCCCAGATCCAACAGAACGGTTTTTCGGCCTTTTTTCATGGTCGGATAAAAAGAGGCAATCGCCGGGCGGGAAACATTGGGCAGCGGCTTCAAGCCAAATAGCGCCATCGCCATCAGCGCACCGGTATTGCCTGCTGAAACGACACAGGCCGCATCACCATCCGCAACAGCCTGCACCGCCAGACTCATGCTAGAGTTTTTACGGTGACGCAGCGCAGCTGACGGCTTGTCATCCGGCAGTACCATTTCTTCCGTATGGCGAATCTCTGATTTTTTACGCAAGGACGGGCGGGCATCAATCAGTGGTTTGATTCTCGCCTCATCGCCTGTAAAAATGTAAGACAGTTCGGGGTGATTGCGCAGAGCCAGAACGGCGCCGTCAATGACATGATCAGGCGCCTCGTCGCCGCCCATTGCATCCAGTGCCATTGTAAATTTTTGCCGCAAAACCGCTGTCTCCCGTTGTCATGCGAAACCAGCACAGAGCCTAGGCGTTTCTGTGCTGTTCCTGTTTGCGCATTACCTGTTATTTAGTCTTTAATTATTCAGCAGGTTCAATGATTTGCTGGCCCTTGTACATGCCTGTTTTCAAGCAGACATGGTGCGGGCGTACGAATTCGCCGGTCGTCTTGTCTTCGGCATAAACCGGAGACGACAGGGCATGGTGCGAACGGCGCATATTGCGTTTCGACTTCGAGGTTTTCTTCTTAGGTACAGCCATTGCCTTATCCTTTTGTTCTTTATCTTTATCGCATTCTTTTCAAAATCTTTTTTCCTGCCCTCCTGCAGGGAGGCGGAAACGCTTTTATATAATACATCGCAGCATAAAGTGCAAGCATATTTCTTATATATAGGGTATTCACATGAAAAAGTGCAATTTGCAGAAAATTTTACGAAAACTTAATATTGTTATGCAATACTAAAATTATAGGGTTTTAAAGTCTTCAGTTGAATGTGTATTGCTCGCTCCAAAGTTGGTTGAATGAAATTATAGCCGGGATGTTTTCATTCCGGCTATTTTTTTTTGCTTCCCGTAAACATATAGCCCTCTTCTCCGGTTTCGATTAGCGGATCCCCCGCAAGCTGCTGAATCTTCTGCCGCAGGCGGTAAATATGGGTTTCCAGCGTACGGGTATTGACCGTCGCATTGTATTTCCAGACATTTTCCAGCAACTCCGCCCGGCTCACGCTTTGTCCGGTGCGGTTATAAAGATATAGCAGGATATCCGCCTCTTTTTCAGTCAGGGATGCCTCCTGCCCTCCTGATTTCAAACGCAAAATTCGTTCCGCAGGAATAAAGCGGCATTTTCCGATTGTCAGCACCTGTTTCAGGTTTGCAGCCTCCCGCCGGGCAAAAAACTGTCTGGCCATATCCAAAAGCCCCCCGGCACGCAACGGCACATCAACAGAAACATCGCGCCCGTCATTTCCGACAGATATATTATCAACAAAGCGCAAATCATATTCCGCCGCTCCATCATCGCAAAATACCGTGTAATGCGCGGATAAAAACGCCTCCAAAGCATCTGCGAGCACATCATCCTGCACTGATAGCGCGATTCGTTTTTCTGTGTCTTTCCCCATGATTGCAACGCTTTGTTAAGAATGTTTCTGGTAAGCTATAAATTAGGGCAAAAACGATGCGGGCGCAAATAATGGCTCAGGAAAAATCTATCACTGATTATGAAGTTATGTTCACCATGCACACAGGCGTGACGGTATTGGTGAGCAAATTAAAGGAATTCGACAAAATCAACGGTGAAGGACTACATTTTCAGATCAGCCCGGATAAAAGCCTGAAAGTAGAAACGCCCGAAGCCCTGATTATTATCAAGGATTTAAGCAGTGACTACCTTGAAGAAGCACTGGAGCGCGGCTTTATCATGTTTTATGAGCTGGAAGATGACGAGGTCGTACGCTGCACCCCCTGCCAAATTGACCAGCAGCAGGCGCGCGCAAAACCCTGACATTCCCTAAAAAGCCGACAAAATCAGCTGGCCGCCTTAAGCGGCAAGCTCATCCGTTTTTTTTAGCGCAAGAGACTTCCCTGTTGCGCCAAGATCGGCAAATGCCTCATCCAGACGTGCCGCCATACCTTTTTCGGCCTCACGCAGCCATTTACGCGGATCATACTGCTTTTTATACGGTGTGCCATCTTCGGGATCGACCTGATATTTGAAGGCTTTCGTATTGGCCTCGACATATTTGCCAACCGGCTCGGCGAATGCAAATTGCGTATCCGTATCGATATTCATTTTGAACACGCCATAGGTCAGAGATTCCGAAATTTTCTCCTTTTCAGAGCCGGAACCACCGTGAAAGACCAAATCCAGCGGGTTTTTACCCGTATTATGGGTCTTTTGCACCAGTTCCTGCGAGTTTTTCAGGATTTCGGGGCGTAATTTGACGTTTCCGGGCTTATAAACGCCGTGAACATTGCCAAACGAAGCCGCAAGTGTGAAATGGCCGATCGGATTCAGCGTTTCATAGGCACGCAGACAGTCTTCCGGCTGCGTGTAGAGATGTGGGTTATCCGCACCGATATCGTCATCGGAACCGACGCCGTCTTCTTCCCCGCCTGTCACGCCGAGTTCGATTTCGATGCTCATCCCCAGCGGCACCATACGCTTCAGCAAGCGTGCGGATTCCGACAGGTTGAAATCAATATCATCTGCCGAAAGATCCAGCATATGAGACGTAAAGAGCGGCTTGCCCGTTTCCTTGAAATGCTGCTCGCCGTGATCCAGCATTGCTTCCACCCAGGGAATCAGCGCACGGTTGGCATGATCCGTATGCAACACGACGCAAACGCCGTAATGTTCCGCCAGCAGATGCACATGTTTGGCTGCGGCGACAGCGCCGAGCACCTTTGCCGTGAAACCGTCTTCCATACCTTTACCGGCATAGAATTCCGCGCCCCCATTGGACAGCTGGATAATAACGTCGGATTTGTTCTTTTGCGCCGCTTCCAGCACCGCATTAACGGAATTCGTACCGACAACATTGACGGCCGGCAATGCATAGCCGCCATCCTTACAGGCTTTTACCAGTGTCAAATACTCCTCACCGGTGACAACGCCGGGCTTCAGTCCTGTTTTGCTCATTTTCGCACCTCTTGCTGTTGAAATAGGGTTATTCGCACGGGGAGTCTAGCAAATCCCCAAAAAAGGATAAAGCCGAATTCGGCGCAAAACGGGCATTTCCGTGAAAAACCCCGTCTCCACGCTTGACAATCCTTAATATTTAACATATTATCACCGCTGTGTGTGGTAATAGGGAGTCATGCTATGTTGAAAGCTATTTATCAAAGCGGTGAAAAACTCGCGCAAAAACTCGGCACAGCAACAGAGAAATTGCTGACGGCGCTGGATGTTCCGCTTTCCGCAAAACAGAAAAAACTGGTCACCTCCACAGCCGGACTTGCACTTGGCTGCGCATTCATGCTGGGCGGCGGGCTAAGCTTCGCCCTCACCCCTGTCATTCTGTGCATAGCCGTTGCAAAAGGGCTGACATTAACAGGCGCAAGCGTCTGCGCTGTTGGCGCTTTAATGGCCAGCTACGGCGCGATGGCCACGCTGGGTAAAGGTCTGTTTGACCGCAGTGAGAAACAGGGAGGCTTTTTCAAAGCCCTGAAAGCCGCCGCTTTGGCCGAACAGCCGGAAAACTCCCATGCGGCCGTTATCGCCGCACCACCCGTTCCCTTTACATCACAGGCGGATAATGCGCACCAGTTTCAGGTTGAGCAGAACCTACTGTCGTCACTGTTTTCAAATTCAGGGCAGCATGCCGATACAGATGACCAAAAGGTCACACCGCACCAACAACAGCCGCAACGCACGAAACAGCACGGAAAATAATCTGTTCCGCCCTCCTAAACGGCGATATCCAGTAGAATGCCTGTGATATCTTCCGTCGCCTGTTGCGTTGTCTTCTCCGCATCCGAAAAAGCCTGCAATGCTGCCAAAAGCCCGCTTTGATTTCCGCCGTCACCGCGCCGTTCTGCGGCTTCTTCCGCACGTTCCCGGCTCAGTTCAGCCTGTGCCTGCAATTTCGTCTGCTGCGCTTGTGCCGCAACCTGCACATCCTGCGGTGAGGGTTCCGCCGGCGCCAAAGCCGCGCGGATGACAATCTCCATTTTGCGAATGGTTGCTTCCGGATCGCCGCGTACCGGCGCAGCATCAATCCGCACCTCACCTCCGACGGCATATTCGCGCCCGTCCGGCCCTGTCACCGTCTCAAAACTGACCGCACCAGCATAAGGGCCGCCGACGGATTTATGCGCCTGTTCATGGGCGCGCACCTCGATATCGCGCTGTTTCAGCTCACGGACAGTCTTTTGCTCCTCTTCCGTCAGCCCTTCTGCATTGCTTTGCTGCTGATTGGCACGTGCAGAGACCTGTTCCGGCGCTATCGCGGCGGAACGCTGCACAGGAATGGAAAACTGCACACCTGAAATCGCTGTCATACCTTATTCCATTTTACAGGAATAAGGTTGACTATGCGTTAAAATACAATGATTTAGCTTTGGCGGCTTAGAGCGATGCCAGCTTCACAGCCGTATCGGACATACGGTTGGAGAAGCCCCATTCGTTGTCATACCAGCTCATCACGCGGACAAGGCGGCCATCCAGCACTTTGGTCTCGTTCAGTGCAAAGATCGAGGAACGGGCATCATGGTTAAAGTCGCTGGAGACCAGCGGCTCGTCATAATAGCCAAGGACGCCATGCATTGCGCCGTCAGCCGATGCTTTGATGGCAGCATTGATTTCTTCAACGCTCGTGTCTTTTTCGGCAACGAATTTCAGATCAACAACCGAAACATTCGGGGTCGGCACGCGGATGGCAACACCGTCCAGCTTGCCTTTCAGATCCGTCAGAACCTTACCGACAGCGCGCGCAGCACCCGTCGAGGTCGGGATCATGTTGCAGGCTCCTGCCCGTGCGCGGTGCAGGTCTTTGTGCATCGTGTCAACAATGCGCTGATCGCCTGTGTAGCTGTGAATGGTCGTCATAAAGCCGTGTTTGATGCCGACCGTGTCGTGCAGAACCGCAGCCACAGGTGCCAGACAGTTCGTGGTGCAGGAGGCGTTGGAAACGATTTTGTGATCGCCCGTCAAAGCGTCACTGTTGACGCCGTAAACAACCGTCAGATCCTCATCCGTACCGGGGGCGGAAATCAGCACTTTGCGTGCGCCTGCTTCCAGATGTTTGCCTGCCGCTTCACGGCTGGTGAAAATACCTGTGCATTCCATCGCCACGTCAACACCCATATCGCCCCAGGGCAGTGCCGTCGGGTCACGTTCCTGCACGCATTTTACTTCATGACCGTTGATGATCAGATTGCCGTTTGCAACCGCGATATCGCCGTTAAAACGTCCGTGTACCGTGTCGTATTTCAACAGATGCGCATTGGTGTTCACATCCGCCAGATCGTTGATGGCGACGATTTCGACGTCATTACGCCCTGATTCAAAGGCGGCGCGCAGAACAAGGCGTCCAATCCGTCCAAAACCGTTAATGGCAACACGTGCTGTCATGATATTCCCTCCTGATTAAAAATGATCTTTTACCTTAATGCCTTTTTACACCTGCTGCACTGCAAAAGACAAGGGCTAACGCACAGAAATATATTTTACATATTTGCATTATAATGAATTATTATGTATAATAATATTGTGTGTGTGATTCTATAATTCTACGGCGAATACGAAAATAGAGGTGTGTAATGCTGAATAACGATAAAAATCAATACCATCAGGAAAACCGTCTTTACGGATATGTCATCATCAATGCCGAAGGTGACGTGCTGGACGGCATGACGGATGACGGGCATCTGCATTTTACACCGCAATATGAACTGGCTGACATTGATGCGAAACCGATGTTGTTCCGCAACCGTATGCGCCTACCCCGCGATATTACCGATAAGCTCGACAGCACTTACGGCTTGCTTGAGGTACGTCTGGACAATGACGGCAAAGCCGATGCGGATGCCGTACTGCAAGGCCGTGTAATCGGTTCGGTTTCCTCGCTGCTGGCGGCAGCGGCGATGGATAAAAGCTTTGAAGACGTTAAAAGCTATGCCACACGCCAAGATTTCCGCGAGAAGAATTACCGCGAGAAGAAATAATCACAACCGATTTGTCAAAAAATTAAACGGCCTCTGTGGCGGCTGAATCTGCCGCTTCAACGCTTTCGAGGGCCTCTTCATGACAGCGTCCCAGCTCCAGCCATAGGCGGGATTCGGACACGCCCGGCAGGTCTTTCTGCACTTTGCCGATTACATCCTGAAAACCCGGCTCATCCAGATCGAATTCGACCAGATGCTGGGCATAGGCTTTGGCCTCGTCCTCACCCAGCTTCATCTGTTCTGCCGCCCATAATCCGAAAAATTTGACCATGCGGGCGCTGACTCTGAAAATCATTTCCTGATCGTGCTGGAATTTTGCCTCGAAAGCACTTAACCGTTTTTGGAAATTATCCATCTTTTATACTCCTGATTACTGTTAACAGCGCAACGTCTACGCAAATTTCGAGCCTATTATGCGCAAGCACGCAACGGATTGCAAGCGAGACTCACTCTCCCGTCTGCAATAATCCGCCATGTTTGCGCGACCGGTCCAATGACCAGAAAAAACACCCTGTGGCAATCACAAAATAAACGGCGTTCAGTCCCGCCGCCCGCCACAGATATTCGGCATGAAACTGCCCGTCCAGCAGGATACCCCGCAAGCCTTCAAAGACATGCGATGCAGGCAGTGCCCGTGAAATCACCTGAATACTCTCCGGCAAGGCGCTGATCGGATAATAGACGGCGCAAAGCGGTGCAAACAGAAAGGTTAGCGCATAACAGAACCCTTCAGCGCCAAGCCCTGCCCGCATCAAGATAGAGGTGATAAACAGGCCCAGCCACCAGCCCATGATCCAGACATTGATAATCAGCGCCGCCAATGGCAGGCCGATACTGAAAATATTAAAATCGTAAAGCCACATCGCCAGAAACAGTACAGGTGTCACCCCGATCAGCGTACGGATAATACTGATACAGATCATCGACAAAATCCATTCCGCCGGACGAAGCGGACTGACGCAGAGATGGCCGATATTGCGCGACCATAGCTCCTCCATAAAGGACAGAGAGACACTCAGCTGCGAGCGGAACAGCATTTCCCACAGCAGCGCCGCCCCCAAAAGCGCTCCGACAACATAAGGAATATGCGCCGAGGATGCGGCAAAATAACGGCTGATAAAACCCCACAGCACCATATGCATGGTCGGCCAGTAGATAAGATCAAGAATACGCGGCCAGGATTTGCGCAAAATATAGAAATAGCGCAGGATCATCGCGTAAATGCGGCCGAAACTAATCATTTTTCCCGGCCCTCTTCTTCTTTGCCGTGCTTTTCTTTTTTGCGGTTTTCTTCTTTTTCAAAAGCGCCGTGACGGCATTGTTGTTGCCGTGGTCACGCGCCACTTTCAGGAATACATCCTCCATATTGCGCAGACCATAGCGGTGAATCAGCGTTTGCGGCGCACCGGTATCGACAATTTTACCCTCCCGCATCATCAGAACATTATCACACAGTCTTTCAACCTCCGGCATGTTATGGGAGGCCAGCAGAATCGTCGCGCCGGTCTTTTTGCGGTATTTTTCGATATAGCTGCGGATCTTATCGGCCATATCCGGATCCAGAGAAGCCGTCGGTTCGTCCAGCAGCAGTACATCCGGCCTGTTCAACAGCGACTTTGCCAAGGCGACACGTGCCTGCTGCCCAGCGGAAATTTTGCCGTAATGACGGTCAAGAAAATCTGTAAAAGCAAAGCCTTCCGCCAGCTCGTCAATACGGTCAGGCAGATCGGGAACAGAATAAAGTCGTCCATAGACCGTCAGATTTTCCCGCACCGTCAGACGGCGCGGCAAATCGGTAAAAGGTGAGGCAAAATTCATACGCTCCAGCGCAGTATAACGGTCATTGGTCATGTCATGCCCCAAGACGGCAATCGAGCCGGCGCTGGGATAAAGAATGCCGAGCAGCATTGATAATGTCGTGGTTTTGCCCGCCCCGTTACCGCCCAGCAATGCGGTTGTACTGCCAAAGGGTACGGAAAAGCTGATTCCGTCTACCGCACGGATCGGGCCAAAAACTTTTTCGAGATTTTTGACGACTATGGCATGATTGCCCGCAGTCTCATTCTTTTTTTCTGTCATTTTTTGAGCATGTGCGATTGATATGGCATCAATCGTCATTTTCTTTCTTGCTGCGGAAGCTGTCGAGCGAGATCACCTGTCCGGTTTTTTCGCCTTCTTTCAAGTTCAGCTCGTCATCCTGTCCGTCATCATCATCTTCTTGTCCGGGATGCAGCGGCTGGAATTGCAGTGCGAAATTCACCGACGGATCCGCGAAAATCGTGATCGAATCAAGCGGCACGACCAGTTTTTCCGGCACATTATTAAAGCTGAGCATCACAGAGAAATAATCCTGTTCAATTTCAAGGTCATAGAACTGATGCTGCAAAACAATCGTCATCTCATTGGGATAGCGTTCCTTGAGATATTGCGGCATTTCCACACCTTTATGCTTGGTCTGGAAGGTAATGTAGAAATGGTGATCGTCGACAAGTCCGGTTTCCGCCGTTTCCTGCAAGGCTGCACGAACAACGCCGCGCAGCGCCTCCTCTACCATGCGGTCATACCTAAAAGCATTATCGTTATCTTGCATTCGACCCTCTTTCGTCTTTTTTTAAATCCTAGCAGATGACAGGTTGAGATACAGTTAATTTTTTCAAAAAAATCAACCTGCCCCATACCGCCAGTCACTAGATTTCAACCGCACGCACTTCCACGACTTCGGGGATAAAATGCTGCAACAGGTTCTGCACGCCCGATTTCAGCGTTATTGTCGAACTGGGACAGCCGGAACACGCTCCCTGCATATGCAGATACACGATACCGTCCTCAAAAGAATCAAACAAAACATCGCCGCCGTCACGCGCCACGGCAGGACGAATATGCGTATCCAGCAATTCTTTGATTTGCTTAACAATTTCACTATCCAGATCACTGGGCGCATGCGTTTTTTCTGCATCGCTGCGCACCGCATCCAGCGCTTCGTCCAGCATGACGGGATGCCCCAGCGTAAAGTGCTCCATCACGATATCCAGCACCGCCGGTTTCAGATCATCCCAATCACTCTCTTCCGCCTTGGTCACGGAAATGAAGTCCTTGCCCAGAAAAATACCGCAGACTTCGGGAAGAGAAAACAGCTTATGCGCCAGCGGCGAGCTTTTTTCCGCCTCGTCCCCCGATTTAAACTCGGCAGAACCCGACGGCATAACCTCACATCCCGGCAAAAATTTTAACGTGGCAGGGTTCGGGGTAACTTCTGTTTGTATAAACATTATACTGCAACTCCTTGCTTATATTATTCTTTTTATAGCTTTGGCCTTACAGAGGTACGCCCTTGCTTGTCGAATATTCGAAATGCAGGGCCTGCCCGGGGAAGACGCGCGGATGAATCGCATGCGCCGCCGTTGCCGCTTCGGAAAAGCCTGTCAGGATCAGCTTCAGCTTGTTCTTGTAACATGCAATATCGCCAACGGCAAAAATCCCTGCGCGGTTGGTTTCACAAGTGGATGGATCTACAACAATATGATTCTGCTGCAATTCCAGCTGCCAATCGGCAATCGGGCCAATTTTACTGGCCAGCCCGAAAAACGGCAACAGCACATCCGCCTCCAGCATCCGGCTGCCGCCATCAAAATCCGTCACCTCCAGCGCTGTCATCATGCCGTTCTGTCCGTGCAATGCGCCAAGCTGATATGGCGTCACAATCTCCACAACATCACCCTGTTCTGCCAGTTCATGCATACGGCGGACTGTTTCCGGCGCAGCGCGGAATTTATCGCGGCGATGCACCACATAAATCTTTTCTGCTACTTCAGCCAAAGAGACGGCCCAGTCAACAGCACTATCACCACCACCTGCGATGACCAGCCGCTTGCCCTTAAAATCATCACGGCGGCGCACCATATAAAAGACCGATTTGCCTTCATAATCCGCAAGCCCTCCCAATGGCGGACGGTTCGGCCCAAAAGCACCGACACCTGCCGCAATCACAACCGCCTTGGCACGGATTTGCGTGCCTGTCGTTGTTGTCACGCACCAGCCGTCTGCGCCCTCTTCCTTCATGAAAACGGCCTGCTGGTTCAAATGATAGACAGGGTCGAAAGGCTCGATCTGACTGATCAGATTCTCGATCAGCTGCCCCGCTTCCAGCACGGGATGGGCGGGAATATCATAAATCGGCTTTTCCGGATACAGCGCGGCGCATTGGCCGCCAAGGCTTTCCAGCGCATCGATCACATGGCAGGACATTCCCAGCATGCCGCATTCAAACACGGCAAATAATCCCACCGGACCGGCTCCGATGACAACGACATCCGTTTCATGGCACGGAATATTTGGTGTATTGGTCTTCATCTGCTGTTATTATATCTTGATTTGATTGATCATACGCGACATGAAAGGCGACGCTCCGTAAAATGTTGGAAATCATCCTGACCCTATCGCTTGTCTGTACAGTTGTACTGCTGTTCGTGACGCTTTTCAACGAATATTATCAGCAGCGCCTCGGCGTTTCCTGCATGCCGACAACCCCGAAAGTCCGCGCGCGCATGATGGAACTGATCGAGGAATACGCCAAAGACGGCCATGCCAATATCGTGGAACTAGGATGCGGTTGGGGCGGCATGGCCCGCAGTGCCACGAAACACTTTCCATGGCTGACCACAACGGGGATTGAGAAATCACTCTTTCCCTACCTGTTCTCCAAATTGCGCGCCGTTGGCAACGACACCAATATCCGCCATGAAAATATTTACAAATATGATTTAACAAATGCTGATATCATATTGTGTTATTTGTCAAATCAGCACATGGAAAACCTAGAGGAAAAAATGACAAAGGAGCTCAAACCCGGCAGCGTTGTCATTAGCAGCACCTTCCAGTTCGGCAAGAAAAAACCCGATAAAATCGTTCCCCTGACGGGTGTTTACGACACAAAAATCTACATTTATGTTTTCTGACGCGCTACAATGGATGTGAATGAATAAAAAACATTAAAAAACAGTCTCTAAAAAACACCCAAGGTTCCGCCCGTGCATTTCCGGCCCATCTTTTTCTCACTCGGTATTTTATTGACGATTCTGGCTGTCGTCATGCTGCCGTCGGTGCTGCTGGAATTCTTTGACAATAAAAACTGGAAAAGCTTTGCCTCCGTACAGGCATTAACCGCATTTTGTGGTGCCCTAACCGCTTTGGCAAATTACGAGAAAAAATTCACCTTCCGCATCCGCGAAGCCTTTTTAATGACCAACTTGATCTGGATTGTTGTCGGCTTGTTCGGTGCCCTGCCGTTTTATTTTTCCGATACTGATATCAGTTTCACTGATGCGCTGTTTGAGGCCATCTCCGGTGTCACAACAACCGGCGCAACCGTTCTAACCGGTCTAGATGATATGTCGCGGGGATTACTGTTGTGGCGTTCCATGCTGCAATGGCTCGGCGGAATCGGGATTATTGTGATGGCGCTTTCCGTTCTGCCGCTTTTGAATGTCGGCGGTATGCAGCTTTTCAAGACCGAAGCGATGGATGTGGAAAAAGTTCTGCCCAGTGCCGCGCAGATCGCCGCCTCAATCGGTACCATCTATGTGATGTTAACGGCAATTTGCGCCGCCTGTTATGCACTGGGCGGCATGACGCGTTTTGATGCCATAAACCATGCCATGACAACCATTGCCACAGGCGGCTTTTCAACACATGACCAGTCAATGGGGTATTTTGACAGCGCCCGTCTGGACTATACGGCGACCTTCTTTATTCTGCTTAGCTCCCTGCCCTTCATGCTCTATCTACGCGCTATCCGCGGCAATCTGCTGGCCATTTTCCGCGACTCGCAGGTGCAATGGTTTCTAAGTATCGTCGGACTGGCCATATTGTCACTGATGTTCTATCTGACCCTGACTTTTAATGCTCCTCTCGGTTCCGCCTTTCGCTATGCCAGCTTTAACGCCGTCTCCGTTATTACCGGCACAGGCTATGCCACAACGGATTATTCGGCATGGGGCGGCTTTGCCAAAGGGCTGTTCTTCTTTTTGATGTGTATCGGCGGCTGTGCGGGGTCAACAACCTGCGGCATCAAAATTTTCCGCTTCCAAATTCTCTATGCCGTCTCCCATGTGCAAATCACCACACTCGTGAAACCTCATGCCAGCATCCGTCCCTATTACAATAACCAGCCGGTTTCCCAGGATGTACAGATGTCGGTGATGTCGTTCTTTTTCCTGTTCGCGCTCAGCTTTACAATTACCGCATTGTTGCTGCAAATGACCGGACTGAATTTTCTGGATTCAATGTCCTGTGCTGTAACAGCGATTTCAAACGTCGGGCCCGCGCTTGGCGAAACCTTTGGGCCTGCAGGTACGTTTACGGATATGACGCAGGCCGGAAAATGGGTCATGTCTATTGCCATGATGTTCGGACGTCTGGAGCTGTTTACGCTGCTGGTGATGCTGTCGCCGCATTTCTGGCGCCACTGAGCATTTTTACTTTTTCAACAAGCCCGTTTGTTTCAGATAAAACAGAATGAATTGCTGCGACTCCTTGCTGCTCCAATCCGCAGGCTGCTCAATGCGGCGCAGCAGCTTGCCGTCAGGGCCGATAATCCATGTAACAGGCAGTGCCATCATATTTTCACGGTGACGTATGGAACGCTGCGTATCCATGTAAAGCGGCGTTAATTGAATTTTATTCCGTTTCAGGAAGGCGCGGAGCGGAGCTTGTCCGGTATTATCCATGGACACGGCGACAAAAGTGACCGGCGCACCGGTAAAAAATTTCTGCGCTTCCATAAAGCGCGGTAATTCCTTGATACAAGGCTTGCACCACATGCCCCATAAATTGACGACCAGTAATTTCCCCTTAAAAGAAGACATGGGATAATCCTTGCCGTCATCCATATTCCCGAACACGATTTCCCGCGTTGTGTCAGGACGAAAAGGCGGAGCGTTCTTGCGTTCCTCACGGCGCTTTGCGATACGTGCCTCCCGTTCTTTACGCGCCTCTTCCATCTCGGCACGAAAATCCTCTTTGCGTTGCTCAACGGCGATCTGCTGTTTTTTCTGTTCTCCGGAATCCATGCGCTGCTTCAGAAACATTCCTGCCGCTAAAACGCAGATAACAGCAATGATACCAATAATCGCCGTCTGGTTTTTGCTTGCCATATTTTCGCCCTCGATTAGAATTGCGATAGAGTTGAATGATCCCTTCTTTTTTAAAGGAAAGCTATGTTCCGCGCAACATCCCTATTTTTCTGTTTCCTGACCGTTGCTACAAGTCTTGCACTGGGCGGCTGCGGCATCAAGCCCTCTCGGGTTCTGCCACCCGAAGACGGCAAAACCGTCACCTATCCGCGCACTTATCCCGACCCGATCAAAAACAATCCTTAAGCTTAAAAACCGTTACACGAAAAACCTTCCCTAAGGCACAAAACTTCATGATATAATAAAAAGATGAGGGATATGTCGTTTTATAATTTGCCCAAATCAACACGCCGTCTTTTAAGATTCAGCCAGTGCCGGCTGTTTGTGACCAGCCTTGTGATTGAAACATGGCCTGTATTGACGCTGCCGCTGTTTTATCTCGGGCTGGGGCTGCTCGATGTATTCTCATACATGCCGTGGTGGCTGCATGCCCTGACCCTGCTGGTCTTTATCTCCGCCATGCTGTTTTTCATCCGCCGGGCATTTTTGCGTCTGAAATGGCCGGATGTGCGGGATATCATGCGTAAGCTGGAAATATCATCCCATGTCGCACACCGTCCCTTGAACAACCTGACAGACCAACTTTTTCACGGAACGCGCAGTGACGACCAAAAACTGCTCTGGAAAAAACATCTGCTGCGGGCACGAGAACAATTGACGCAGATTCGCCTGCTGCAACCCGACCGCTCCCTGAAACAGCAAGATCCCTGGCGCCTCGGATTTCTGGCCATTCTCGTTTTTGCTGCAGGATTTTATTTTGCCGGAGACAGCCGTAACCTGCGCATATCACAAGCTTTAACGCCGCCGCAAGAAATGGCAGAAATTGTCACACCGTCATGGAAACCGCCTTTGATGGAAATGACGGCATGGGTCACACCGCCTGCTTATGCTGGCGGCGAAGCGCAATACCTGCACAGCGGCCCGCTGAAAAGCATCGGTGGTAAAATTACCTTGCCGCAAGACAGCACGCTGACCATGCATATTTCAAAAACCCGCCATTTTCCACCACGCGTTTATGTGGATGGGACTCGCAAAGACCTGATCTTCAATAATGAAGGCCATTACAGTATTGATATCGACTTTGCGGAGGCCCGAGATTTCGATGTCGTGATGAAACGCTTTTTTCTAAAACGGGCGCATTGGACGGTGACATCCGTTCCCGATCAAGCGCCGCAAATCAAACTGGAAGACAAAGCTGCCGAAGTTGAAACGCAGGAAATCGAATGGTCATACAGCGCTGTGGATGATTACGGCATCGCCAAGCTGGATATGTACATCACACCCGATGCCTCCCTGCAAAGCAAGCTGGATAAAGCGCCGCTGACGCCGGAAGAAAAAAAGCAATATCACTTCCCGATTAGCGTGCCCCAGGATCCGCCCCTGCGCCATATTGCGGAAACACGCACCACCGATATGACAGAATCGGTTTTTGCCGGGCAACCCGTTGTTCTCAGCATTCTCGGTGAAGACACGGGCGGACAAGTCGGACAAAGCAACCCCTTTAAAACCGTTTTACCGATGCGTCAGTTCAAACACCCGGTCGCCAAAGCGCTGGTTGAAATCCGCCAGACACTGGCATGGTCGAATAACGCCGCCGAACGACTGAATGCGTGGACGCAGCTGCGCGGTATTGCGACCGCCCCCGACCAATATCGTGATGATATCACGGTCTTTTTGTCGCTGACGGTTGCACATATGACGCTGGAGCGCCTTGTCGCCTCCCCCTATTCCCGCATGAACCAGAAGACGGAAGATCAATGGCTGAAGCGCCTGAAAAACGTGCGCGAGCTGCTGTGGAAAACCGCCCTGCATATCGAAGACGGAAGTTTGGCTGTCGCCGCGCGGGATTTGCGCAATGCGCTGGAACAGCTGGCGGAAAAAATGGAAAAAGGCGATATGACGGAAGAGGAATTCCAGAAACTGGCTGCCGAAATGCAGGAAACCATGGCGCGTTATATGCAGGCACTCGGTGAAGAGCTGCGGGAAAAGATGCAGAACGAACAAAACGGCAACCAGGAAAACCAGCAAATGTCGCAGGAGTTGATGGATCGTCTGGCGGAAAAAATGGATGTCGGCAGCATGTTCCAGCAATGGCAGCAGATGTCCGAAGGCGGCTCGAAAGAAAATATGCAGAAAATGATCGAGCAGATGCGCAAATTCATGGAACAGATGGATCCGGAAAAGCTGAAAAACGCCCAACCCTTTGATAACAAAGAATTTGAAAATATCGGCGATCTGCAAAAACTGATCGAAAAACAGCAAGAGCTGATCGAAAAAACACAGGAAGAAAAAGACCGCCAAGAGCAAAAACAGGATCAAAAGAAAGATCAGCAGCAGAATAAGCAAGGCAAGCAAGAGAAAAAAGAGCCGCAAAACAAGAAAGACGGCGACAAAAACAAGGAATTGGCAAAAAAACAAGGCGAAATCCGTAAAGAGCTTGGCGATATCAGCAAGAAAATGGATGAAAAGCTGGGCGAAGTTCCCGAACCGATGGCCGAAGCAGACCAGTTTATGAAACAGGCCGGAGACGGTCTGGAAGAGCCGGATATCCCCACCGCCCTGAAAAGCGAGCAAGAGGCGCTGGAGGCCCTGCAAAAAGGCATGGATCAGGAATTGGAACGCCTTGCTGATCTGCTGGAAAATGTCATGATGATCGGCGGCGGCGGACAGCCGCAAGGCCCTCAAGACGGTGAACGTGATCCGCTGGGGCGTCAGGACGGCGATAATATCGACACCTCCGACCTTGATCTGCCGGACGAAAAAGAGCGCACAAAAATTCAGGAAATCATCCGCGAATTGCGCAGGCGCTCAAATGATTATCAGCGCCCCGATTTCGAAAAAGAATATTACGACCGCCTGCTTGAACGCTTTTAGCGTTTGTTACCGCGACCTTTGCCTTTTTTCGGCCCCTGTTTTTTCGGAGGCGTTTTCTTGGCACAGCTTTCGATCTTTTTCTGGAATGCCGCAATATCTTCCTTTAATTCCTCGGACATCGGCGGCGGTTTGATTCCACAACGTTTATCCATCATATCCGCCTGTTGCCATTGAATGATAGAAGACGGCAATTCAATCGCACCGGGCGGCGGTGTTAACGCGCCGGTCTTGCTGTCCGCATCAATACGGAATAATGTCCGCCCCTGATAGTCATCCAGACGCAAGCGCCCATATGTGATGCCAAGGCGCTGCTGCAAGTCATCCTGTGTCGGTTCTGCGGGAAAGCTGCGCATCTTTTTGGCGTTTTTACGGCCCTCATCCGTGCTTTCATCCGGTACACAGTCAAATTTCGTCACATCATAGATTTTGCCGTCATCATCCATGTGCGATCCACGGTGCTGCCTTTGCTGCAGCCAGTTTGCCGGCACTTCCTCGGAGAATTCGACATGATGGATCTCGCCGGACATCGAAAAGCCATAGCTGCCGCTGCCGCCAACAGCTTTGATGAAATCCTTGCGCAGTTTCGAGACTTTGTTTTTTTCCTTCAAATAATCCTGATAGATCTTGTCCGACTGTCCCGCAGGCAGGAAATAACGGCGCTCCGCATGATCATTATCAGGGCGTTTATAACTGTAATCATCCGGCAGCGGTACGCCTTGCTGGCGCAGCATCATATGCGGTTCATACATATCTCCGCACATGCTGCGGAAATCATAATATTCCTTTTTCGACAAACATGCGCTGTCCGTCGGGCGGAAAACCTCGCCTTTGTAATCTGCGGGTGATTCAATCAGGAACTGGTTGCGCAGCGCATGCACGAAAGGCCATTCGCGGTAGGCACGCGGATAGGCATCCTTCTCCTTACGCACACCGATAATCGGATCTTCTCCAAAAACATCCTCAAAGGACTTGTAATCGGGGTAAGACAGACGTGCGAACAGTTTTTTCTGCTCTTCCGGCGCATCATCACCCGGGCGGTACACACCGGGACGTGTTTTAACTTCCACCCAATCCTCCGGCGGTTCGACATTCTCCATACCCTGATAATGGGGATGAAGCGGTGTCCAGTCACAGCGGATACCAACGATTTTCCCTTCGTCATATTCGGGATGGAACTGGCTTTTATAGGTCGAAAACTGATGCCCGCCGACATTAAAACTGTCACTGACATCCGGCTCTCCAAACAAAATCAGTTCCAGCGCCTTCTGGTTTTTATACAGGTCTTTTTCCGCACGCAGAATTTCTTCCAACACGGCTTTTGAACGGCCTTCCGCGCGGAAAACCGTTTCACAATAAAGCTCGTCAAGAGCCGGTGGCGGGTTCAACGGCGGGCGGATGCCGATCTGGCGATCAAAATCATCTGCCGCAACCCAGTAATATTCCGCGGCATTGACGCGTTTGACCGATTCGACGCGTGCCACAAGGCCCGCATCATAATCCGGATCACCGAAAATGCTTTTCAGCGCGTCTTCCTGCTGCTGTGCATAGTCAATTTGCCCAAGATCGCGGTCACGATCGATCGGCAGCTGCACATAGTTTTTGACATTGCGGTAGACAAGATAGGACGCCGCCTTAAAGTCGGAGAATTGCGGCAAAGTCTTGCCGTCATCAGCAACCAGCATTTTGAACAGCGGGTCATGCTGCACAGCAGCCGTGCCGCCCTGTTCCACCTTTTTAAAGAATTTACGCAGTTTATTCGTCATATCAACAGGCGCCCTGTAATAGCGTGTCTCATTCCCACCCGAAAAAGCGGGAGAAACCGCAACATGCTGTGAGGTGCGCGCATCGTAATCCGACGGCATATGCGTGCCGAAACGCGGTTTCAGCCCCAATGCGTCATTCATCGGACGCGGATCGGCCCAGCCGCCACCATGCGCCAGATAGGACTTCACATAGGCGGCCTCCTTAGCAGAGAGTTTTTCCGCATCCGGCGGCGGCGTATGGTCGCCGTTATAATCAACGGGAACTTCCACCACATATTCTTTCACACCGCCGGTAAAGGGCAGCTCATAAACTTGCGGCGCCGCCAGATAAGGGCGCGGATGCGCGTTCTCGGCCAAATGAATCTGCACCGCCGTCGGTTTCAAAATCCCCAAAGTTTCCAGCCCCTCCAGCACCGTTGCGGTTGAAGCCGAAGGTTGCTGCATCAGGTTATGCGGACGGATTTGCTCCACAGCCTCAAGGGAGCGGCCCTTGGCACGGTAATAAACGTAATTTTCTTGATCAGAGACCTTGACCATTTGCCTGTACCTTTCATGGGTATCTAGAATCTAAATATGAATATAATACATAATAACAATACGTAAGAAAGTCAAGCGATCTACAAGCAGGATTTGCCTTTAGTATAATTGTTTTTTAAGAGTTATTGCATCTTTCCGCTTGTTCTAGCATGATGAAATATATAGTATGTGGAATCGTTAAGGGTTTGACAAACAATTCAGATAATTGAACGACTTAGGACATTAACATGACAAAACGCGTTTCTTTTCTGGCCGTCCCGGCTTTGATGGCATGCCTGCTGACAGCTGGCTGCGCAACCGATGGCTGGAGCTCATCACAGGCTGAGCCTGCCTCTGACAAAACAGCACAGATGGCACAAGCCGCTGATTCCACGCGGCCTTCATTGGTTGTAAAAGACCGAAATTCAACGGTTCTGTACCGTCCCGGTTCCCGCGACAGCTATACGGACGGTGAAATGCCTGCCGTCGCACCGGCTCCTGTCGAAACAGAAGTTGCCGCTTATAAAGGCATGTCTCCGGAACCCGATATGGCCGGATACCGCGCAAAACCCGTTTCCAAACCCGCCCAGGAAGAGCCGGTTATCACGGACAGCTGGGAACCCATGTCCCATAACACGATCGAAAAACTTCCTATTCAAACCCCGCGCATTGACACGCTGGTCGGACGCAAGGTTCAGGAAATGTATCAGGAACTGCAGGCTCTGCAGGATGAAATCAACAAACACGACTCGCATCTGACAAATCTGCAGATGACAGGCGACAGCATTGCCGGTTCCTATTACGGTATGACGGGCGAGCTGAGCGCGCGCCTGCAATCCGGCACCACTTCCGGCAACCCGGAAATGCTGGAAATGTGGAACAGTGCAGGTGAACAACTGGACAGGCTTTCCGCCCAGTCCAAAGATTTGACGCGCCTGTCGAATGATATCGCCAATACGGCATCCCGCGGCGCATTCCTGCATGATTCGACACGTGCAACTTTCGGCCTGTCCGGTGCGGTGGAAGATGACCACACGAACCTGACGGCACTGGAAGACATGGTCAATCAGGATATCGTACGTATCAACCGCATGATGAATGTCGTCAATGACGAGATCAACCGCCGCAACGCCTATCTGCGAACCGAACGCCTGAACATGCAAACCCTGTCCGTTGCCATCGCCAATGGCGAACTTTACGGCCAAAGCATGTCCAGCCGCCTGTTCTCCCGCGTTGCAGATACGCCGGATGAACGCGATCCCGCAGCCAGCTTCAGCGCTGCGCCCGTTCCGGCAAAACGTCCTTTGGTCATCATCCGCTTTGACCGCCCGAATGTCCAGTATCAGCAGCCGCTCTACACGGCTCTGAGTCAGGCCATGGAAAAATATCCGGGCGCACAATTCGATGTTGTCGCCGTTTCTCCGGCATCGCGCAACCCTGCAGAGCAGGCTTTGGCCTCCTCTGATGCCCGCCGCAACAGCGAAGATGTTCTCAGAACCATGACACAAATGGGCGTTCCAACAAACCGCATCAGCATGGGATCGGAAACCCGTTCCGGCATCGGTGCGACAGAGGTACATCTGTATATCCGCTAAGACAGACGGATACGGAATATAAAAGCGGCGCCCAATGGACGCCGCTTTTGCGTTGTGCTTATAAATGTCCGTTAAATCGGAGAGCGCATCACTTCCTCATAGGCGCGGATAACGCGATCACGCACGGCCAGAACTGTTGACAGGGACATTTCCGCCTCTGTCACTGCCTGCAATACATCTGTGATATTCGCTTTACCCGCAACGGCGGCGGCAGACACACGTTCACTATTGCGTTGCGTCTCGACCGTGCTTTGAATTGTGTTTTTCAGAATGTCACCAAAACTGGGCCCCTGCTGTCCGGCGGTTTTTCCGCTTTCCGGCATCTCCATGCCTTGCTTGATCCGCGCAATTGCATCCGTATAGGCTTGCGCGCCTTTGATATCAGCCATTGTGTCTACTATCTCCCTGTTGATCGTCTATTGGTTATTCTTATCCGTTTTTACGCGCGCAGCAGATCAATCGTCCGCACCAGCATGCTGCGCGTCATATCAATAATCCCCAGATTCGCCTCGTAGCTTCGCTGCGCCTCACGCATATCCATCATCTCAATCAGCGGATTCACATTCGGATAACTGACATAGCCGCTTTTATCCGCCGCAGGATGCTGCGGGTCATATTTCAATTTGAATTCCGACTTGTCTTTGACAACTTTGTCCACCGTTACGAAATTTACGCCGGTATTACGCTGCAAAACATTCTTGAATGTTACGATTTGGCGCTGATACGGGTCTTCCCCCGGCTTACTGCCTGTTGTTTCGGAATTGGCCAGATTCTGCGAAATCACCCGCATACGGATGCCTTGCGCGCGCATGCCTTTCGCGGCAACTTCCATAGCGTTTAATAAATCCATTTGACGGCCTCCTTTTTCCTAAAGCCCGTTACTGACCGCTGCCGCGTATCGCAGTGCGCAGCAGATTGACGTTTTTCTGATACAGGCTGGTAATCATCCGGTGATCCACCGCCAGTTCATTCGCTTTTAAAAGCTGTTCTTCCAAAATTACGCCATTCCCCGCAGGAGATGTTTCATAGACTTCCCGCTGCGCGACATGGCGCTTATCCGCACTGCCATCCGCATTGCCGCCCTGATGCCCGCTTTGTGTTGTTTTCAATGTCAGACGATAGCTTCCTCCTGTGCCGCCAAAGGGAATACGGCTGCTGCTTCCCTGCAACAGATCGCGAAAATCAGGTTCTTTCAAATCACGCGGTACATAATTGGGGGTATCGGCATTGGCAATGTTTTCGGCCAAGACCTTTTGACGTTCGGTCTGCCAATCCATCTTTTTATACATCGCCTGAAACAGCGCGAGGTCACTGGACATTTCAAAACCCACCTTGTCTGTTCATCTTTAAATACATGTCACCAAAACAACCCGTCTTCATTGCAAAGACCGGCAACACAATAGACAACGAGAGTAGATTCCCGAGAAAAGAACCTACAACCCCAGTATCTCACAACTGCATTAAGAAGTCATTAACTTATCGCTGAAAACCGCCCTATTCCTTGACGGCCAGCAGCTTGATACCCGGTTTGAAGCTGATTTGGAAGCGACGGACTTTCAAGCCGTGACGCGCCAACAGCGTTGCAATCCCTTTACGGGTAAAATATGTCAGATGCTCCGGCGGCACGACCTGCCCCCATGTGGAGAAATTCTTCGGCACAAGGAAATGTCCGCCATCGGGCATCGTCATATAGGCGACGCCGCCTTTTGACAGCAGTGTTGAGATGGAACGGACAAAGCTTTCCGGATCCGGCACATGCTCGATCACTTCGCTGGTATAGACCATATCGAACTTCACGCCCGTTTCCGCCATGTCCTCGACGGACATTTGCTGAAATCCGCCTGCTTCGGGAAACTCTTTACTGGCAATCTCAACGGCGGCACCGTCAATATCAATACCCATCGCATCCAGCCCCAAGGACGATGCCGAAGCAACCGTATAACCGACATTGCAACCGACATCCAGAAAACGTTTTCCGGGCGGCGACAATTGCAGCATTTTCTGCACACGTTTGCGCGTACGGCGCAGCTTGCTTTCTTTCTTGCTGAGATAGCTGTCATTCGCCTTATAATCCTGATAATACTCGTTCAGCTCTTTCATCGTCGGCCAAGGCGATACAACAACCGTACCACAGGATGTGCAGCGCATCAGATCAAAGCGATCTTTCTCACCCACTTTCTGAAGATCTTCGGATAAGCATGCGCGGCAAAAAATATTTTCCTGCGCTTCATTCTGTATTTTCGGCTCTGTATTCATTTAACAATTCCTTTTTTTTATCATTCATCCAGTAAATCCGGCTTGTCGGTAAAAACGCTGATAACGCCTAGTTGAAACAGTGTATCTGCAATATCCATCTCATTGACCGTGTACGATAACAGAGGATAGCCTGCAGCCAGAAACTCGTCCAGAAAACCTTCTTTTTCCGTCAGGAACAGCCTGTCGAAATGCAGGGTGGTAATTTGCAGATGCTCCGCTTTTGCGCGCCAATCACGCATCGTTTCTTCAATATCCGTGGCAATCAGATAGCCGCGCGGATATTCAGGCATCATTTCCAGCGCTGTTTCAAGGCTGACCGCCTGAAAGCTGGAAATCAACGGCGGCTGTACATCCTCGTCATCTTCGGCATCAGGCCAGATGCGAGAGACGCAGTCCAGCATGATTTCCGCAGTTTCTTTCTCACGCCCCGGACAAGGTTTGATCTCAAGATTAACACCAAGGCCGCGATCCAAAATCACGGAAAGCGCATCTTCCAGATGCGGAATGCGCTCATCAACAAAACTGTGGGAAAAATGCGCCCCGGCATCCAGCTCTTTTAATGCGGCCCAGTCAGTTTCGGCAACAAGGCCGGAAACACCGGTAATGCGGGACAGTTCTTCATCATGAAAAACAATCGGTTCCCCGTCGCGGCTGAGTTTGACGTCAATTTCGACCCATTCCGCCCCCATATCCGCCGCCGTATGCAGGCTGACGAGGGTATTTTCGGGAGCATAGGCCCGCGCACCGCGGTGACCGATCAGACGCGGCAAGCGCGGAGCGCCAAGGCGCTCCGCGCGAGCATTCGAAAAATTAACGACATTTTCCATGCGTGCCTGCGTTTTCCTTTTATCACGCGTCGGCAGCTTCCTTCAGCTCACCGTCCTCGCGCGAGATTTCCTCGCCGGTTTCCTGATCGATAACGCGCATGGACAATTTAATGCGTCCACGGTCGTCAATGCCGATACATTTCACCTTTACCTCTTGGCCTTCGCTCAGGACATCTTCGACCTTTGCAATGCGGCGGTTGGCAATTTCGGAAATATGCAGCAGACCGTCCGTCTTGTGCATAATATTCACGAAAGCACCGAAATCAACGATCCGGACGACTTTACCTGTATAGATATGGCCGACTTCCGGAACGGCAACGATGTCTTTGATCCATTTGATTGCTTGTTCGGCAGAGGCTGCATCAACGGAGGCAACGAAGATCGTTCCGTCATCCTCGATGTCGATTTTGGCACCTGTCACTTCCACGATTTCACGGATCACCGAACCACCCGTACCGATTACTTCGCGGATTTTATCGCGCGGGATCGTAAAGCTGGTGATTTGCGGTGCGAAATTGCTCAGCTCCTGACGTGAATCCGCCAGTGCCTTGCCCATTTCACCCAGAATGTGAATACGGCCTTCACGCGCCTGTTCCAGAGCAATACGCATGATTTCCTCGGTAATGGAGGTAATCTTGATATCCATCTGCAGCGACGTGATACCGCTTTCCGTTCCGGCCACTTTAAAGTCCATATCGCCAAGGTGATCCTCATCACCCAGAATGTCAGACAGAACGACGAAATCATCGCCTTCCTTAATCAGTCCCATCGCAATACCGGCAATCGGACGTTTCAGCGGTACACCGGCATCCATCAATGCCAGAGACGTTCCGCAAACCGTTGCCATCGAAGATGACCCGTTTGATTCCGTAATCTCGGAAACAACACGCATCGTGTACGGGAAATCGTCTTTGGACGGCAGCAGCGGATGCACCGCACGCCATGCCAGTTTACCATGACCGATCTCACGGCGGCCAACGGGGCCGATACGGCCGCATTCACCAACCGAAGACGGCGGGAAGTTGTAATGCAGCAAGAAGGATTCTTTGTATTCGCCTTCCAGTGCATCAATGATCTGCTCATCCTGACCTGTACCAAGTGTGGCCACAACCAGCGCCTGTGTTTCACCGCGTGTAAACAGCGCGGAGCCGTGTGCGCGCGGCAAAACGCCGACTTCGGACACGAT